>NZ_DATEJS010000246.1:0-6121 GCF_035277845.1 Microbacterium sp.
CGCCCGGCCGCCGAGGCGCTCGCGGTCGCGGACGACGTGCGCGATGCCGCCACCCCGGCTGCGGCATCCGGCGCGCGCAGGGCCGCGACGGCCACCACGACGCGCACCCCGCTGCTGCCCGTCCTCGCCACCTGCCTGGCACTCACGTGGCTGAACCCGCACGTCTACCTCGACACGGTGTTCCTGCTCGGCTCGATCGCGTCGACGCACGGCCCGGACCGCTGGTGGTTCGCGCTCGGCGCCGCGTGTGCGAGCGTCGTCTGGTTCTTCGCACTCGCGTACGGGGCGCGGCTGCTCGGACGCTGGCTCGCGACGCCGCGAGCCTGGCGCATCCTCGACGCGATCATCGCGGGCGTGATGACCGTGATCGCGATCACCCTCGTGGCGGGCGCGTGAGCCGACCACAATGGGTTGCATGCGACGGGTTCATGCGATCGTGACCGGCGACGTCCAGGGCGTCGGATACCGCTATACGATGCGGCTCGCCGCCCGGCACGCGGGTGTCGCCGGCTGGGTGCGCAATCGCCGGGACGGCAGCGTCGAGGCAGAGATCGAGGGCACCGACCGCCAGGTCGACCGGCTGCTCGCCTGGATGGCGAAGGGCCCGCCCGGGGCGCTGCCGACGGTCGCGCGGGTCGAGGAGCTCCCGCCGACGGGCGCGACCGGCTTCGAGGTGCATCCCACCGTCTGACGATCCGGGGCAGGCCACCGGGAACGCAGAAGAGGCCCCGCCAGACGGCGGAGCCTCTTCGTAAAGCTCGGAGCGCGATGCGTCAGAGCGCGTTGACGTCCAGCGGGATGCCCGGGCCGAACGTGGTCGACACGGCGCCCTTCTGGATGTAGCGGCCCTTGGAGCTCGACGGCTTCAGTCGGATGATCTCCTCGAGCGCGGCAGCGAGGTTCTCGTGCAGCTGGTCGGCCGAGAACGAGGCCTTGCCGACGACGAAGTGCACGTTGGCGTGCTTGTCGACGCGGAACTCGATCTTGCCGCCCTTGATCTCCTCGACGGCCTTGGCCGGGTTGGGGGTCACGGTGCCCGTCTTGGGGTTCGGCATGAGGCCGCGGGGGCCGAGCACCTTACCCAGGCGACCGACCTGGCCCATGAGCTCCGGGGTCGAAACGGCGGCGTCGAACGACGTCCAGCCGCCGGCGACCTTCTCGATGAGCTCGGCGCCGCCGACCTCGTCGGCGCCCGCGGCGATGGCGGCCTCAGCGGCCGGGCCCGTCGCGAACACGATCACGCGGGCGGTCTTTCCGGTGCCGTGGGGCAGGATGACGGTGCCGCGCACCATCTGGTCCGCCTTGCGGGGGTCGACCGAGAGCTTGAGGGCGACCTCGACGGTCGAGTCGAACTTCTTCGACCCGGTCTCCTTGGCGAGGGCCACGGCCTCGGTGGTGCTGTAGAACTTGTCGGCGTCGATCTTGGACGCGGCGGCCTGGTAGGCCTTGGACTTGGTAGCCATAATCGTTGTTCCCCTCAGTCCTCGACCGTGATGCCCATGGAACGGGCGGTGCCGGCGATGATCTTCGAGGCGGCCTCGATGTCGTTCGCGTTCAGGTCGGGCTGCTTCTGCTCGGCGATCGCACGGACCTGGTCCTTGGTGAGCTTGCCCACCTTGACCGTGTGCGGCGTGGCGGAGCCCTTCGCAAGACCGGCGGCCTTCTTGATGAGCTCGGCGGCCGGCGGGGTCTTCAGGATGAAGGTGAAGCTGCGGTCCTCGTAGACGGTGATCTCCACGGGGATGACGTTGCCGCGCTGCGACTCGGTCGCGGCGTTGTACGCCTTGCAGAACTCCATGATGTTGACGCCATGCTGACCGAGCGCGGGGCCGATCGGCGGCGCCGGGTTGGCTGCACCGGCGTTGATCTGAAGCTTGATCAGGCCGGTCACCTTCTTCTTCGGTGCCATTGTGCTTCCTTCTGTCGAGCGCTCGGAGCGGCTGCCCGCGAGCGCGCTTCCACGACCAGGCGGGTCCTGGCAGTGGTGGGGGTTTCGTCGGCCGAAAAGGCCAACCGGAACATCTTACCGGATGCGCGTCACTGCTTGGTGACCTGGTCGAACGACAGCTCGACCGGGGTCTCGCGCTCGAAGAGCGAGACGAGCACGGTGAGCTTGCCGCTCTCGGGCTTGATCTCGCTGATCGAGCCGGGCAGGCCCGCGAACGAGCCGTCCTTGATGGTGATGGTCTCGCCGATCTCGAAGTCGACCTCGGTGACCACGGTGCGCTGGGCGGCGGCCGCGGACTTGGCGGCGCCGGACTTGGCGGTCGCCATCTCGCGCACCTCGACGAGCGACTTCAGCATGTTGAACGCCTCTTCGAAGCGCAGCGGCGTCGGGTTGTGCGCGTTGCCGACGAAGCCGGTGACGCCCGGCGTGTGGCGCACGACCGACCAGGTGTCCTCGTTGAGCTCCATGCGCACGAGCACGTAGCCGGGGATCCGGACGCGCGTGACCATCTTGCGCTGCCCGTTCTTGATCTCGACGACGTCCTCCATCGGGACCTCGATCTGGTAGATGTCCTCTTCGACCTCGAGCGTCGACTTGCGCTGCTCGATGTTGGCCTTCACCTTGCGCTCGAAGCCGGCGTAGGAGTGGATGACGTACCACTTGCCCGGCATCGTGCGCAGCTCGGCGCGGAACGCGTCGTAGGGGTCGACGTCATCCTCGTCGTCGGCGACCGGACGGTCCTCTTCACCGTTCACGTCGGGGCCGTCGTAAGCGCCCACCTCGGCGGATGCCGCGGCGATGCGCGCGTCGGCCTCCTCCGAGATGGAGTCGTTGATGACCTCGGCGGCGGCCTCCGCCTCCGCGGCCTCGTCGAGATTCAGAGCGTCGTTCACGATGGCGTCAGCCTCCGGGTCGTCGATGTCGTCCAGGTCCTCGTCGTCGCCCTCGTCGTCGGAGTCGTCGACCACGTGCAGCGCCGAGTGCTCCGCGGCGTCGACCGCGCGCTCCTGCTGGTGCAGGACGTTGCCCTCCTGCGCCTCGTCGTCCTCGCTGGACTGCTCGGCCGCGGTCGCCCAGTCGGCGTCGTCGACATATCGTTCGGACACGTGCGTCACTCTTTCGTTCGTGGGGGCGGATGCCGGGCGTCAGCCACCGCTGACGGTGCCGGGAGTGCCGAACACCACCGTCGTCACCCAGACGAACAGGACGTCCAGACCGTAGACGAGGGCCATCATCACCACGACGAAGCCGAGGACGACTGCGGTGTACTTCAGCAGCTCCTGGCGCGTCGGCGTGACGACCTTGCGAAGCTCGGCGAAGACCTGGCGGACGAAAACGGCGATGCGCTGGAAGAAGCCCGGCTTCTTCTCGCGCGGTGCGCCGCTTGCCGCGACCACCTCAGCCTTCGACCCGTCCTGGACCATCGAACCCACCTGAATTGCTTTCGTTGGATCAGCATTCGCTGATGCGCAGGGCGGACAGGAATCGAACCTGCAACCTGCGGTTTTGGAGACCGCTGCTCTGCCAATTGAGCTACCGCCCTAGAGACCCGGAGGTCCCGAGGGTGCCGGCATCCTCCCGCTTCGACTGGGAACCGGGGCCGTTCCCGATGGCGGGCACGGCGAAAGAATGCAGACAATCACTGCACGACCCAGTCTACGGCATGCCCCGAGCGGTCGCGAACCGACGCGGCCTCCGGGCGCGGCGCACGCGGCCCCGCGGCGGAACTTCCCGGGCGTGTCGTATCAGGCTGCCGGGTTCGCGCCTCCTCCCCGTGACAGCTCATTTCCAGGAGGTCCCCATGGCTGCGCAACTCAAACTCGGCAAGCTCCCCGCCCGTCCCGGCGCGGTGAAGCTCAAGCTCTCGACGTACCTGCCGGCGAAGCTGCCGACGCCTCCCGTCGAGTTCGGCCACGACGTGCAGGTCCCCCTCTGGCAGATGCTCGGCAACGACACCGTCGGCGACTGCGTGATCGCCGGCGCCCTGCACGAGACGATGCTGTGGACCTCGATCGGCCGCACCGAGATCCCGGTCTCGACCGACGCCGCCATCAAGAACTACTCCGCGATCACCGGCTACAACCCGGCCGACCCGAACTCCGACCAGGGCACCGACCCCGCCGTGGCGGCGAGCTACCGCCGCAAGACCGGCATCGTCGACGCCGACGGCAAGCGTCACCGGATCGGGGCGTATCTGGCGCTGACGCCGGGCGACCTGCAGGAGCACCTCGTCGCCCTCTACCTGTTCGGCGCCGTGGGCGTCGGCATCCGGTTCCCGAAGAGCGCCATGGACCAGTTCAACGCGGGCGAGCCGTGGGATGTCGTGCCCGGATCGCCGATCGAAGGCGGTCACTACATCAGCGCCGTGGCCCGGCGCGACGGGCGGCTCGTCATCGTGACGTGGGGCAAGGAACAGCCGATGACGGATGCCTTCCTGCAGGAGTACAACGACGAGAGCTACGCGTACGTGTCGCGGGAGTACCTGAAGGAGGGCAAGAGTCCCGAGGGGTTCAACCTCGCCCAGCTGAAGGCCGACCTCGCCGTCGTGACCTCCGCGTGAATCGTGGGGGGCCGGGGTCCTGATGCGACCCCGGGCCCCTCGCCAGGGCGCCTCGGCCGCACGCGCGCCGCGGCACCGTAGGATGCGCACGTGAGCGTGCTGCCCGACGACGACCGGTTCCCGGCCCTCATGGCGGATGCCGCGGCACGCGATGCCCGACTCGGCGCGATCGACTGGCGGGTGCTGCCCGCGCAGTCCGAGCGCGACGTGCTGCGCGCACCGAGCGGCGATCTCGCCCGTGTGCGGTTGGGCCCGGTGGATGGACCGCGCGTGCTGCTGGTGCCGGGGATGACGGGGTCCAAGGAGGACTTCACCCTGACGATGCCGGGCCTCGCCGCCGCGGGCTACCGCGCCGAGTCGTACGACCTCGCGGGGCAGTACGAGTCGCACGCCGCCGGCCCGGAGCAGCTCGATCCTGCGCAGCACCGCTACACGCTCGGGCTGTTCGTCGACGACCTGCTCGCAGCGCTCCGCGACGGGCCGACCCCGGTGCACGTGCTCGGGTACTCGTTCGCCGCGACCGTCGCGATCGAGGCCGCGACGCGGCACCCGGAGCTGTTCGCGAGCCTGACCCTGCTGTCCGCTCCCCCGCGTGCGGGCGATTCCCTGCGCGACTTCAAGGTGCTGGGACCCCTCAGCCGGTTCGTGCCGGGGCACGCGCTCACCGGGGTGTTCGTCGCTGCGCTGCGGTGGAACGTGATCGGCGCGCCCGCCGAGCGCGCATCGTTCGTGGCCGGCCGACTCGACCTCACGCGCCGGTCGAGCGTGGGCGACATCCTCGACCTCATGCAGCACACTCCTGACCGCGTCGCCGCCCTGCGCGACAGCGGCATCCCGCTGCTCGTCGTCGGCGGCACCGGCGACGTCTGGCACGTCGCCACGCATCGCGCGTACGCGGCGGCGCTGGGGGCCCGGCTCGTCGTGCTGCACAGCGGGCACGGCCCCTGCGAGACCGCGCCGAACCAGCTCACCGAGGCGATGCTGTCCCTGTTCCGGGCGAGTCCGCATCGGGCATGACGCCGCCGGCCGGGTCGGCACGCCGTCGTCGTGCGGCCTGCTGCAGGCGCGGCACCCAGCCCACCTCGCGCAGATTGACCCCGATCAGGTGGAACGCCCAGACTGCCCGGCGCCGGAACCCGGCGAAAGTCTCGAAGGGCCGCGCCGAGACACCGACGCGCAGGCGCCCGTCGAAGCGGGAGACCATGTCCGCTTCGAGCACCATGCTGATGTCGAGGTCGTCATGCGCACGCGGATCGTCGAGGTGCACACGCCCGCGCACCCGAAGCCAGGCGGAGCGTCGGATCGCGAAGTTGGAGCCGAACAGGGGCACCCGGCCGATGAGCAGGCCGACGACCGTGAAGTACCCGCCGAGATAGAGCCGCTTCCCGGTGAACCGCCAGAACGGCCCGCAGCCGTAGAAGTCGCCGGTGCCGGTCACGGCGTCGAGGCCCGGGTCGGTGAAATGCCGCTCGACGCGCTCAGCCCAGTCCGGGGCGGGCAGGGAGTCGGCGTCGAGGCGGCCGATGATGTCGCCGGTGGCCGCATCGAAACCGGCGGCGGTGGCGTGCAGCACGCCGCGCACGGGCTCGGCGACGACCCGCGCCCCGGCCGCG
>NZ_DATEJS010000247.1:0-10067 GCF_035277845.1 Microbacterium sp.
ACCTGCGGATCTTCGAGGACGAGGGCGGCCCCCTCGACCCCGAAGAGGTGCGCGCGACGGTGAGCCCTGCGCTCGGCGCCGGGCTGCTCACCGGCAAGTCCGCGGGGATCCCGGCGGCATCGTTCGACCAGTTGCTGCACCGCGACACCGCGACGACCGGCTCGGTCGCCGGTCCCAGCACCCTGATCGTGTCGCAGGCTCCGTCCGGTGCGCCGCTGGTCGCCCCGGTCGCCGCCACCGGCGAGGTCATCGTCACCGGCACGTGGGTGCTGCCCGAGGGCATGGGCTCGACCGGCCACGCGCCCGGCACCACCGACGGCAAGGACCTCGACGCCGCGCTGATCGACGGCGAACTGCCCACGCACTCGTCGCCGACCCCCATCGCGGCCAGCGCCGCCGTGAGCACCGCCGTCACGCCCGAGGAGATCATCACGCCGCCCGCGCCGGAGAAGGGCAACAAGCTCATGCTCACCCTCGCGGTCACGGCAGGCGTCCTCGCCGTCGCGCTCATCGGCGTGCTCGTCTTCGCCCTCGTCACAGGAGTGTTCAAGTGACCGCAACCGACAACGCCCGCCGGATGCTGCAGATCGCCGTGACCGCGGCGGACAAGCTCGGCGGTGAGGACTTCGTCGCCCTCGACGTGTCGGAGCCCCTTCCGCTCGTGGACGTGTTCCTCCTCGTGACCGGCCGCAGCGAGCGCAACGTCGCCGCCATCGCCGACGAGGTCGAGGACCGGCTGCTGGAAGCGGGCCACAAGCGGCTGCGTCGCGAGGGCCGGCAGGAGGCCCGCTGGGTGCTGCTTGACTTCGGCGACCTCGTGGTGCACGTGTTCCACCCGGAGGAGCGCACCTACTACGGCCTCGAGCGCCTGTGGAAGGACTGCCCGACCGTGCCCTTCGAGGTTGCGGCTCACGCCGAGATCGACGCCTGATCGCCCCGGCCGTGTGGCTGCCTCATTGCAGGCAGAACTCGTTGCCCTCGGGATCGAGCAGCTGGTAGTAGCGCTCGGGCCACGGCCCCCAGGGCTGGTCGACGAGACGCACCACCGTTGCGCCGAGCGCGACGAGCCGGTCCTTCTCGGCATCCAACTCGTCCGGCGTGGGCTTGCGCCCCGGCGTCGTCGAGATGTCCAGATGGATCCGGTTGCGTTCCCGCTTCGCCGATGCGGCGTGGTGGAAGAACAGCCGCGGCCCCACACCGGCGGGGTCCTCCGCCAGTCCGCGTTTCGCGAGATCCTCTTCGCTGAGCCCGCTCGTGAGCAGCAGCTGCTTGAGCTCGCCGTCGAAGACGGCGTGCGGATAGCCGAACACGTCCGCCCAGAAGTGCGACAGAGCGAGCGGATCGTCGGCGTAGAAGGTGATGTTCCCGAGCCCCGCCATGATGCCTCCGTTCATCGTTGCGGCGAGACTACGCCCGCCCTCCGACGTTGACTTGCCCTGGATGTACGTCGTGCGCGGCGCGTCGCGTACATCCAGGGCAAGTCAACGATGCGTGGGGGGCGGCCCTGGTCGGGAGCGCGCCGAATCTGTAGTAGGGTTGAGGAGTTGCCCCGGGGAACCGGGAAGACGGAACAAGGGCCTGTGGCGCAGCTGGTAGCGCACCTGCATGGCATGCAGGGGGTCAGGGGTTCGAGTCCCCTCAGGTCCACCGAACAGCCCCCGGAATCCATCGGATCCGGGGGCTTCGTCGTCCCCGGATGCCGTGGATCCGTCGGAGGCTGCCGGAATCAGTCGGCGGCGACCGGCGAGGCGTCGACGCCGCGCCGGAGCGCGTACACCTCGACGGGCTGCCAGTGCGTCGCGGCCACCGAGCCCATCGCGCCGACGCCGCCGCCGGAGCCCGATTGCGACGGGACCCCGCCGCCCGCGTTCTCCGCCGTCGACACCGTCACAGTGTTCACGGCCGGCCTTTCGGATCGTCTGCCTGCAGATGCGCTCGTCACCATTGCGATGGCACTCGCGGTCAACGCGACCGTCGATATGCCGGCAAGGACCAAGGAGCCCCATGGGCTGTGCTCGACCACTTCCATCCCCCAGAAAAAACGGGAAGTACGCCCCAGATGCGTGACTCAGGCTCCCCCGGCCTGTGCTACCCCCATGGATACTCCTCGGGGCGGACGGTGTCAACGCCCTCCGGCGCAGCGGCTTCGCGCGAGTGTGCCAGATGCCGTTGGGCGGCGCAACGGGCTTCCGCACCGCTCCCGAGTTGCGCAGACTCGTTATCCGGGGCCGTCCTCGGATGCGGACGGGGGAAGGGAAGCCTGTCCGGGCGGGTGCTGGAACCATGGTGAAGCGGAATCGGATCACTGCGGCGGCCGAGGCGGCACAGGCCCGCGCCGTGACCCTCGTGCGCCCCGAGGCGGACGCCCCTTCCGCGCGGTCTCGCGACGACGACGGGACGCGCACGCGCGTGGTGCTGAGATGGCTGCTGTTCGTGTGCCGACATCCGCTCCTCTTCTCCATGACGGTGCTGTCGGCGGGGGCGATGATCGTGCCGGGGCGGAACCGGGGCGATGCCCGGCTCCACCGCATCCCCGAGCGCCGTGACGACGGCGGGTCGATGCTCCCCGTCGGCGACGCAGCCGAGACCACCGGTACCCACCCGCAGCCGGCACGACCGCGGGGGCGCCTCCGCCTCGGCACATGGAAGTACGTGCTCAAGCGCACCCTGCGCGAGTTCTCCATGCATCAGTGCCCCGACGCCGCCGCGGCTCTCACGTACTACGCCGTGCTGTCGCTGTTCCCGGCGCTCATCGCCGTCTTCTCGCTGCTCGGGGTCTTCGGCCAGAGCGGGGCCGCAGCGACGGCCGTGCTCGGAATCATCGACCAGGTCGCTCCCGGTGACACCGCATCGGCGCTGCGCGGGCCGATCGAGCAGTTCGCCCACGCACCGGGCGCCGGATTCGCGCTGGCCGTCGGGATCGTGGTGGCGCTCTGGTCGGCCTCCGGCTACGTCGGAGCCTTCAGCCGGGCCGTCAACCGCATGTACGACGCGTCCGAAGGCCGGCCGTTCTGGCGCCTGCGGCCGATGCAGCTCGGCGTGACCCTGATCACCGTCGTCTCGATGGCCGTCGTCGCGGTCGTGCTGGTCGTGTCGGGCGGCGTCGTGGATGCCGTCGGGCGTGTGATCGGCGCGAGCGAAGGCGTGCGGATCACGTGGAGCATCCTGAAATGGCCCGTGCTGCTGCTGGTCGTGATCCTGCTGGTCGCCGTGCTGTACCGCGCCACCCCCAACGTGAAGCCGCCGGGATTCCGGCTGATCAGCATCGGAGCCTCGCTCGCGATCGTGGTGCTCGCCGCCGGCACCCTGGCGTTCGGCCTGTACGTGGCGAACCTGTCGAACTACGGCCGGACGTACGGATCGTTCGCCGGCGTCATCGTCTTCCTGCTGTGGCTGTGGATCGCGAACCTCGCCCTCCTGTTCGGAGCGGAGCTCGATGCGGAGCTCGAGCGGGGGCGCGAGCTGCAGGCCGGGATCGCCGCGGAGGAGCACATCCGCCTCGCACCTCGCGACACCCGGCAGAGCGACAAGAGCGCCGTGAAGGCGCGATCGGAGATCGCCGAAGGCCGGCGCATCCGCACCGGAGGCGCGCGGTAGCGTGACCGCATGACGACCATCGCGCGCGGCGAGCGCGCCGACCTTCGCACGCATGCTGTGGCGAACCAGCCCCCGTGGCGCGTCGACCTCAACGAATACACCGCGAACGTCCCGCTGGTGCAGGCGGTGGCTTCTTTCGGCGCGTCGCACGCCGATGTGGAGCTGACGTCCACCGGCGCCCGGGTCGGCACGGCCGCGTTCCAGCAGGATGCCGAACGCGCGCACGTCCACGAGCCCGTGCTGCACACCTACGACCGGTGGGGTTTCCGGCTCGACGAGGTCGAGTACGACCCGTCGTATCACCGCGTGATCGCGGCCGCCGTGGCCGACGGCGCGCACACGGCCGCGTGGTCCGCGCCCCGATCCGGCGCCGCGGTCGCCCGCGCCGCCACCTTCATGCTGTATGCGCAGGTCGAGCCGGGACACGCGTGCCCGATCTCGATGACGCATGCCGCGGTGGCATCCCTGCGCGACTCGCCGTGGATCGCCGGCTCCTGGCTGCCGCGCCTCTACGCACGCAGCTACGACCCGCGCCTCGCGGTCGACGGCGGCAAGCCGAGTGCGCTGGTCGGCATGGCCATGACCGAGAAGCAGGGCGGATCGGACGTGCGCGCCAACACGACCGTCGGCGAGCACGTCTCCGGTCACACCTACCAGCTGACCGGGCACAAGTGGTTCTGCTCCGCCCCCATGTCGGATGCCTTCCTCGTGTTGGCGCAGACCCGGCGTGGAGGGCGCGGCGAGGGGCTGACCTGCCTGTTCGTCCCGCGGGTGCTCCCGGACGGAACGCGGAACGAGTTCCGCATCCAGCGCCTCAAGGACAAACTCGGCAACCGATCCAACGCGTCCGCCGAGATCGAGTTCGAGGGCACGTCGGGCACGATCGTGGGCGAGCCCGGGCGCGGGGTGCCCACCATCATCGAGATGGTGCAGCGCACACGGCTGGACTGCGTGCTCGGCACCGCGGCGGGCATGCGGCAGGCGGTCTCCGAGGCATCCTGGCACGCTCGGCACCGGCGTGCCTTCGGCGCGGTGCTCGCCGACCAGCCGGCCATGACGGCCGTGCTCGCCGACCTCGCGCTCGAATACGAGGCAGCCCTGCTGAGCGGTCTGCGGCTCGCGCAGGTCTTCGAGACCGCGGCGACCGACGCAGATGCGGCCCTTCGGCGGATCGCGACGCCGGTGCTCAAGTACTGGGTGTGCAAACGCGGTCCGCAGCACGCCTACGAGGCCATGGAGTGCCTCGGGGGCAACGGCTACACGGAGGGTTTCCCACTCGCACGCCGCTACCGCGAGCAGCCCGTGATGGCGATCTGGGAGGGATCCGGCAACGTGATCGCCCTGGATGTGCTGCGCGCGCTCGGCCGGGATGCCACCTGCGCGGATGCCCTCGTCGCGGAGCTCGAGACCACTGCCGGCGCCCACCCGCTGCTCGACGCCCACATCGCGCGCACGCTGGCACTGCTGCGGGACGTCGGTCGAGAGCCCGAGGGCGTTGCCGCGGGCCAGGCGCGCCGGCTCACCGAGCTGCTGGCGCTCGCCCTGCAGTCCTCCCTGATGCTGCGTCATGCTCCGCACGTCGACGCCGAGGCGTTCATCGGCGCCCGCCTCGACGAGGATCGCGCCGCCCAGTACGGCGTGCTGCCGCGCGGGACGGATGCCGCCGGCATCCTGCACCGGCACGAGCCGCCGGCAGGCGACTGATCAGGCCGCCAGCGCCGACTCGACCTCGACGCTCGCCAGGAGCCTCCGCCGCAGCGCCTGGGCGCGATCGCCGAACGCGCGCTGCCGGCGGACGTACTCCGCCTTGCCGTCCGGCGTCTCGATGCGCACGGGTTCGCCGGCCCAGGCGGCCATGTCGTAGGGGGACGCCTGCATGTCCAGGTAGCGGATGTCGCGGGCGAGCTCGAAGGCGTCCAGCAGCAGCTCGCCCGGCACGAGCGGTCCGAGCTTCACCGCCCACTTGTACACGTCCATGTTCGCGTGCAGGCAGCCGGGCTGCTCGGCCGTGGGCTGGGTGTCGCGGCTCAGCGCGGTGCGGTTGCGCGGTACCGCGTCGTCGGTGAAGAACCGGTACGCGTCGAAGTGGGTGCAGCGGAGATCATGCGCCTCGACCACCGCATCGGTGGCCTGCTGACCGAGGCGCAGCGGGACGGGATGCCGGTGCGCGCCCTGCCGGTACACCATGGCCCACTCGTGCAGGCCGAAGCAGCCGAACGAGGCGGGCCGGTCGGCGGTGAGGCGCAGCAGGCGCGTCACCGAGGCCACGAGCGGGCCCTTCTCAGCCCGGAAGGCGGCCGCATCGACGGTCACAGAGCCCGGCAGCGAACCCGCGCGATACCAGCGCCACGCGGCCCGATCCGTCGACTGCGCGTCCGCGAGATCGATTCCCGCGCCGGGATGCCAGCGCCGCAGCACGGCCGGCTTGTAGGAGTAGTAGGTGAACAGGAAGTCCTCGACGGGATGCCGTTCGCCCCGCGCGGTGCGTTCCCGGTGTGCCGCCGTCAGCGCATCCGCTCGCTCCCGGTGGGCCGACTCGCGGTGCAGCCAGTGCTCAGGCGCCAGCAGCGTCACGCGGCGTCCGCGGGCTCGATGAGCTCGGGGGAGTTGTTGCGCACATTGCCCACCGCCGTGCCCACCACGTGGTCTGCCAGGGTGCCGGCGACATCCGGCGCGGCGTCGATGGCGGCATCCAGTACGTCGCCCACGTTCTCCACGGTGGGATCCAGCCAGGCATCCGCGAAGTCGGGGTCGAGGAACAGGGGCATGCGATCGTGGATCGACCCCAGTCGGCCGATCGCGTCGCGCGTGAGGATGGTGAAGCTCAGCACCCAGCGGTTCGGGTCGTCGTCGGCGAGCGTCGGGTTGCGCCACCACGAGTACAGTCCGGCGAACAGCATGGGCTCGCCGTCTTCGGGGTGGATGTAGTGCGGGATCTTGCGGTCGCCGTCCTGCTTCCACTCGTAGTACCCGGTGGCGGGCACCACCGCGCGGCGCTTGATGAGCGCGTCGCGGAACATGGGCTTGTGCTCGGCCTCCTCGGCCCGCGCATTGATCGCCCGGGCGCCCGACGCGAGGTCCTTCGACCACGACGGCACGAATCCCCAGCGGGCGGACTCGAGGCGGCGGGTGGGCGGCTCGGTCTTGGACGAGTCGAGCACGATGCCGACGCGATCCGTCGGGGCCACGTTGTACGAGGGCTCGGGCAGGTCGTCGCCGACGACGTCGACCCGAAGCACCCCCACGAGCTCCGATGCGACATTGGCCACCACGAATCGTCCGCACATGGCCGTCACCCTACGCCGGGGGTCCGACGTTCGCGCAGCACGCCCACCTCTTCGAGCCGGGTCAGCAGAGCCGCGCCGTCGTCGCCGGTGACGCGCGGCACGCCCGCCGCGGAGTGGTCGTCCACCTGCGTGCGGCCGCCGGCGAGCACCGCCTCGGCCGGGGTCAGGCGACGGATCGCGACGGCGGCGACCCGGTCGGGGTGCGCGCTCGCGAACGCCGTGTACACCTCGTCGTCGCGCTGGCCGTCGTCGCCGATCAGCAGCCACGTCACATTCGGGAACTCCGCGGCCAGGCGTTCGAGGTTGGATCGCTTGTGCTCCGCGCCGCTGCGGAACCAGCGGTCATGCGTCGGGCCCCAGTCGGTGAGCAGCATCGCGCCCGGGGGGAAGAGGTGCCGGGCGAGGAACCGGGAGAGGGTCGGACCGACGTTCCAGGCTCCCGTCGAGAGGTACACCACGGGCGCGCCGTCGTTCTCGCCCACCAGACGCTCCATGAGCACGGCCATGCCCGGGACCGGCTGGCGGGCGTGCTCGTCGATGACGAACGAGTTCCAGGCCGCCACCATCGGACGCGGCAGGGAGGTGACCATCACGGTGTCGTCGATGTCGCACACGACCCCGAACTTCACGTCGGCGCCGACGATGAACACGCGCGCCTCGACCGGGTCGCCGCCCTCGACCGTCATGGTCAGGGACTGCCAGCCCGGCTCCAGGCGCGCGGGCAGCACGGTGTCCACGACGCCGCCGCGGTCGGCGACGACCTCGTGCGTCACGCCGCCGACGGTGACGCTCACCTGCGCGAAGCCGATGGGCACCGCGACGAAGCTGCGCCATCCCCGCACCCGCGCGTACTCGCTCTTGGATTTCGACGGGATCGGGGAGGTGATCAGCACCCGCCCGAGCACCCGCACCCAGTCTTCGCCGCCGTAGCCGGGGAACGCGGTGACGGTCGGCACGAGCCCGCGGTGGCGTGCCCGGCGCTCCCGCCAGGCGTGGAATCTGTACTCGGCGCGCGCCGGCAGGCCGACCTCGACGCGATCCGCCGGTGTGGCGCGACGCGGAGCAGGGGAGTCGGCCGTCGGGTGGGGCATCCCCTCAGTCTTCCATGCCCGACGCGCCGTGACGGTGTCCGGGGTGCTCCAGGTGGTGTCGCTCCGACCGGGCGATGATCCGCTTGATGACGTAGGTGAGCAGGATGAAGGCGACGATGACAGCCACGAAGAGGTAGCCGGCCTGGTGCAGATTGTCCGCCATCTGCCGGTAGCTGCCGGCGGCGAGCGCCGCCACGGTGACGTAGGCGGACGCCCAGAGGACGCAGGCGGGGAGGGTCCAGGCGATGAACCGCCGGTAGCGCATCCCGCTCATGCCGACCGTCAGCGGAACGAGGGAGTGCAGCACCGGCAGGAATCGGGACAGGAAGATCGCCGGGCCGCCGCGTCGGGACAGGTATCCCTCCGCGCGGTCCCAGTTGCGTTCGCCGAGCCTGCGGCCGAGCCGGGATGCCCGCAGCGCCGGCCCGAACGTCTTGCCGAGCCAGAAGCCGACGCTCTCGCCGAGGAGCGAGCCCGCCACGATCGCACCGACGAGCGCGAGGCCCTCGACGGGGCTGCCCACGGCCGTGCCCGCGGCGATCGCGACCGTGTCGCCGGGCACGATGACGCCGAGGAACACGCTGGTCTCGAACGCCATCGCGACGCCGGCGAGCAGAGTCCGCAGCACCGGGTCGACGTCCTGGATGACGCCGAGCAGCCACGTGACGAACTCGTTCATATGAAAAGGGTAGGCCGGTGCGCTCGGGTGGCGCTGGGAATCCGGGGCGCGGACCCTGCTCGGAGCCGTCCGGTACCCTGAAAAGTGCGCTCGTCGCGCATTTCCCGACTGTTCGAACAGCGATTGGCTCTTCCTGTGTCCCAGACCACCGAGTCCCACCACTCCGCACCCTCCGAGGGCGGATACGACGCCCACGCGATCCAGGCGAAGTGGCAGGCGCTCTGGGCCGAGAAGGACCCGTTCCGCGCCGGCGGCGACGACGACACCCGGCCGCGCAAGTACGTGCTGGCGATGTTCCCGTACCCGTCCGGCGACCTGCACATGGGGCACGCCGAGAACTACCTGTACTCGGACATCGTGGCCCGATTCTGGCGGCACCGCGGCTACAACGTGCTGAACCCGATCGGCTGGGACTCCTTCGGCCTGCCGGCGGAGAACGCCGCCATCAAGCGCGGAGCCGACCCGCGCACCTGGACGTACGAGAACATCGCCCAGCAGCGCGCCAGCATGGAGCAGTACGGCGTCTCGTTCGACTGGTCGCGCGTGCTGCACACGAGCGACCCGGGCTACTACCGTTGGAACCAGTGGCTGTTCCAGCGTCTGTACGAGCGAGGCCTCGCCTACCGCAAGGACAGCCCCGTCAACTGGTGCCCGAACGACCAGACCGTGCTCGCCAACGAGCAGGTCGTGGACGGCCACTGCGAGCGCTGCGGCGCCGAGGTCGTCAAGAAGAAGCTGACCCAGTGGTACTTCCGGATCACCGACTACGCGGATCGCCTGCTGGACGACCTGAACCAGCTCGAGGGGTTCTGGCCGCAGAAGGTCATCCACATGCAGCGCAACTGGATCGGGCGATCCGTCGGCGCCGACATCCACTTCGAGATCGAGGGCCGCGCCGAGAAGGTCACCGTCTTCTCCACCCGGCCCGACACGCTGCACGGCGCCACGTTCATGGTGATCGCCCCGGACTCCGACCTGGCGGCCGAGATCGCCTCGGAGGCACCGGCCGACGTGCGCATGCGCTTCCAGGCATATCTCGAGACGGTCCAGCGCACCACCGAGATCGACCGGCAGTCCACCGACCGTCCGAAGACCGGTGTGTTCCTGGAGCGGTACGCGATCAACCCGATCAACGGGGAACGGCTGCCGATCTGGTCTGCCGACTACGTGCTGGCCGACTACGGCCACGGCGCCGTCATGGCCGTGCCCGCGCACGACCAGCGCGACCTCGACTTCGCCCGGGCGTTCGACCTGCCGGTGAAGGTCGTCGTCGACACGACCGCGCCGATCACCGGCGCCATCCCGGTCATCGAGCTGGACGACGACGGCGTGCCGATCGAGCCGGAGGAGACCTCCCTCGACGACCTCGACCCGGTGCGCACCGGCGTCGCGCTCACCGGCGAGGGCCGGATG
>NZ_DATEJS010000248.1:0-7690 GCF_035277845.1 Microbacterium sp.
CGTGGGTCGCGTGACAGCACCACCAAGTCGCCGCTCGCACCCGGCTCGATGACGCCCCAGGCGGCATCCGCCCGGTCGGCGAACGCCTGCCAGGCGACCTGCGCGGAGTAGCTGTGCAGCGCGTCTTCGATCGGCACCCGCTCGTGCGGGGTCCAGCCTCCGGCGGGCTCGCCCTGGGCGGTCTGCCGGGACACCGCGATCGCGATGCCGTCACGGGGATCGCCGGACGACACCGGCCAGTCGGATCCGAACGAGAGCGTCGCCCCGGACTGCTCGAGCGTGTGCATCCGGTACTGCCGGTCGGAGCGCTCCTCCCCCAGCCGCGGCACGGTGAGCACCGTCATCAGGGCGTCCTGCTGCGCCCACAACGGCTGCATGCACGCGACGACGCCGAGTTCGGCGAACCGTCCGAGGTCCTCGTCGGCGATCAGCTGAGCGTGGGCGATCACCGGACGCCGGTCGCGCTCCCCGTTTGCCTCGACAGCCGCCTGGATGGCGTCCAGCGCCTGGCGGACGGCGGCGTCGCCGATGGCGTGGATGTGGATCTGGAAGCCGGCGGCATCCACGGCGGTCACCGCGTCCGCGAGAGCGTCCCCGTCGCCCCACACCTGCATGCCGTGCCGCGCGGAGCCGTCCGAATGCGAGTGAAGACCCGAGCAGTAGGGCTCGAGCACCGCGCCGGTCTCGTTCTCGACGACCCCGTCCGCGAAGAACTTCACGGTGTGGGCGGTCAGCAGCGGGTCGGCCGCCTCTTCGACGCGGCGGCGCGCCTCGATCATCTGCGGCAGCTGCTCGTCGAACGAGCGCGGGTCGGCGTAGTGCGCCAGGTTGAAGCGGATCGGCAGGATGCCGCGGCCGGCCGCCTCGACGTAGATGTCGACGTCGCCGGGCTCCACCCAGGCATCCTGCACCCACGTCACGCCGCGCGCGAGGTAGTAGCGGCCGGCCGTCTGCAGGGCGCGCAGGCGCACCTCGTCGGGGCGCGCGGGCGCCACGTCGGCCACGAGGTCGACCGCGCCCCATTCGCGCAGGGTGCCGAGCGGCTCGCCGTCCTCGCGATGCGGGATCTCGCCGAGCACGGGGTCGGCGGTGTCGCGCGTGATACCCGCGCGCCGCAGCGCCTCGGAGTTCACCCAGACGGTGTGGTAGTCCCACGCACGCAGCACGACCGGCCGGTCGTCCACGGCCCGGTCGAGCCAGCGGGCGTCGAAGAGGCCCGACTCGGCGAGGCTGCCGTCGTACGAGGCGCCGAAGATCCACTCCGAGTCGGGGTCGTCCGGGTCGACGGGATGCGCGGCCGCATAGCGGGCGACCTCGGCGACGATCTCGTCGATCGACGTGCAGGCCCGCACGTCCGGGCCCTCGGACTCGAGACCGCCGAACAGCGGGTGCGCGTGCCCGTCGCCCCACGACGCCATCACGAACGCGCCCTGCAGGTCGATGCGGCGGGTGTCGTCGTCCGCTGCGCTCTCGGCCTCCTCGTCGAGCGCGGCGATGCGGTCGCCGTCGAGCAGCAGCGTGTGCGCGGCGGGGATGCCGGGGCCACGCCAGACGGTGCCTCCGGACAGGAGGGTGGTGGTCATCGGGTCTCCTCGGGTTCGTGCGCGAGACCGCGCACGTCAGGGCCACCATGCTATCGGTGGCATACCAGGCGACGCGACGCTGCCGGGCGCTCACTCGCAGGCGATGCCGTCGCCGTCCCGGTCGAGCCTGCGGGAGTACCCGGGCTGGCCGCGGTACAGGGGTGCCTTGCCCGCCGCGCGCACGGCCGCGCAGTTCGCGTAGGACACGCTTCCGGGCGCGGTGGTCTGCGTCGGCGTCGTCGCCTTCGGGGTCACCGTGACGGGCGGCGCGATCGCACCGGCGGTGCCGACCAGGGCGTCGCGGTATGCCGGCTGGGCAGGGCAGGCCGCGAGCACGCGGCCCATGGCCGCCTTCTCGGCCGCGGTCACCCACAGCCGATATGCGGCCTTCACCGAGATCTGCGTGGCCACGTACCGGCAGCGGAACGCCTTGTTCGGCGGCAGCCAGGTCGCGGCATCCCCGTCGCCCTTCGCCTCGTTGGTGGGACCGTCGACCGCGAGCAGGTTCAGCGGGTCGTTGCCGAGCAGCTCGCGCTGCGCCGCGGTGAGCCTCTGCGCGCCGGTCTGCCACGCGTCGCTGAGCGCCACGACGTGGTCGATCTGCACGGCCGTCGAGGTGCGCACGCCGCGGACGAAGTGGATCTGCACGGCCGTGTACGGGTCGTTCAGGATGCCGGAGAGCACGACGCACGATCCGCGCAGCGTGAGGTGCCGCAGGTCGCGGCGGAGGATGTCGTTGCGGGTGTCGCAGCCGTTGTGGTCGACGTCGGCCCAGGCCGGGCCGAACTGGATGCGCGCGTAGCCGGTCTTCGGGGCGCGGCCCTTGACCGGCAGGGTCTTCAGCAGTGCCAGCGCGGTGCCGGCGGCGGGCCTCGGCTCGGGCGCGTGCGTCGCGGGCGGCCGCGGTGCGGGGGTCGTGGGGTCGGGTGCCGTCGAGGCGGATGCCCCGGCATCCGTCGCGGGCGACGAGGCGGCGGCATCCGTGCGCTGCGGAGCCTGTCCGTGCGGGGCGTTCTCGGCGGCGAGACCGATCACGACGCACACCACCACGACGATGCCGCCCCAGATCCACGTGCCCTTGCCCCGCATGCCCGCCCCTTCAGCCGCCCCAGTCTACGGGCGGGCGACGCGTTTCGTCTCGCTTCGCTCGCTCAACGACCGGGGGTGCGCTCGCTCAACGACCGGGAGGGGGCGCTCGCTCAACGGCCGGGAGGGTGCGCTCGCTCAACGACCGGGCGGGTGCGGCGGGAACGAGAGAGGGGGCCGGGCCCGAAGGCCCGACCCCCTCTCGGGAAGTCAGAAGACTTACTTGACGATCTTCGTGACCGTGCCGGCGCCGACGGTGCGGCCACCCTCACGGATCGCGAACCCGAGGCCCTCTTCCATGGCGATCGGCTGGATGAGCTCGACCGACATGTCGGTGGTGTCACCGGGCATGACCATCTCGGTGCCCTCGGGCAGCGAGATGACGCCGGTCACGTCCGTGGTGCGGAAGTAGAACTGCGGGCGGTAGTTCGTGTAGAAGGGGTTGTGACGGCCACCCTCGTCCTTGGACAGGATGTACGCGGTGCCCTCGAAGTTGGTGTGCGGCGTGACCGAACCCGGCTTCACGACGACCTGGCCGCGCTCGACCTCGTCGCGCTTGAGACCGCGGAGCAGCAGACCGCAGTTCTCGCCGGCCCAGGCCTCGTCGAGCTGCTTGTGGAACATCTCGATACCGGTGACCGTGGTCTTCTGCGTCGGGCGGATGCCGACGATCTCGACCTCGGAGTTGATGGCCAGGGTGCCGCGCTCGGCACGACCGGTGACGACGGTGCCACGACCGGTGATCGTGAAGACGTCCTCGATCGGCATGAGGAAGGGCTTGTCACGGTCGCGCACCGGGTCCGGGATGGACTCGTCGACGGCGTCCATGAGCTCGACGATCTTCTCGGCCCACTCGGCGTCGCCCTCGAGAGCCTTGAGGCCCGAGACGCGGACGACCGGAGCGTCGTCGCCGGGGAAGCCCTGCGACGAGAGCAGTTCGCGGACCTCGAGCTCGACGAGCTCCAGGATCTCCTCGTCGTCGACCATGTCGGCCTTGTTCAGCGCGACGAGCAGGTAGGGCACGCCGACCTGCTTGGCGAGCAGCACGTGCTCGCGCGTCTGGGCCATCGGGCCGTCGGTGGCGGCGACCACGAGGATCGCGCCGTCCATCTGAGCAGCACCGGTGATCATGTTCTTGATGTAGTCGGCGTGACCCGGGGCGTCCACGTGGGCGTAGTGACGCTTCGGGGTCTCGTACTCGACGTGCGAGATGTTGATCGTGATGCCGCGCTGGCGCTCTTCGGGAGCCGAGTCGATCGACGAGAAGTCACGCACGACGTTGACAGCCGACGGGTACTTGTCGGCGAGCACCTTCGAGATCGCCGCGGTGAGCGTCGTCTTGCCGTGGTCGACGTGTCCGATCGTTCCGATGTTCACGTGCGGCTTGGTCCGCTCGAACTTGGCCTTGGCCACTGGGTCCTCCTCAGGACGGTCATGCAGCAGTCTCGGACGCTGGTTCGCGCCCGGCACGCTACGGGGTTTGTTTCAGTCTAGATGACTGGGTCGGTGTGATTCTGTGAAGTTGTGGGCGCTCCGGATGCCGCCGCGCTTGGCGATGCTAGCAAACGCCGGCATCCGGAGCAGGGTCCGAGTCTCGGGAGACTTACTCGCCCTTGGTCTTCTGGACGATCTCGTCGGCCACGGCCTTGGGGACCTCGGAGTAGCTGTCGAACTCCATCGAGTACACGGCGCGGCCCGAGGTCTTCGAGCGCAGGTCGCCGATGTAGCCGAACATCTCGGACAGCGGCACGAGTGCCCGCACGACCTTGACGCCGGCGGCATCCTCCATCGACTGGATCTGGCCGCGGCGGCTGTTCAGGTCGCCGATGACGTCGCCCATGTACTCCTCGGGCGTGCGCACCTCGACCGCCATGAGCGGCTCGAGGATGACCGGGCTGGCCTTGCGCACGGCCTCCTTGAAGCCCATGGAGCCCGCGATCTTGAACGCCATCTCGGACGAGTCGACGTCGTGCGACGCGCCGTCCATGAGGATCGCCTTCACGCCGACCATCGGGTAGCCGGCGAGCACGCCGACGTTCATGGCGTCCTGGAAGCCCTGGTTGGTGGGCTCGATGTACTCGCGCGGGATGCGGCCACCGGTGACCTTGTTCTCGAACTCGTACGTCTTCTCGGCCGTGACCTCGAGGGGCTCGAGCGCGAACTGGATCTTCGCGAACTGGCCGGAACCACCGGTCTGCTTCTTGTGCGTGTAGTCGTGGCGCTCGACGACCTTGCGGATCGTCTCGCGGTAGGCCACCTGGGGCTTGCCCACGTTGGCCTCGACCTTGAACTCGCGCTTCATGCGGTCGACGAGGATGTCGAGGTGCAGCTCGCCCATGCCCTTGATGACCGTCTGGCCGGTCTCGGCGTTCTGCTCGACGCGGAAGGTCGGGTCCTCTTCGGCCAGCTTCTGGATCGCGACGCCCAGCTTCTCCTGGTCGGCCTTGGTCTTCGGCTCGATGGCGACCTCGATCACCGGCTCCGGGAAGGTCATCGACTCGAGCACGACCTGGTTGGCGGAATCCGACAGGGTGTCGCCCGTCGTGGTGTCCTTCAGGCCGATGACGGCGTAGATGTGACCCGCGGTGACCGACTCGACCGGGTTCTCCTTGTTGGCGTGCATCTGGAAGATCTTCCCGATGCGCTCCTTCTTGCCCTTGGTCGCGTTGATGACCTGGGCGCCGGAGTCGAGGTGACCCGAGTAGACGCGGATGTAGGTCAGGCGGCCGAAGAACGGGTGCGAGACGATCTTGAACGCGAGGGCCGCGAACGGCTCGTCACGGTCGGCGTGGCGCTCGATGATGCGCTCTTCGTCCTTGGGGTCGTGCGCCTCGATGGCGGGCACGTCGAGGGGCGAGGGCAGGTAGTCCACGACCGCGTCGAGCATCGGCTGCACGCCGCGGTTCTTGAACGCCGAGCCGCAGAGCACCGGGTAGAGCTCGCCGGCGATCGTCATCTTGCGGATGGCGCCCTTGATCTCGGGGATGGTGAGCTCCTCGCCGCCGAAGTACTTCTCGAGCAGCGCGTCGTCGGACTCGGCGACGGTCTCGAGCAGCTGGTGGCGGTACTCCTCGGCCTTCTCCTGGAGGTCGGCGGGGATCTCCTGCACCTCGTACTTGGCGCCCATGGTGACGTCACCCTTGGCGTCGCCCGGCCAGACCAGGGCGCGCATCTCGATGAGGTCGACGACGCCGACGAAGTCGCTCTCCGCACCGATCGGCAGCTGCAGCACGAGCGGCTTGGCCTTCAGGCGGTTGATGATCGTGTCGACCGTGAAGTAGAAGTCGGCACCGAGCTTGTCCATCTTGTTGACGAAGCAGATGCGCGGCACGTCGTACTTGTCGGCCTGACGCCACACCGTCTCGGACTGGGGCTCGACGCCCTCCTTGCCGTCGAAGACGGCGACGGCACCGTCGAGCACGCGAAGCGAGCGCTCGACCTCGACCGTGAAGTCCACGTGGCCGGGGGTGTCGATGATGTTGATCTGGTTCTTGTCCCAGAAGCAGGTGACGGCGGCCGACGTGATCGTGATGCCGCGCTCCTGCTCCTGCTCCATCCAGTCGGTGGTGGCAGCGCCGTCGTGCGTTTCGCCGATCTTGTGGTTGACGCCCGTGTAGAACAGGATGCGCTCGGTCGTCGTCGTCTTGCCGGCATCGATGTGCGCCATGATGCCGATGTTGCGGACCTTGTTGAGGTCGGTGAGCACGTCTTGTGCCACGGGATGTCTTCCTTACGTTTCGTGTGAAAGTTCACGGGGATGCCGGCCGGGGAGATTGTCTCCGGCCGGCATCCGGGTCGCTGGTGATTACCAGCGGTAGTGCGCGAAGGCGCGGTTCGACTCGGCCATCTTGTGGGTGTCTTCGCGGCGCTTGACCGCGGCACCGAGGCCGTTCGAGGCGTCCAGGATCTCGTTCTGGAGACGCTCGGTCATGGTCTTCTCACGGCGGCCCTTGGCGTAGCCGACGAGCCAGCGCAGGGCCAGCGTGTTGGCACGGTGGGGCTTGACCTCGACCGGGACCTGGTAGGTCGAACCGCCGACGCGGCGGCTCTTGACCTCGAGGGTGGGGCGCACGTTGTCGAGCGCCTTCTTGAGGGTGGCGACGGCGTCGGAGCCGGTCTTGGCCTCGACGCCCTGGAGGGCGCCGTACACGATCGACTCGGCGAGCGACTTCTTGCCGTCGACGAGGATCTTGTTCACGAGCTGCGTGACGATCGGTGCGCCGTAGACCGGGTCGTTGACCACGGGGCGCTTGGGGGCGGGACCCTTGCGAGGCATCTGACTCAACCCTTCTTCGCGCCGTAGCGGCTGCGAGCCTGCTTACGGTTCTTGACGGCCTGCGTGTCCAGCGCACCGCGGACGATGCGGTAGCGGACACCCGGGAGGTCCTTCACACGACCACCGCGCACGAGCACCAGCGAGTGCTCCTGCAGGTTGTGGCCCTCACCGGGGATGTAGGCCGTGACCTCGGTGCCGTTGCGCAGCTTCACACGGGCGACCTTGCGCATCGCCGAGTTCGGCTTCTTGGGGGTGGTGGTGTACACGCGGGTGCACACGCCGGCCTGCTGCGGGTTCGACTTCAGAGCGGGAGCCTTGGTCTTGGAGACCTTCGGCGAACGCCCCTTGCGGACCAACTGCTGAATGGTTGGCACGTTCTCTCCTTGATAGTGCTGCACGGTGACAGCGTTCGTGTCTCATCTGCGGCGGCCGTGGCGGATGCCGGGGCATCCGATTCGGGTGGTTGCAGACTCACGCGGACCCACCCGCGGGATCTGCATCCTGGCGGTGCTTGTTCCTGATGAGGGTGGGTATGCCGTGGGGGTGACCTGTTCGCAGGTCGTTCCCTGAGGTGCGGCGCGCGTGCGGCGTACGACATGCCGAGGCATGACGGACGGCGCGCAATGCGCACACAGGGTCTACTATACGCGGGCGCGGGGAAGCCGGTCAACACGGGCCAGCCGCCGGCACGGGTCAGGGAACGACCAGCAGCACCGTCAGCAGCACCGCGGCGACGACCACCACG
>NZ_DATEJS010000249.1:0-2740 GCF_035277845.1 Microbacterium sp.
CCTCATCCCGCGTCTGCGCGAGCTGCAGGCCGCCGACCCGCGCGTCGGCGACGTGCGCGGCCGCGGTGCGATGGTCGCCGCCGAGTTCGTCGACCCGACCACCGGCGAGCCGGATGCCGCGCTCACCGCCGCTGTCGCCAAGAAGTGCATCGCGGAGGGCGTCGTCGTCCTCACCTGCGGCACGTTCGGCAACGTCATCCGCTTCCTCCCGCCGCTGTCGATCTCCGACGAGCTGCTGCGCGAGGGCCTGGACGTCGTCGCCGACGCGCTGGCGCACAGCTGACGGCAGAGGGCCAATTGCTCGAGATCACACGCGATGTCGTCGTCGTGGGTGCCGGCGTCGCCGGCACCACGGCGGCGAACGAGCTCCGGAGGGCGGGCCTGTCCGTCGCGGTGCTCGAAGCGCGCGACCGGGTGGGCGGGCGCCTGTGGACCGACACGATCGACGGCGCGATGCTGGAGATCGGCGGTCAATGGGTGTCGTCCCACCAGGACGCCCTGCTGCAGGTGATCGCCGATCTCGGCCTCGAGACCTCCCCGCGGCATCGTGCCGGCGACAGCGTGTACATCGGTCGCGACGGCGTCGCCGCCCGGTTCAGCGGCGACGCCTTCCCGGTGGCGCAGTCCACGCGCGCCGAGATGGACGCGATCATGGCGCGTCTCGAGGAGCTCGCCGCCGGAGTGGATCCCGCCGCTCCGTGGGATGCCGCACACGCCGCCCACCTCGACGAGATCTCGTTCCAGCAGTGGCTGCGCGGCGCCACCTCCGACCGGGAGGCATCCGACGCGATCGCCCTCGTCGTCGCCGCAGCCCTGCTCACCAAGCCCGCGCACGCGTTCTCGCTGCTGCAGGCTCTGCAGACGGCGGCGTCCGTGGGCGGGTTCGCGAACCTCGTCGACGCGGACGTCATCCTCGACCGTCGCGTGATCGGCGGCCTGCAGCAGGTCCCGCTGCTGCTGGCCGAGCGCCTCGGCGACGACGTGCTGCTCGAGCAGCCGGTGCGCGCGCTGCAGTGGACGGATGCCGGCGTCTCGGCCGTCGCCGCGACGGTCACCGTCCATGCCCGCTGGGCCGTGCTCGCCTACCCGCCCGTGCTGCACGAGCGGCTCACCTTCCACCCGCCGCTGCCGCGCCTGCAGCAGCAGCTGCACCAGCACCTGTCGATGGGCTCGGCCATCAAGGTGCACGCCGTGTACGACCGGCCGTTCTGGCGCGAGCAGGGTCTGTCCGGCACCGCGTTCAGCCCGTACGAGCTCGTGCACGCGGCCTACGACAACACCAACCACGGCGACGCGCAGGGCACGCTCACCGGTTTCGTGTCCGACGTGAACGCCGACGAGTTGTTCCGCCTCGAGCCGGCCGAGCGGCGCGAGCGGATCCTCGACTCGCTCGCCCGGTACTTCGGGGCCGAGGCGGCCGAGCCCGTCGTCTACCACGAGAGCGACTGGGCCGCGGAGGAGTGGACTCGCGGCGCGTTCGCCGCGAGCTTCGACCTCGGCGGGCTGCACCGTTACGGTGCGGACCTGCGCACCCCGGTCGGTCCCGTCCATTTCGCCGCGAGCGATCTGGCCGGAATCGGCTTCCAGCACGTCGACGGCGCGATCCGGATCGGTCGCGACGTCGCCGAGACCATCATCGAGCGGGCACGTTCGTGACCCCGACCTCCCTTCCGATCGCGGCCCGTGTCGCGATCCGACCCGAAAGGAATCCCTTATGACTGCTGCGAACGAGACGGCGCTGCTGGAGCAGGTCAAGACCGGTCTGTTCATCGGCGGCGAGTGGGTCGAGGCCGAGGGTGGCCGCACCCTCGACGTGCACGACCCGTCGACGAACGAGGTCATCCGCACGATCGCCGACGCGTCGCCGACCGACGGCATCAAGGCCCTGGACGCGGCCGTGGCCGCGCAGGAGGAGTGGGCGAACACCCCGGCCCGGGTGCGCAGCAACATCCTGCGCCGTGCGTGGGAGCTGCTGCAGGAGCGCAAGGAGGATGCCGCGCTGCTGATGACCCTCGAGATGGGCAAGCCGCTGGCCGAGGCCCGCGGCGAGGTCGCGTACGGCGGCGAGTTCGTGCGCTGGTTCAGCGAGGAGGCGGTGCGGATCTCCGGCCGGTACGGGATGAACCCGGAGGGCACCGGCCACATGGTGGTGTCGCAGCGTCCGGTGGGCCCGTCGTTCTTCATCACCCCGTGGAACTTCCCGCTGGCGATGGCGACCCGCAAGATCGCCCCGGCGCTGGCCGCCGGCTGCACGGTGGTGATCAAGCCCCCGGCACTGACCCCGCTGTCGACGATCTTCTTCGTGCAGCTGCTCGAAGAGGCGGGCCTGCCGAAGGGTGTCGTGAACGTCATCCCGACCTCGACCAGCGGCAAGGTCTCCGCGCCGATCATCGCCGACCCGCGGCTGCGCAAGCTGTCGTTCACCGGCTCGACCGAGGTCGGCCGGCGCCTGATCGCGCAGGCCGCCGAGGGCGTGCTGCGGGTGTCGATGGAACTGGGCGGCAACGCCCCGTTCGTCGTGTTCGAGGACGCCGACATCGACAAGGCCGTGGACGGCGCGATGCTCGCGAAGTTCCGCAACATCGGCCAGGCGTGCACCGCGGCGAACCGCTTCATCGTGCACGAGTCGGTCGCGGAGGAGTTCGCCCGCAAGGTCACCGAGCGCGTGAACGGCATGAAGATCGGCCGCGGCACCGAAGAAGACGTCAACATCGGCCCGCTCATCGACACCGACGCCGTC
>NZ_DATEJS010000250.1:0-20907 GCF_035277845.1 Microbacterium sp.
CGTGGGACCCCACGTGGGAGCTGGTGCGACTCGGCAACCGGGACATGATCGAGGCCGTCATCGTGCACGGGCGCCTGCGACTGCGCTGCGGCCGCCCGGTCGACTGGGACGGCGACGCACTGCTCGACCGCGCCCGCGAGACGGCGGAGCGCGTCGTGGGCTCTTCGCCGGTCGTGACGGTGGATCCGACCGCTGCCGTTCACCGCGCACGCCGGGCGGAGTCGCGCGCATGACCGTCGCGGCATTCGTCATCATCGGGATCACCGTGCTGGTGTGCGGATTCATCCAGGGCGCGACCGGAATGGGATTCGCGATGGTCGCCGCCCCGGTGGTGAGCCTGCTCGATCCGTCCCTGCTGCCGGCGGCGATCCTGCTGCTGATGATCCCCCTGAACGCGTACGTCGCGGGACGGGAGCGGCACGCCATCGACTGGCGCGGCGTGAAGTGGATCAGCGTGGGTCGGTTCGTCGGCACGTTCATCGGGCTGTGGATCCTGCTCATCGTCAACCTGCAGCAGCTCGAACTGCTGATCGGCTGGTCGACGGTCATCGCCGCGGCGGTGGCCCTGGTCGTGCCCGCGTTCGACCCGAACCGCATCGGCCTCGTCGTCGTCGGCCTCATCACGGGCATCACCGAGACCTCCACGGGAGTCGGCGGGCCGCCGCTCGCCCTCGCCTACCAGCACAAGCCGGGGCCGATCCTGCGGTCGACAGTCGCCACATGCTTCCTCGTCGGTGAGGTCATCTCGGTGATCGTGCTCGCGGTGAGCGGCAAGTTCACGCTGACGACCTTGATCGCGACCGCCGCTCTGCTGCCGTTCCTGGCGGTCGGCTCGTTCGCCAGCCGATACGTCCACCACCGGCTCGACGGACCGCTGCTGCGCTACATCGTGCTCGGCTTCGCGGTGATCTCCGGCATCGTCGTCATCGTCCAGGCCTGGTAGGCGGCAGACTGGGACGGTGACCCCAGCAGAGAGCGACCGGGGCGGCAGGCGCGCCACCATCGCGGACGTCGCCCGCGAGGCGGGGGTGTCGCGCACGACCGTGTCGCACTCCCTCAGCGGACTGGGCCACGTCAACAGGGACACCCGTCAGCGCGTGATCGACACGGCCGAACGCCTGGGCTACCGGCCGAGCGTGCGCGCCCAGCGCCTCCGCTCCGGCCGGTCGCAGGCCATCGCGGTGCTCTCCTCGATGCCCTCGGCGGTGTCGGCCGGCATCTCCCGGCTCGGCTTCTTCACCGAGCTCGCCATGGGATGCGCCCAGACCGCGCTGCTGAGCGGCTACACGCTCGTCCTCACCCCACCCGACCAGCAGAACGTGCTGGACCGCGTGGACATCGACGGGGCGATCCTCCTCGAGCCGGCACCCGGCGACGAGCTCGCACGCGAGCTGACGGCCCGGGGCATCCCGCACATCACGGTCGGCGCGACGCCCGGGCCCGACGACATCGAGCTGCACGGCGAGGAGTCGGCCCGGCTCATCTTCGAGCACTTCGCCCAGCGCGGCGCGCGCGCTCCCGGCATCCTGCTCGGCAGCAGCGAGCGGGAGTCGCAGCGAGCGTTCCGCCAGCACTACCTGGACCTCGCGGCGCGGCAGGGCTTCGCTCCCGTCATCGCGACGGCCGACGAAGCCGGCGGCGAGCAGGCGGGACGCCGTGCGACGGCGCAGCTGCTGGCGGAGCATCCGGAGATCGACGCGCTGTGCGTCCCGGTCGACGCGTTCGCGACGGGCGCCGTTCAGGCTGCCGAGGAGGCCGGTCGGGTGATCGGGCGCGATCTGCTGCTGGCGACCCGTTATGACGGCGTGCGCGCCCAGACCAGCAGCCCGCCGCTGACCGCGCTCGACCTGCACCTGACCCAGGTGTCGGATGCCGCCGTGACGCTGCTGCTGTCGCGGCTCGACGGGCAGACGGCCCGGACGCCGATCACGCCCCCGCCGCCGACGCTGATCGCGCGGGCGTCCACGGGGGCGTGACGCGGCTTCCGGTGCTCAGATCCGGTAGTCGTCGGGGCGCCGCCGCACGTTCTTGATGATGGCGGTGTTGACGCCCATGCCCGTATCGGTCGGTTCCTCGCGCCGCCGGGTGTGGTTGAACAGGAGGTTCAGCAGCACGCCCGTGAACGCGCTCATCGCGACCCCGCTGCCGAGAAGCGAGGCGACGGCCGCGGGCAGCTGGTGGTACATGCCCGGGATGAGCACCGGCAGCAGGCCGATGCCGATCGCGAGCGTGCAGGTGATGAGGTTGCCCGTCTCGTGGAAGTCGACGCGGGAGAGCATCTGGATGCCCAGCACGCTGATGATGGCGAACACCACGACGGCGGTGCCGCCGATGACCGCGGACGGGATGCCGGCCAGCAGCCGGGCGAGCGGGCTGAACCCGACGAGGATCAGGATGACGCCGGCCGTCGCGGTCACGTAGCGACTGCGCACGCCGCTCGCGCGCACGATGCCGACGTTCTCGCCGCTGGTGACCATGGCGGGCGTGCCGAAGAAGCCGCCGATGATCGAGACGATGCCGTCGGCGCGGATGACCCGCGGGACGTCCCGGGTGGGCTTGACCTCACGGCCGACGATCTCGGCGTTGATGACGGTCTGACCGGTGGCCTCCGCCATGGAGGCGAGGCTCCACACCAGCATCGGGATGGCCGCGACGACGTTGAACACGGGGAATCCGAACGGCAGGAACGCGGGCACCGACACGGCCGGGCCGGCGACGTGCTGGGCGAAGGCGGTCGCCCCGAAGAAGGCCGCGAAGATCGTGCCGCCCACGAGGCCGAACGCCACGGAGAGCTGCCGCAGCACCCCGGGAAGGAAACGGAAGCACAGCACGGTCACGACGATCGTCACCAGCGCGAGCAGCAGGTTCAGGAGGTCGCCGAACTGCGGCGTGTCGGGGGTGCCGGTGATGAGCTTGCCGGTCGCGCCGATCAGGTTGATGCCGATCACGACGACCATGCTGCCGATCACGAGCGGCGGGAAGTACTTGAGCACCCGGACGAACACGGTCACCACGAGGATGTAGAAGACGCCCGTCAGGATGACGGCGCCGACGGCCGTCTGCACATCGGTGCCCTGGGCGGTGGTGATGAACAGGATCGTCGCCGCGCCGCCCGGCAGCATCACGAAGGGCAGACGCACGCCGATGCGCCAGACGCCGATCGACTGCAGCAGCGAGCCCAGTCCGCTGAACACGAAGACGGAGGCGAGGATCGCCGAGGTCAGCTGCTCGGACAGATGAAGGGCCGTGCCGATCAGGAAGACCGAGGAGATCGGGGTCGCGATCATCACGAGGATGTGCTGGATCGCGAACGGCACGAGCCGTCCCCAGGGCCGGAACTGGTCCACCGGGTGGACGTCCTGCCTCTGCTCGGGGGCGTCGGTCGCGTGTGCGGTTTCATTCGTCATTGTCGTCTGCCTCTGCTCTGAAGCGGTGATCGCGCCGGCCGGCCGCCGAGTCGCGGCCGGAAGCGAGATCCAAATCGATTTGGTCCCATGATGTGCACCACCGCGGAGAATGTCAACCCTTGTTTCACGGGTCCGAACGACCGGCCGAGGGCAAGGGCATTCTCATCGCCCCTCGCCGGGCCGGTCCGCTCCGGCGCCGGGACCCGACATACACTGGCCGCGGACCACGCCCGACGGCAAGGAGCACCATGGCAGCGAAGCCCGCAACGAAGCCCACCGCGACGTCAGCGCCCCCGGAGCTCCCCGCCGACGTGCGGGAGCCGCTCGACGAGGCGATCACCGAGCTCCACGACGGGGCGCGCGTCTGGGCCCGCCTCGGCGTCGGCCAGCGGGCCAAGCTGCTCGAGCGCGTGCGGGCCGCGGTCGCAGCTGTCGCCGACGACTGGGTGGATGCGGCATCCGCGTCGAAGGGACTCGGTCCGGGGCATCCGCTGCGCGGCGAGGAGTGGCTCTCCGGTCCGTACGCCGCCCTCGGCGCGCTCGACGGCTACATCGCCACCCTCAGGGCTCTCTCCGACGGCCGAAGCCCGCTCGACCGGGTCGAGATCGGCGTCGCACCCGGCGGACGAACCCGCGTGAGAGCCTTCCCCACCGTCGGGATGGACCGCATCCTGCTGTCCGGATTCAGCGGAGAACTGTGGCTGGAGCCCGGCGTCAGCGCCGACGAGGCGCGGGCGGGCGCGGGACTCGGACAGCGCACGCCGACCGCCGAGGCCGGCGTGGGCCTCGTGCTCGGCGCAGGCAACATCACCTCGATCCCCTTCCTCGACGTGCTGTACGAACTGCTCGCCGAAGGCCGGGTGTCGATCCTGAAGGTCAACCCCACGCAGGACTCCGTCGTGCCCGTGCTCGAGCGCGCGATGGCCCCGCTCGTCGAGCTCGGCTTCGTGCGCATCGTGCGCGGCGGGGGTGACGTCGGCGCCTACCTGACGCAGCATCCGCAGATCGGGCACGTGCACATCACCGGCTCCGCCACGACGTTCGACGCCATCGTGTGGGGAACCGGAGACGAGGCCGCCTCCCGCAAGGAGGCGAACACCCCGAGGCTCAGCGTGCCGATCACGGCCGAGCTCGGCGGCGTCGCCCCGATCATCGTCGTGCCGGGCAGGTGGACCGAGGCCGACCTCACCTACCAGGCACAGCACATCGCCACGATGCGCCTGCACAACAGCGGGCACAACTGCATCGCCGGGCAGGTCGTGATCGTCAGCCGCGACTGGGCGCAGCGCGACCGGTTCCTCAGCGAGCTGCGCCGGGCGTTCGCCGCAGCCCCGGAACGCCCGGTCTGGTATCCGCACGCCGACGACCGCTTGCAGGCCGCCCAGGCCGCGTATCCCGACGCATCCTGGGTCGCGGATCGCACCCGCGCACTCGTCGAAGTGGGCGACCGCGACGATCCGACCGCGATCGAGACGACCGAGTTCTTCGCGCCCGTGCTGGGCGTCGTGACGCTGTCCGGCACCGGGCAGGAGTTCCTGGACGCCGCGGTCGAGCACGCCAACGACAAGCTCGCCGGCACCCTCGGCGCGAACGTGCTGATCGACCCCGCCACCGAGGCGCTGCTCGGCTCCGGCTTCGAGCGCGCGATCGCCGCGCTGCGCTACGGGGGCATCGCGATCAACACGTGGACCGGAGTGCTGTTCGCCACCCCGATCCTGTCGTGGGGCGCGTTCCCCGGTGCGACGCTCGACGACGTGCAGTCGGGCATCGGCGTCGTGCACAACACCCTGCTGCTCGACAGGGTGGAGCGCTCGGTGATGCGCGGTCCGTTCCGGCCGTTCCCCCGTGGCCTTGCGGGATTCTTCCGGTCGCGCGGAGCCGCGAAGGGCACCATCCTGCCGAAGCCGCCGTGGTTCGTCGACTCCCGCACCAACACGGATGTCGCGGCCGGGCTCACCCGGTGGCACATCGGCCACAGCGTCCCCGGACTCCTGGCCACCCTGACGAGGGCGATGAAGTCGTGAGCAAGGCGGACCTGGCCGCCGACTTCGTCGTCGTCGGCGCAGGTTCGGCCGGGGCTGCGCTGGCCGCCCGGCTCTCCGAAGACCCCGACGTGTCCGTGCTGCTGCTCGAGGCCGGCGGCCGCGACACCGACCTGAACATCCGCATTCCGGCCGCGTTCGGGAAGCTCTTCCGCAGCCGGAACGACTGGAGCTACGACACCGTGCCGCAGCCGGGTCTGCACGGCCGCACGGTGTTCTGGCCGCGCGGCAAGGTGCTCGGCGGTTCGTCGTCGCTCAACGCGATGATGTGGGTGCGCGGGTTCGCCGCCGACTACGACGAGTGGGCGGATGCCGCCGGCGACCGCTGGTCGTGGCGGTCCCTCGCGCCGTACTTCGGGCGCGTCGAGCGCACCAGCGACCCCGACGACCCGACCCAGGACGGCGCCGGCGCGCTGCCCGTCGAGCACCAGCGCGATCCGCGGCCGCACACGGCCGCGTTCCTGCGCGCGGCGGCGGAGCGCGGGCATCCGGTCGTGCCGGCGAATCTCCCCGACCGGCCGGGCTTCACCCAGACCATGGTGACCCAGCATCGGGGTGCGCGGACATCCACCGCCGACGCCTACCTGGCGCCTGCTTCCCGACGGCGGAACCTGCGGGTCGTCACCGATGCCCTGGTGCGGCGCGTGACCTTCGATGAGGGGACCAGGTCGGATGCCGTGCCCCGGGCGACCGGTGTGTACGTCGACCTCGCCGGGGTGACCCGGCACGCCGCCGCCAAGCGCGAGGTCATCCTCTGCGGAGGCGCCGTGAACACCCCGCAGCTGCTGATGCTGTCGGGAGTCGGGCCGGCCGCGCATCTGCACGACCGCGGCATCCCGCTCGTGCACGACTCCCCCGAGGTGGGCAGCAACCTGCAGGACCATCTGATCGCGGGACTCGCGCCCGCAGCGAAGGGCGGGACGCTGCACGGAGCCGAGAAGCCGGCCGAGCTGGTCACGTATCTGAGCCGCCGGCGCGGCATGCTCACGTCGAACATCGCCGAGGCGTACGGATTCCTCCGCACCTCCGTCGCCGACGCACGCGGTGAGCCGGGCGACCTGCCCGACGTCGAGATCATCTTCGCGCCGGGTCCGTACGTCGGCGAAGGCCTCGTGGCGTCACCGGGCGAAGGCGTCACGATCGGGGCGATCCTGCTGAGGCCGGTGAGTCGCGGCACGATCCGGCTGGCTTCCGCCGATCCGGCCGACAAGCCGCTCATCGATCCCGCGTACCTCTCGGATGCCGACGGGATCGACGCCGCGGCGCTCACCGAGGGACTGCTCGAATGCGACCGTCTGCTGCAGACGGAGCCGATGCGAGAGCTCCTCACCGGCGAATGGCTGCAGCCTGCAGGTGCGGGTGGGATGTCGCCCGCGGAGCGCGCCGAGATCGCCCTGCGGCAGTTCTCGCACACGCTGTACCACCCGGCGGGCACCGCCCGGATGGGGTCGGACGCGGCATCCGTCGTCGACCCCGAACTGCGCGTGCGCGGCGTCACGGGACTGCGCGTCGCGGACTCGTCCGTCATGCCGACCGTGATCCGCGGGCACACGAACGCGCCCTCGATCGTGATCGGGGAGGTCGCCGCCGACCTGATCCGCGGCCGGTGAGCCGCACCGACCCCGAGAGGCCGGTGCGGCTCATGCGGAGTTGTGCAACTCGTGCGGCCAGATACCCGCTGTGTGGCCGCACCAGCGGTACTTCTCCGCACGAAGCGCCCGTCCGGCGTCGCCGGCGCGACCGGGCGCCGCCGGTCAGTCCGCGAAGCGGTCGGTCGCCTCGCGCAGGGCGCGCGCGATGCCGGGTTCGGATGCCGCGTGGCCGGCATCCGGCACGATCACGAATTCCGCCTCGGGCCAGGCGCGGTGCAGATCCCACGCGGTCATGATCGGCGTGCACACGTCGTAGCGGCCCTGCACGACGACGCCCGGGATGCCGCGCCGGCGCAGCACCGCGGCATCCTCGAGGAGCTGCTCGGGGCGGAACCAGCCGTCGTGCATGAAGAAGTGGTTCTCGATGCGCGCGAACGCGGTGGCGTGGCGCGGGTCCCCGGCCTCGGCGACGCGGTCGGGATCGGGGTGCAGCGACAGGGTGGCCGCCTCCCACTGCGACCAGGCCACCGCGGCCGGCACGTGCACGGCCGGGTCGGGATCGCTGAGGCGCCGGTGGTAGGCCTCGATCATGTGCGACCGCTCCAGCACCGGGATCGGTGCGACGAAGCGCTCCCACTCGTCGGGGAACAGGGCGGACGCCCCGCCCTCGTAGAACCACTCCAGCTCGTGACGGCGCAGCGTGAAGATGCCCCGCAGCACGATCTCGGTGACGGCATCCGGGTGCGTCTCTGCGTACGCGAGTGCGAGGGCCGAGCCCCACGACCCGCCGAACACCTGCCATTTCGCGATTCCGAGGTTGCGGCGCAGCAGCTCGATGTCGGCGACGAGGTGCCAGGTGGTGTTGTGGCGCAGGTCGGCGTGCGGATCGGAGACATGGGGCAGGGAACGTCCGCATCCGCGCTGGTCGAACAGCACGATGCGATACCTGTCCGGGTCGAAGAAGCGCCGGTGCCACGTCGAAACCCCGGCACCGGGACCGCCGTGCAGGAACACGACGGGCTTGCCGTCGGGGTTGCCGCACTGCTCGTAGTGCAGGCGGTTGCCGTCGCCGGCGAGCAGCATCCCCTCGTCGAACGGTTCGATCTCGGGATACAGGATGTCATCCAGCTGTGGCATCAGGCCGTCTCTCCCCCTACGGTCGCTTCTCTCACCGTAGCGCGACGCACGCGCACGCCACCGCGCGACAGGCTCGGGAGCGGAGGCGCGCCGTCGGGCTCAGCCGTCCGCGAGGATGCCGGCGCACACGAACGCGGCCGCCGCGGACCAGGCCTGCGGGCGACAGGCGGCCGGATACGGCACCGCCACCGGGTCGCCGCTGTGCAGCTCCGGCACGCGGTACGCGAACCGCTCGGCCACGTCGATCAGCTGATGCGCGACCCGCTCGGCGTGGCCGGGGAGCCCGGCGGCGGCCATGCCGCGCGCGATGATCGCGGAGTCGTGGGTCCAGACCGAACCGTTGTGGTAGCCCAGCGGCCAGTAGCCGGCGGCATCCGTCGACAGGGTGCGGATGCCGCTTCCGGATGCCATCGACTCGCCGACGAGCAGGTCGGCGACGGCGTGCTCCTCGTCGGCGGACAGGATGCCGGTGCCCAGCAGATGCCCGATGTTCGAGGACAGCGTGTCGACCGCACGACCGTCGCGATCCAGGGCGATCGCGGGGTAGCGCCCCTCCGGCGTCTGCACCCAGAACCGATTGCGGAACCGGGCCTGCAGCGCCTCCGCCCACGTGCGCAGCCCGCCGGCACCCGGCTGGCCGAGCCGGTCGAGCAGATCGGCGGCTCCGACGGCGGCCTCGTACGCATACCCCTGCACCTCGCACAGGGCGATGGGGCCGGCGGCGAGCCGTCCGTCGCGCCACTGGATCGAGTCGCCGGAGTCCTTCCAGCCCTGGTTGGCGAGCCCCCGCCCGGTGCGGTCGATGTACGAGAGGAAGCCGTCGCCCGTGTTCACGACGAGCCAGTCGAGCGCCGCGCGCAGGTGGGGCAGCAGGTCGCGCACCTCGGCGTCGGGCATCCCGGCCCGCGCCGCCTCCACGAGCAGGCACACCCACAGCGCAGTGGCATCCACCGTGCCGTAGTAGAGGGGCGGCAGCACGATGCCCTCGCCCGGCAGCTCGAGGGTTCCGGCGCGCAGTTCGTGCGCGATCTTGCCCGGCTGCTCCTCCGTGGCCGGATCGTCCTTCGTGCCCTGCAGACGGGCCAGCACCCGCAGCGTGGATGCCGCCAGCGCGACGTCCATCGGCAGCACCAGCCGCGCCGCCCACAGCGAGTCCCGGCCGAACAGCGTGAAGAACCACGGCGCGCCGGCGGCGAGGAAGGCGTCGTCGGCGCGGTCGGGCAGGGCGAGCCGCAGCGCGTCGAGGTCGTCGGCCGCGACGGCGAGCCAGCGGTTCAGGCGGGAGTCCGCGGTGGCCGGCAGCGTCCACGGCCGGTGCGGGGCGGCGGCGACCACGAGGGCCGGATCGTGCAGCTGCGCACGCCAGGCGAGCGCCACCGACCCGCGCGCCGGGATCGTCAGGCTCCAGGCGAGCGTGATGACGGCGCCGTCCACGGCGAGCGCGGCATCCGGCGCGGTGAGCACCACCTCGGCTCCGTCGCCCGACTCCGCACGCACGCCGTCGTCGACGGCCGTGACGACGACCGCGGCCCCCGCCGCGAGTCCCGCCTTCACGTCGGCGAGCGATCCGAAGTCCGCCCGCATGCGCACGGTCACCTCCACGTCGACCGGGCCGGGGAGCGCCGACGCGAGCACGATGGTCTCGCGCACGACGCCGGGGCCCGCGGTGCGGGTGCGGGTCATCCGCAGATGCGGGTCCGGCGCCGGGTCGTCGATCTCGCGCAGCACGGCGTCGAACACCGCCCGCGCGGCCCGCGGAGTGCGCGATGCGATGGCCTCCGGGGCGACGGGGGGCGCGCCCGGTGCCCCGTACGCGACCTGCAGCCCGGCCAGCATCCTCCGGTCGCCGTGGTAGACGCCGTCGATCGGGGCGCGCATGTCGCCGTCATCGCGCGACCACACCTGCGTCGGGGCGTGCAGCACGATGACGGCATCCTGCAGGAACGGCTGGCGGGTGACGGTCATTCCTTCACTGCCCCTTCACTCGAGTTCATGATCTTGCGCTGGAAGACGAAGAACACCACGGCGATGGGGATCGTCATGATGAGCGCGGCTCCGAGCTTCAACGGGTACTGGGTGCCCGATCCGAGCGTTCCGGCCGCGAGGGACGCCACGCCCTTCGTCAGCGTCATCAGGTTCGGGTCGGAGGTCGACACGATGAAGTGCGCGAGCTCGTTCCAGGATCCCTGGATCGACAGGATGAGGATCGTGATCAGCGCGGGCCGGGCCATCGGCAGCACGATCGACCAGAAGATGCGGAACGCGCCCGCGCCGTCCACGCGCGCCTGCTCCTCGACCGACACGGGGATCGACTCGAAGAAGCCCTTCATGATGAAGACGCTGCCGGCATCCACCATGAGCGGCAGGATCATGCCGACGTACGAGTTGTACATGCCGAGCTGGTTGATCACGAGGAACTTGGGGATCAGCAGCACGACGCCCGGCACCGCCATGACCGCGACGATCCCGGCGAACAGGATCCCGCGCCCGCGGAAGTGCAGTCGCGCCAGCGCGTAGCCCGCCAGCGATGAGAAGAACACCCGGCCGAGCGTGACGAAGACGGTCACGATGACGGAGTTCATGAACCAGCGCGGGTAGTCACTGTTGGCGAACAGCGTCCGGTACGCGGCGATCGACCAGGTCTGCGGGAGGAGCGAGATCGGATCGTTCGCGGCATCCGCCTCGGTCTTGAACGACGTCGAGACCTGCACCAGGAAAGGGTAGATGTAGACGAGAGCGATGGCGACGAGCGCCGCGTAGAGCAGGATGCGGCCGGCGACCCGCACCCACGGCGGCCGGCCGCCCGCGCGGCGGGACGAGACGACGGCGCTCACGAAGCGGCTCCGTTCTTCGCGGCCTTCGGCTGGTAGGCGCGGATGCGGCGGCGGGACACCGGCCGATCGCGCAGCACCCACCGCTGGAACAGCGTGAACGCGACGATGATCGCGAAGAGGATGAAGGCGATGGCGGCGCCGTCGCCCCACTGCTGCGAGCCGAAGCTCGCCTGGAACGACAGGTACGCGGGGGTCAGAGTGGTCTTGCCGGGTGCGCCCTGCGTGCCGGTGTAGATCTGGTCGAACACCTGCCAGCAGCCGATGAGCCCGAGGGTGAGCACGGTGAACAGGGCCGGGCGCAGCTGCGGCAGCGTGATGCGCCAGAACCGCTGCCACCCGCTCGCCCCGTCGATCATGCCCGCCTCGTCGAGGGCGGGATCGATGTTCTGGATCGCGGCCATGAAGATCAGCATGAAGGTGCCGCTGGTGGTGAAGACGGCCATCAGGATGTACGCGAACATCGCGATCGACGGACCCTGCAGCCACTCCCAGGGCGTGACCTCGAGGAACCCGCCCTGATCCATCCAGCCGGGCGGCCGGGTCATCCCGAACCAGCCGGCGATCACCGCCCACAGGCCCGCGGGCTCGTTGAACCAGTCCGGTCCGTTCGCGCCCAGCCGGGCGAAGATCGCGTTGACGGCTCCGGAGTTCGAGAACAGGAAGAGCCACAGCACGGTGATCGCGACGGAGCTGGTCACGGAGGGGAAGTAGTACGCGGTGCGGAAGAAGCCGCGGCCGGCCAGCAGACGCCGGCTGACGAGCACCGCGAGCAGCAGCGCGAGGATCGTCTGCAGCGGCACGACGAGCACCACGTACCAGAGGTTGTTGCGCAGCGACAGCCCGAAGTTGCGTTCGGCGAGGCCGCTGCCCGTGGTGAGGTCCGCGTAGTTGCGGAGCCCCACGAAGTTCACGGAGGAGGACAGCGGGCTGCCGTTGCCGTTCCAGTCCGAGAAGCTGACCCACAGGGCCATGAGCACCGGGACGAGCAGGAACACGCCGAGCAGGATGATGACCGGCAGAGTGAACAGCCAGCCCGCCAGGCCCTCCCCGCGGCGGATCCCGGAGGATCGCCGGCGAGGAGGGGCGGGGGCCGTCGCCGGTGAGGCGAGGACCGACATGCGCTACTTCTTGACGACCGTCTCGAGGTTCTTCTGAACCGACGTCAGGATGGTCGACGGGTCACTGGACTTCAGCGTCGCAAGTTGCGAGTTGAAGTCGTTGATGACGTCGGATGCACCGGCGTCGGTCGGCACGCCCTGTGCGTAGTCCGCGCCCGCGAGGAACGGGATCAGCGGCGCGTTGCCTGACTTCCACTGCGACGCGGCGGATTCGACGGACGGCATCGGGCCGAACGCCTTCGAGAACGCCAGCTGCTGGCCGGCCGAGGTGAGGTACTCGACGAGGTCGAGCGCCGCCTTCTGGTTGGGGCTCTTCGCGGCCATGCCCCAGCAGGTGGTGAACTGCAGGGTGCCCTTGCCGGCGGGGCCGGCGGGCAGCTCGGCGACCTTGTAGGCGATGTCCGGGAAGTCCGCCGACATGGCGCCGGTGATCCAGTTGCCCTCGATCGTCATGGCCGCGGTCTTCTTGCCGAGCGCCTCGCCGCCCCAGCCTGCGCCGACATCCTTCGCATAGGCGAAGGTGCCCGCGTCGAGCTGCTTCTTCACGTAGTCGAGCGCGGTGGCGTTCTCGGCGCTGTCGGCCTCGGCGGTCTTGCCGTCGGCGGAGACGAGGCGGCCGCCGGCCTGTGCCATGAACACGCCGAGCCGCGCGTACTCGCCGTTGAAGACGAGGCCCTTGGTCTTGCCGGAGGTGAGCTTCTCGGCGTCCGCCGCCAGCTGGTCCCAGGTCGTGGGGAGGTCGGCGTCGGTGAGACCGGCCTTCTTCCACATGTCGGTGTTGATGACGAGCTGCAGCGTCGAGAAGTCCTTGGGCGCGCAGTAGAACTGGTTCTTGTAGGTGAAGTTCTTCACCAGCGACGGGTAGAAGTCGGCCTTGTTCTTGAGAAGGTCGCCATAGGGCTTGAGCGAGCCGTTGTCGGCGAAGCCGGCCATGATGTCGCTGGACAGGTAGAAGAGGTCCGGCGGGGAGCCGGCGGCGAAGCCCTGCGACAGCTGCTGCTGCAGGTCGGTGGCGACGACGACGGTGGCCGAGACGCCGGACTTCTGCGACCAGCCGGCGACGGCATCCTTGACGGCCTTGGTCTCGGCGTCGCCGGACGAGCCGATCATGATCGTGAGGGGCTTCTTGGACGACGTGAGGTCGCTCCCCGAGGTGGAGGACGGCGAGCTGCTGAAGCCCGAACCGCATCCGGTCAGGCTGAGGGCGGTGACGGCGGCGATGGCGCCGAGGCCGACGAGCCCTCGTGCTGTGTGGCGCGTCATGACATCTCCTTCGATCTGGCGCTGAGATTCGAACGATCAAATTTGAACGATCAAACTGTGGGTCGTGGTTCACGATAGAGTGCAGGAAAACGGGCTGTCAAGCACGGCCGGAGTGACGTGTGGGGATGATGCATCCGTGACCGAAGCGGTGACGATCGACGACGTGGCGCGCCAGGCGGGCGTGTCGCGGCAGACGGTCAGCAACGTGCTCAACGCACCGCAGGTGGTGCGGGAGAGCACCCGCCAGCGTGTCATGCAGGCGGTCGAGCAGCTCGGCTACTCCCCCAACAGCTCGGCGCGGCGACTGCGCACCCGGCGCAGTTCCACGATCGGCGTGCGCCTGGACGCGTACGCGGGCGGCATCTCCGGCGTGGTGCTCGACCGGTTCGTGCACGCACTGACCGAGCGCGCCGGGGCGCGGCGCCTGCGGGTGCTGCTGTACGCCGCCCGCACGCCCGAGGACGAGATCAGCCGCTGGGACGAGCTGATGCGCGGCGGGGACGTGGATGCCGTCGTGATCTCGGGCACGTTCCACGGCGATCCCCGCACCGGCTGGCTGCTCGGCCGCGGACTGCCGTTCGTGTCGTTCGGGCGGCCGTGGGGCGCGGACGACATCGACGACCCCGCCCACCTGTGGGTCGACGTCGACGGCGCGGCCGGCACCCGGGCGGCGACGACGCATGCGCTGGAGACCGCGGGGCCGCGGGTCGCGTTCCTCGGCTGGCCGACGGGATCCGGCACCGGCGACGACCGCGAGCGCGGCTGGCGGGAGACGATCGGGCCGAGGGCCGGCAGTGCGTCCGCCCCGCGCTGGGCCGTGCAGGAGGGGATCGCCGAGGCCCGGGAGCTCGTCGGCCGGGAGCTCGCCCGGCACGAGATCGACGCCCTGGTGTGCGCGAGCGACTCCCTGGCCGTCGGCGCGCACCTGGCCGCGGCCGACCTCGGGCGCCCGCACCTGCCGATCGTCGGATTCGACAACACCCCGGTCGTCGAAGCGCTCGGGCTGTCGAGCGTGGAGCAGCTGCCCGAGCAGGTGGCGGCTGCGGCCATCGACCTGATCACCGGGCCCGGCGGCGAGATCGAGGCCCGCGCCGCGACCCCGGGCGCCGCGCACGCGCTCATCGTGCCGCGCCTCATCGTGCGCTGAGCCGGCCACAGCCGCTCAGGTGTCACGATCAGCCCCCTGCACCCGCAGAACGTGACACCCGAGCGGGCCGCGGCGGGCTGAGTAGGCTCGGGGCATGGATGCTGCGACCACTGTGACCATCACCGGCGCGGGAGGGCAGATCGGGTACGCACTGCTGTTCCGCATCGCGGCCGGCGACATGCTCGGACCCGACCGGCCGGTGAAGCTGCGGCTGCTGGAGATCCCGCAGGGCGTGCGGTCCGCCGAGGGCGCCGCCCTGGAGCTTCAGGATGCCGCGTTCCCGGCGCTCGTCGACGTCGAGGTCACGGACGATCCGGCCCAGGCCTTCGCCGGGGCGAACATCGCCCTGCTCGTCGGGGCGCGGCCCCGCACCGCGGGCATGGAGCGCGCCGACCTGCTCGCGGCCAACGCCGGGATCTTCGGGCCTCAGGGCGCCGCGATCCAGGCGCACGCCGCATCCGATGTGCGGGTGGTCGTCGTCGGCAATCCCGCGAACACGAACGCGCTCATCGCGCGGGCATCCGCACCAGACCTGCCCGACGACCGGTTCACCTCGATGAGCCGGCTCGACCACAACCGCGCGATCGGCCAGCTCGCCGAATCGTTCGGGGTCGGCGCCGGAGCGGTGCGCAACGTGACGATCTGGGGCAACCACTCCGCATCGCAGTTCGCGGACGTCGCGCACGCGACGGTGTCGGGCCGGCCGGTCATGCCCATGCTGGTGGAGCGCTGCGCCGGTCTCGACAATGCGATGGCCTGGCTCGACGACGAGTTCGTGCCGCGAGTCGCCCGCCGCGGTGCCGAGATCATCGAGGTGCGCGGGTCGTCGTCCGTGGCATCCGCCGCGTCGGCGGCCATCGACCACACGCGCGACTGGATGCTCGGGCGCGAGGCCGACGCCGGCTGGGTCTCGGCCGGCGTCGTCTCGCACGGCGAGTACGGCGTGCCCGAGGGGCTCGTGACATCCTTCCCGGTCACCTCCGACGGGTCGGGCCACCGGGTCGTCGAGGGCCTCGAGCTGGACGCGCGCGCCCGTGCCCGCATCGACGCCTCGGTGGCGGAGCTCGTCGCCGAACGCGACGCGGTGCGCGGCCTCGGTCTCATCTGATCCGCCGGAGCCCCGCCGATGCTGCTCGCCCTGATCCTGCTGGTCGCGGTGATCGCCATCGCCGTGGTCACCTCGCTGGCGCAGCGGCTGGGGGTCGCGGGCCCGCTCATGCTCGTCGCCCTGGGGCTCGTGGTCGGGCTGATGCCCTTCGTGCACCTGCCCGAGATCCCGCCGAGCTGGATCCTCGCCGGCGTGCTGCCGCCGCTGCTCTACTCGTCGGCGGTGAACCTGCCGGCGCTCGAATTCCGGCGGGACCTCCGGCCGATCATGGGGCTGTCGGTGCTGCTCGTCGTGATGAGCTCCGTGCTGCTCGGGCTGTTCTTCTGGGTCGCGATCCCCTCGGTCGGCCTGCCTCTCGGAATCGCCCTCGGCGCGATCATCTCGCCCACGGACGCCGTCGCCACGTCGATCGCGAAGCGCCTCGGCATCGCCCCGCGGGTGGTCACCATGCTCGAAGGCGAGAGCCTGCTCAACGACGCCACCGCCCTGGTGCTGCTGCGCACCGCGATCGTCGCGATCGCGGGCAGTTTCTCGCTGTGGGGCGCGGTCGGGGCGTTCCTCTGGGGCATCCTCATCGCGGTCGTCGTCGGTGGTGTCGTCGGCTGGCTGCTGGTGAAGCTGCGCGGTCTCGTGCGCAACTCGGCGGCGAGCACCGCGATCGGGTTCACCGTGCCGTTCCTCGCATACCTGCCGGCCGAGGAGCTGCACGGCTCCGGTCTCGTCGCCGCGGTCGTGGCGGGGATCGTCGCCGGCCAGGGCGCCCCGCGGCTGTTCACGCCCGAGCAGCGACTCAGCGACCGGATGACGTGGCACACCGTCGAACTCGTCCTCGAGGGCGCGATCTTCCTGCTGATGGGGCTGGAGCTGAAGGACATCGTCGGTGCGAAACTCGCGCACAACGAGGGGCTGTGGACCCCGATCTGGGTGGCCGCGGTCGCGCTCGTGATCGTGGTGGCATCCCGCACCGCGTACGTGACCGTCGTCGTGTGGATACAGGGACGACATGCCGACCGGATGAACCGCGACGCGTTCGAGAAGCTCAGCCGCAAGATCGACAAGGTCGCGGCCGGAGAGATCGACCTGCCGCAGCGCCGCAGGGCACCGGCGACCCCGGAGGAGCAGCGGCAGCGCGTGCGGGGCTGGCAGGCGCGCGTGACGCGCGCCCTGAACGACATCGACTACTACCAGTCCACCCGGCTCGGCTGGAAGCACGGCGCCGTGATCGTGTGGGCGGGCATGCGCGGTGCCGTGACGCTCGCCGCCGCACAGACCCTCACCGACGCGCAGACCGACGGGCATCGGGCTCTGCTGGTGTTCGTCGCGTTCCTCGTGGCGGTGGTCAGCCTCATGCTGCAGGGCTTCACCCTGCCGTGGCTGGTGCGGCGACTGCACATGGATGCCGGCGATGCCACCGACGACGACGAGGAGCACGCCCGCCTGTTCACCGCGCTGTGGGACGCCGGACAGGAGGCGCTCGCCGATCCCGGCCTCGTCGACCGCGCCGGCAATCCGTTCCCCGCGGAGCTGCTGGCCCGGATGCAGCGGCGCGTCCAGGTGCGCACCGACGACGAGGAGGGGTCGCTGCTGCGGACCATCGGCGAACTGCGGCTCGTGGTCATCGACGCCCAGCGCCGGCAGCTCGGCGCGCTCGCGCGCGGCGGCGAGTACTCGAGCGCGGAGCTGCGCCGGGCGCTCAACGAGCTGGATGCCGAGCAGCTCAGCCTGCAGGTGCGCCTCGGCGAGGAGTGAACCGTGCCGCCCGGCCGCCGGTCGGGCGTGCCGGCGGGCCCGAAGACTGCGAGAATGGACGGGTGACCGACTCCGATGTGACGCATGCCGCCGCCGAATGCCCGGAATGCTTCGTCGAGTTGCAGCAGGACCGCCACTGGTGGCTTGCCCGGCCGGCGGGCTCCCGCCTTGTCGGCGTGGTCGTCGCCCGCGACGACATGCCGCCCATCAAGCAGCAGCGCGACGACCTGACCGCGTTCGGCGTGCCCATCGACGGGTTCCGGCATCCGGCCCCGGAGACCCTGGAGACGTGGGAGCAGCGCCTGGTGCGCCTGTTCGGCACCCTGCACCGCGGGGACGTCGTGGTGGTGGCATCCGTGCACGCCCTCGGCCGCGACCGCGACGAGGAGACCCGCACGCTCTCCGCACTGCGCGGGCGCGGAATCGTGGTGAAGGTGCTCGGCCACGGCGACAGCCACCTGCACGACGCCGCCCACGTCGCGACGTCCTAGCGGGCCGGCGGCGTTTCGGCTCGCTGCGCTCGCTCAACGACCGGGCGTGGGGGCGGCGCGCCAGCAGCCGGTGAGGTGGTCGTCGACCATTCCGGCGGACTGCATGAGCGCGTACATGGTGGTGGGGCCGACGAAGCGGAACCCGCGCTTGCGGAGCGCCTTCGACATCGCCTCGGACTCGGGCGTCACGGCGGGAAGCTCCGCCATCGACACAGGGCGGATGCCGGATCCCGCGGGCGCGAACGACCACATCAGGGCGTCGAGCTCACCGGGCGCCAGCTCGCACACGAGGCGGGCGTTGCCGATCGCCGCCTCGATCTTGGCACGGTTGCGCACGATGCCGGCATCCCCCATCAGCCGTTCCACGTCCGCCTCGCCGTAGGCGGCCACGGTCGCGGGGTCGAAGCCGTCGAACGCCGCCCGGAACGCGGGGCGCTTGCGCAGGATGGTGATCCAGCTGAGCCCCGCCTGGAACCCCTCGAGGCTCATCTTCTCGAACAGGGCCCGGTCGCCGTGCAGCGGCGTGCCCCACTCCTCGTCGTGGTATCGGCGGTAGTCCGCGTCGTCGCCCACCCAGGGGCAGCGCAGGATGCCGTCGTCCCCTGCGGTCGCGCCGCCGCTCATCCGGTGGGCTCCGCGCGCAGCGGCACCTGCGGGGTGGGGTCGAGGCTCGGCATGTCGCCGGTGCGGTAGCTGAGACCCGCGATGCGCAGGCCGCCGAAGACGACGCGGCATCCCCAGCGGTCATCGGCGACGTACTCGAACTGGCCGGGGTGCGCGATGACCGTCTGGAACGAGACGAAGCCGTGGCGGTGCAGGATGGCGTTGGCGGTGCGCACCACCGCGTCGCGCCGCGCGCTGTCGTCGGCGATCGGCGCGTCGAGGTACCAGGTGGGCGAGTAGACGACCCAGGTGTCGGCGGCGACCCCGCCGACCTTCTCGGCACCGGAGGCGTCTTCGCGCCACTCGACCCCCGGGTACTCGGCGCCGATGGCGGCGCGCAGTTCGGCGAGCATCGAGTTGTACCCCGGCACCACGTCTTCGAGATAGGTGGTCGACGCGCTGGCGGAGGTGCCGCCCGAATTGCGCGTGCATCCCACCACCGCGATGCACGCGGCCAGGATCGCCGCCGCGACCAGCGGGCGGCGGATCATCTGATCAGCCGGTCGGGCAGGTCGGCGATGACCGCGGCGATGTTGTACTCGGCCGTGCTGTCGTGCACGAGGTACTGGTTGTGCTGCCGGAATCCGGTCGGCAGGTTGGCGACGAACGCGATCACCGGCCCGACGATGCCGGAGGCGACCGATTTCAGCGAGACCGGCGTCGCCGTCGGCCCCTTCAGGTCGAGGTGCGCGGCGGTGCTGAGGCGGGTGACGCCCGGCATCTCGGTGGGCACGGTGCCGAACCGGCCGAGGCCCGCGACCGGGTCGACCGGGTTCGCGAGCGCGTAGACGGCACCGGAGGGAACGTGCAGGTCGCGGACGCGGTCGGTGCCGAGGCCGGGCGAGCCGAACGCGACGAGGGCGGAGAACGCGTTCGTGCGCTGCGCTGCGAGACCGAGAGTCGTCGAGCCGTACGAGTGCCCCACGCCGACGAGGCGCGTCGCCGGGTTGACGGCCTTGATGCCGTCGGCGAAGGATGCCAGGGACACCGCCCCCTCCTGGGCCTGTGTCTCGGACATCGCATCGATGAGGTTCTGCGGGGCGGCGTAGCCCATCCACATGACGAGCGCCGTCGTCTGGTCACGGCGCTTGCTGAGGGCGATCAGCTGGTCGGCCTGCCGATCGAGGTCGAGCATCTGCAGGGAGACGTCCCGCACGTCCACGTCGTCCGACGTGTTCGAGAACAGTCCCTGCGCGTACACGCCCACGTTGTCGGCCGTGTCGACGTCGCCGACCGCGAGTGCGATGTCCACACGCTCGGCGCCGACCACGAGCATGACCAGCGACATGTCCGGGTGCGCCTGCAGGGCCTTGCGGGTGTTCGTGAGCGCCGCCATCTTGTTCTGCCAGACCGCGTACGCGGGGTTCGGCAACGCGACCGCACCACCCACCACGTCACCGGGCATCACGTACCGACTGGGCTCGGCCGCGGTCAGTGATGCGATGCGCGCCGCGAGCTGCGCGCGGTCGACGCGGTTGCGCACGCTCATGGGGATGCCGTCGAGATTGCCGACCCGCTCCGGGTGCTCGATGACCACCTCCGCCTGCTGGGCAGGCGTCAGCGACTGCCACCAGGCGTGATTCTGCGTCGCGGTGGCGCGCAAGGGTGGCGCCATCGGGTCGGGATGCCGCGGGTTCGCGGTGGTCGGGTCTGTGCTGGTCGGGTTGTTCGTGGTGGTCGAGTGCGTGGCGCTCGGGTGCGTGACGCCCGCCGTGGCTGCTGCGGCCGTGGCTGCGAGGGACTGCCAGGGGATCGGGTTCGGGAGATCCAGCTGCACCGGGCTGAGCGTGCCGAAGACGACGGCTGCGGCAAGGCTCAACGCCAGCACGCCCGTCGTCATCAGCGTGCGCGGATCCGCGCGCGCCCGGCTCAGCGAGTACACAAAACACCACCCTTCTGGGTGGCATCCAGCTACCGCTCGTCCCGCCGCCCCCCCAGCACGGGACTATGGACCGCCAGTTTATCCACAGAAACTGCATTTTCCGATAGGGGTGTATTGTGCAACATCATCCGCGGCCCGTCGAGCCGCCTCGCCGGGCTTTCGGAAACTGCCCGGCGAGGGGATTCCGGACTCAGAACCAGTTCGTCGGATTGAGGTCGTGCACCACCGATTTCGCGACATCGGAGTGCACCACGTCGCCGATCGCACCGGTCACGAGGCTCGCCCCGGGGATGTCCGCGGGGTTGACGGAGAGGTCGAGCTTGACGTTGGCGCCGAGCCCGAAGGTGACTCCGAGGTTGGCGCTGACGTGGATGCCGTCCTTGCCGAGCGATACGTCCGCGCCGGCGTTCGCGCCGATCCCGTAGCTGACGCCGGCCGTGCCGCCCGCGCCGAGGCCGCCGACGTCGAACGACG
>NZ_DATEJS010000251.1:0-5769 GCF_035277845.1 Microbacterium sp.
CCGCCCGCCGCTACCTGGAGCACCTCGCCGATGCCGGACGCGCGCTGCGCGCGCCCCGATACGGCACCCCCGGTCGCCCGGAGACCGAGTACCGCTGGCTGTGACCGCGCCCGCCGCCGCCGCGCCGGCGTCCGCTCGCCACCGCCCCGGCGCCCCGCCGACTCGTTGACTTGCCTCAGATGTACGGCGCACACGGCGTGTCGCGTACATCTGAGGCAAGTCAACATCGGGAGGACGCGACCCAGCGGGCGGAAGCGCGCGAGAGGGTCGGTCGTCGCCGGCGCTACTGCGCGACCGAGGGGTCGAAGCTCTCGGGCAGCGGCGCGATGGGATCGACCTTCGACGTGATCTCGACAGCGTGGCCGGTCAGGGCCGCGTCGCGGATGCCGAGCAGGATGTCCAGCACGTGCGACGCCAGGGCGCCCGACGCGCGCTCGGGCACACCCGCGCGGATCGAGCGCAGCAGCTCGACGATGCCCGTGCCGCGGCCGAAGGCTGCGCCGGTCGCGGTGATCGTGCGCGCCTTTTCGCCGTGGAGGTGCAGCAGGCTGTCGCCGTCGAAGTTGTTCGGGTCGGGCAGGCTGATCGTGCCCTCGGTGCCGTTGATCTCGACGACCCCGGCGCGCGCGAACGCGTGCTGGAACGAGAAGACCGACTGCGCCGACGTGCCGCCCTCGAACTCGATGAGCGCCGCATGGTGCGTCGGGACCTCGACCGGGAACGTCTGGCCGGCGCGCGGGCCGCTTCCGATGGTGCGGATGTCGCGCGACTTCGACGAGACCGCCTGGACGCGGGTCGCCGAGCCGAAGACGTGCACGAGCGTCGTGGCGTAGTACGGCCCCATGTCGAACAGGGGGCCGGCGCCGGTCGCGAACAGGAAGTCGGGGTCCGGGTGCCACGACTCGGGGCCCGGGACGTGGAACATCGTCGTCGCGGTGAGCGGGGTGCCGATGTCACCGCGGGCGATCGCCCGCAGGGCCGTCTGGACGCCCGCGCCCAGAACCGTGTCGGGTGCGCACGCGACGCGCACACCCGCTGCGGAGGCCGCGGCCAGCAGCTCCTTCGCCGACTCGTGGTCGAGCGCCACCGGCTTCTCGCTCCACACGTGCTTGCCGGCGGCGATGATACGGTGCCCGACCTCGGTGTGCGCGGCCGGGATCGTCAAGTTGACGACGAGCTCGATGTCGTCGCGGGCGAGCAACTCGTCGACGGTGCCGGACCGCGCGACGCCGAACTCCTTCGCCCGAGCCGAGGCGCGGTCGAGGTCCAGGTCGGCGATGAAGCGCACCTCGACCTCTTCGAACGCGGTGAGGTTCTTGAGGTAGGCGGGAGAGATGTTGCCGGCGCCGATCAGGCCGATGCCGGTCGTGATCGCCTCGCTCATGCGGCGGCCTCGACGTCGTTCGCGGCGAGCCAGGCGAACGAGGCCGCGATGCCCTCGAAGACGTCGCCTCGGAAGCGGTCGAACTCGACGACGCGCAGGGCCTGCGGCGCAGCGGCGAGGATCGCCGTGACGTCGACGTCGCCCTGGCCGGCCGGCTGCTGGTTCTCGAACGCCGCGGTGAGCGCTTCGGGGACGATGAGCGCACTCTCGCTGCTCGGCAGGATGTCGCGGATCGCGTCGTCGATCAGGCCGTCCTTGACGTGGATGGCGCGCACGCGGTCACCCAGCGCACGCAGCACGGCGGGGACGTCCGCGCCGCCCACGGTCGCCCAGAAGGTGTCGACCTCGAGCACGACGGCGGGGTCGAGCTGCGCGGCGAAGAGCTCGAAGACCGTGCGGCCGCCGACCTTGTTCGTGAACTCCCACTGGTGGTTGTGGTAGCCGAACTCGAGGCCGCGCTCCTGCGCCTGGGCGCTGAGCTCGTTGACGCGCGCCGCGATCTTCGCGACGTCGTCGGCGGTCTGCCAGCGGTCGGTCGGGACGAACGGGTCGATGACGGTGCGGATGCCGAGTTCGGCGGCGGCGTCGAAGACGGCCTCGGGGGTCGCGTTGTCGATGACGGAGGCGTGGCCGGAGGGTGCGGAAATGCCGGCGGCGGTCAGCGCGCGCTTCACGTCCCCGGTGTTGGTGTGGAAGCCGTAGGGCTCGGCCTTCGTGAAGCCGATCTCGGCCAGGCGGGCGAGCGCCGCGTCGATGTTCTCACCGATGGCGTCGCGCACCGAGTACAGCTGGACGGAGGGGGAAGACATGGTTCACTCCTTTGTAGAGACGTCTGCGGATGAACGATGATACCGCGAAACCCGTACACTGGATGAAAATGAGTCGGATCATGGCTGAAGAAATCTCCGCCCGGCGCGACGCCACCGTCACAAGCGCCGCCGACGGCGTCGACTCGACGTCGGACGGCTCCCGCGGGCCGTACGCGAAGGGCGTCGCGCGTCGCGCGCAGATCATCGAGAGCGCGCTCACCGAGTTCGCAACCCGCGGAGTCGATGGCACGTCCCTGCGGACGCTGGGCGACGCGATCGGCACCGCGCACGCCACGCTGCGGCACTACTTCGCGTCGCGCGATGAGCTGCTCGTCGAGGTGTACCGGGCCCATGAGGCCCGGGGGTCTGCGTCGAGGGCATCGGATGCGAATGCGGCTGCCGAGGCATCCGCATCCCCTGCCCCCTCCGTCGCTGCCCCCGACACCCGCGGCGCCGTCGAGCTGATGATGGAAAGCGCCGACTTCAACCGCACCATCCCCGGGCTCGTGCGCCTGTACGCCACCCTCACGGCCGACGCGGTCCAAGAGAACCACCCCTCCACCGCCGACTTCGTGCGCGCACGATTCGAGAGCGTGCGCGCCGGGCTCGCTCAGCGCGTGCGGGAAGCCCAGGACGCCGGACGGATCGCCGCCGACATCGATCCTGACGACGCCGCCGCGCTGGTGGCCGGGGCGTCCGACGGCCTGCAGGTGCAGTGGCTGCTCGCACCCGACACCGTCGACGTGCGCCGCTCCCTCATGCTGCTCGAACGGCTGCTTCCGAGTGCGACGCCGCCACGCTCCGACGAACGCTGAGCAACGGGTCGTGCCGCCCGGTCCCGAACGGGGTCAGTCGTCGCCGGCGAGGGCGGCGAGGCGGGCCTCCTCGTCGGCGTGGATGGCCGACTCGATGAGGGGCTCGAGGGCGCCGTCCATGACCTGGTCGAGGTTGTACGCCTTGTAGCCGGTGCGGTGGTCCGCGATCCGGTTCTCCGGGAAGTTGTAGGTGCGGATCCGCTCCGAGCGGTCCATGCCGCGGATCTGCGAGCGGCGGGCGTCGGAGGCCGCGGCATCCCGCTCCTCCTGCTGCTTCGCGAGCAGCCGCGCCCGCAGCACGCGCATGCCCGCCTCGCGGTTCTGCAGCTGCGACTTCTCGTTCTGCATCGACACCACGATGCCGGTCGGCAGGTGCGTGATGCGCACGGCGGAGTCGGTCGTGTTCACGGACTGGCCGCCCGGGCCGGACGACCGGAACACGTCGATCTTGAGGTCGTTCTGGTTGATCTCGACCTCGTCCGGCTCATCCACCTCCGGGAACACCAGCACCCCGGTCGTGGAGGTGTGGATCCGGCCCTGCGACTCGGTCGCCGGCACCCGCTGCACGCGGTGCACGCCGCCCTCGTACTTGAGGTGCGCCCACACGCCCTGCGCCGGGTCGGAGCTCTGGCCCTTGATCGCGACCTGGACGTCCTTGTAGCCGCCGAGGTCGGACTCGTTGCGCTCCAGCAGCTCCGTCTTCCACCCCTTGGACGCCGCGTACTGCAGGTACATGCGCAGCAGGTCGGCGGCGAACAGCGCCGACTCGGCACCGCCCTCCCCCTGCTTGATCTCCATGATCACGTCGCGCGCGTCGTCGGGATCGCGCGGGATCAGCAGGCGCCGCAGCCTCTCGGCCGACGCGGCGAGGTGCTCCTCCAGGGCGGGCACCTCGGCCGCGAACGCCTCGTCCTCACGGGCGAGCTCGCGGGCCGCATCCAGATCGTCGGATGCCGCCTGCCAGTCCTCGTGCGCCTTGACGATGCGCGACAGCTCGGCGTAGCGCCTGTTGACCCGCTTGGCGCGCGCCGGGTCGGCGTGCACCGCGGGGTCGTTCAGCTCCTGCTCGACGGCCCGATGCTCCTCGAGCAGCGGGCCGACCGCGTCGAACACGGGGATCCCTTACCGGATGCTGTTCTCGTGACCGTGGCTGTGACCGCCGCCGCGGCTGTCGCGCTCGGGCACCGGGATGGCCTTCTGCATCTGCACGAGGAACTCGACGTTGGACTGGGTCTCCTTGAGCTTGCCCAGCACCACCTCGAGCGCCTGCTGCGTGTCGAGGCCGGCGAGGGCGCGACGCAGCTTCCAGGTGATCTTCACCTCGTCGGTGGACAGCAGCATCTCCTCGCGGCGGGTGCTGGACGCGTTGACGTCCACCGCCGGGAAGATGCGCTTGTCGGCCAGCTGGCGCGACAGGCGCAGCTCGCTGTTGCCGGTGCCCTTGAACTCCTCGAAGATGACGTCGTCCATCTTGGAGCCGGTCTCGACGAGCGCCGTCGCGAGGATCGTGAGCGATCCGCCGTTCTCGATGTTGCGCGCGGCGCCGAAGAAGCGCTTCGGCGGGTACAGCGCGGATGCGTCGACGCCACCGGTGAGCACGCGACCCGAGGTCGGAGCCGACACGTTGTACGCGCGGCCGAGGCGGGTGATCGAGTCGAGCAGCACGACGACGTCGCGGCCGAGCTCCACGAGGCGCTTGGCGCGCTCGATGGCGAGCTCCGCGACCGTGGTGTGGTCTTCGGCAGGGCGGTCGAACGTCGAGGCGATGACCTCGCCGCGCACCGAGCGCTGCATGTCGGTGACCTCTTCGGGGCGCTCGTCCACGAGCACGACCATGAGGTGCACCTCGGGGTTGTTCTTGGCGATCGCGTCGGCGATCTGCTGCAGCACGATCGTCTTGCCGGCCTTCGGGGGCGCGACGATGAGGCCGCGCTGGCCCTTGCCGATCGGGGCGACGAGGTCGATGATGCGCTGGGTCAGCTTCTCCGGCGCGGTCTCCAGGCGCAGGCGCTCCTGCGGGTACAGCGGGGTCAGCTGGCCGAACTCGACGCGGGTCGCGGCGTCGTCGACCGACAGGCCGTTGACGGCGTCGACCTTGACCAGCGCGTTGTACTTCTGGCGGCTGGACTGCTCGCCCTCGCGCGGCTGCTTGATGGCGCCGACGACGGCGTCGCCCTTGCGCAGGTTGTACTTCTTCACCTGGCCGAGCGAGACGTAGACGTCGCTGGGGCCGGGCAGGTAGCCGGTGGTGCGCACGAACGCGTAGTTGTCGAGCACGTCGAGGATGCCGGCGATCGGGATGAGGACGTCGTCCTCGCCGATCTCGGTCTCGAACTCGTCGGCGTTCTGGTTGCCCTGGCCGCGGCGCTTGTTGCGCTGGCGGCTGCGGGCGCTCTGGCCCTGCTGACCGTTCTGCTGCGGGCCGCCCTGCTGGCCGCCCTGCTGCGGTGCGGCCTGGGTCTCGTCGCCGGACTCGGATGCCGTGGCCTTCTCGCCCTCGGCGGTCTGCTCCCGGGCGTCCTTCGCGTTGCGGTTGCGGCTGCGGCTGCGGTTGCGGCCACGGCCGCGCGCGGGCTGCTCGCCCTCGGCCTCCGCCGGCGTCTCGGCGGACTCGGATTCCTCGGCGCCGGCCTCGGCGGGCGTCTCGGTCTCGGCGGCGGTCTGCTCCGCGGCCGGAGCCCCGGTCTCGGCAGCCGGAGCCTCGGAGGCCTCGGTCGCAGGGGTCTCGGCGGCCGCCTCGGCAGAGGCCTCCGTCGGCGAC
>NZ_DATEJS010000252.1:0-6093 GCF_035277845.1 Microbacterium sp.
CCTGCTCACTGGGCGACCTTGTACCCCTGCTGCTGGGCGTAGGTGATGAGGTTGCCCTGGTAGGTGGCGAGGGCCTGAGCCGGGGCGGACTTGGCCTTGTTCGTCGCATTGACCGCGTCGGTCAGCTTGTCGTACGCGTAATTCTGGAACGGGCTGAACTGGAAGCCCTTGTAGTCGGTCGCGGCGGTCAGGAAGACGTCCTTGTTGATCTGCTGGCCCCCGAAGAACGCGTAGGCCTTGTTCTTGAAGTAGTCGGATTCCAGGATGGGCTTCCACAGCGGGAACAGCGCCGCCTTCTCGATTCCGATCTTCCACGCCGCCTCGGTGCCGAAGATGTCCATGGCGACCTCGGCCGCCGCCTTCTTGTCCTTGGCCTGGTTGCTGACGGCGAACGCCGAGCCGCCGATGTTGATCTGCGTCGGGTTGGCGGCATCCCACTGCGGCACGGGTGCGGCCTTCCACACGGCGCTCTTGTCGGCCCCGGTGAAGCCCTGCAGGTAGCCGGGCAGCCAGGCGGCCGCGATCACCGAGGCGTAGGTGCCGTCGACGAGGTGCGTGTTGTAGTCGGTGGTGGAGGCGTCCTCGGTGCCGACGAGCTTGCGCTGCACGAGGTCGTTCCAGTAGCCGAGCACCTTGGTGCTGGCCGAGTCGTCCGCCTTGATGGTGATCGAGGTCTTGCCGGTGAGGGCGAAGGGGGTGTTGCCGGCCTGGGCGAACAGGGCGGTCTGGTATGCGCGGCCGTTGCCCGGGAAATCGGTCATGAGCGTCTTGCCGCCGGAGGCCTGCTTGATCTTCTCGGCATCGGCCGCGTACTCGGCCCACGTGGTCGGGACCTTCGTGATGCCGTACTTCTGGAACAGGTCCGCGCGGTACAGCATCCCGACCGGGCCGCCGTCGACGGGGATGGCGTACGCGGCGCCGTCCTTGGACTCGTCGCTCCACGCGCCCTCGGAGTAGTTGCCCTTCACCTTGTCGGCGCCGAGCTTCGAGAGGTCGATGATCGAGCCGTCGGCGATGTAGCTGGGCACGACCTCGCTCTCGAGCATGACGACGTCGGGCGCGCCGGAGCCCGCCTTGATGGCGGTGGAGAACTTGGTGTACTCGTCGTTTCCGGCGCCGGCGTTGGTCCAGCAGATCTGGACGTCCTTGTGGGTCTTGTTGAACAGGTCGACGACCGGCTTGAAGTTCGGGTACCACGCCCACATCGAGACCTGCGTGGCATCGGAGTGGACGATCTTGTTCTGGCAGGAGCCGGCGTCGCCGCCGGTGGAGCAGCCGACCAGCGCGGCCGCCGTGACGGCCAGCACACCGCCCAGGGCGAGGAACTTCTTCATCGGGATTCCTTTCGGGGTGGGAGACACCTTCGTCATCACGTCCGGGGCGATCGGATGCGCCATCGCGTGATCAGCTGATTTACAACGTTGCATATAACGTTGTAAATGACAGTTTGGAGGCTGACGGCCGACGTGTCAAGCACGAGCCGGAAAGTGCTAGGCGGCGGGAGCGGACTCGCGCTCGGCGATGCGGAAGTCCGCGAGCTGCAGACGCGGCGTCCCCGCGGCATCCGCGTCGGCGATCTTCTCGAGCAGACGCTGCACGGCGGTGCGCGCGATCCACTTCTGCCCAGGGTCGACCGTGGTCAGCGACGGGATCGAGTACTCCGCCTCGTCGAGGTCGTCGAACCCGATCACCGCGACGTCCTCCGGCACGCGCCTGCCGGACACCTGCAGCACCCGCATCGCGCCCAATGCGAGGGTGTCGTTGAGCCCGAACACGGCGTCGAAGCCCACGCCGCGATCGAGCAGCTCCCGCATGGCATTCGCACCGTTCGCGCGGTGCCACAGCGTCGTGTGCGCGACCAGCTGCGGGTCGAACGGGATGCCGGCGGCCTCGAGCGCCTCCAGATGCCCCTGCAGGCGGAGCCCGGCCGAGCCGATGACCTCGCCCTCGTGGGCGCCGATCACCGCGATCCGGCGCCGCCCGGAGGTGATGAGGTACTCGGTCGCCGCCCGGGCGGCATCCACATTCCGCATCGTCACGTGGTCGACCGACGGATCGAAGATCCGCTCGCCGAGCAGCACCAGCGGGTAGTCCACGGCGAGCGCGGCGGCATCCTCCTGCCCCATCCCGAGCGCGCTGAAGATGAGCCCGTCGGTGAGCTTGAGGCGCGGGCTCTGCAACAGCTCGAGCTCGCGGTCCCGATCGCCGTCGGTCTGCTCGACGAGCACGACGACACCGGCCCGCTCGGCCTCCGCGATGACGTGCGCGGCGAGCTCGGCGAAGTAGCTGAGCGCGAGGTCGGGCACCGCGAGGGCGATCGCGCCGGTGCGCCCGGAGCGCAGGTTCCGCGCGGTGAGGTTCGGCGTGTAGCCGAGCTCGGCGATGGCGGTCTGCACCTTCTCCCGGGTCGCCGGGCGCACGTGCGGGTAGTCGTTGATGACGTTCGACACCGTCTTGATCGACACCCCGGCCAGGCGTGCCACATCGTGCAGTGTCGCGGCCATCGCGTCCCCCTTCGTCCAGGTCACCCTAACGCAGGTTACAACGTTGTAGGGAGGTAACCGCGACCGCATCGCCGACCCCGCGCGCGCCCGGGCGCGCGGGTCAGACCAGGCGGGTCTTGGGCGACACGTCGTCGGTCTTCGATCCGTCGCGCTCGGGCACGTCGCCGAGGGCCTCGTCGATCGCGGCCATCGTGTCGGAATCCAGCGTCACCTCCGAGGCGGCGACGTTCGATGCGATCTGCTCGGGGCGGGATGCGCCGACCAGCGCGGATGCGACGTTCGGGTTCTGCAGCACCCACGCGATCGCCAGCTGCGGCATGGTGAGGCCGGCCTGTTCCGCGATCGGCTTCAGTCGCTGCACCGCCGTCAGCACGTCGTCGCGCAGGAAGTGCTCGATGAAGCGCGCGCCGCTCTTCTCGTCGGTCGCGCGCGACCCCTCCGGCACCGGCTGCCCGGGCAGGTACTTGCCCGACAGCACGCCCTGCGCCATCGGCGACCAGACGACCTGCGACAGGCCGAGCTCCTCGCTCGTCGGCACGACCTTCTCTTCGATGACGCGCCACAGCATCGAGTACTGGGGCTGGTTCGACACGAAGGGCACGTGCAGCTCCTTGGCGAGGGCTGCACCCGCGCGCAGCTGCTCGGCCGTCCACTCCGAGACGCCGATGTACAGAGCCTTGCCCTGCCGCACGACGTCGGCGAACGCCTGGAAGGTCTCCTCCAGCGGGGTCTCGTAGTCGAACCGGTGCGCCTGGTACAGGTCGACGTAGTCCAGGCCGAGACGCGTCAGCGACGCGTCGATCGACTCCCGGATGTGCTTGCGGCTCAGCCCGGTGTCGTTGGGCCCCATGGGGCCGGTCGGGAAGTACACCTTCGTGAAGATCTCGAGGGACTCGCGGCGCTGACCGGCCAGCGCCTTGCCGAGCACGACCTCGGCTGCGGTGTTGGCGTACGTGTCGGCGGTGTCGAACGTGGTGATGCCGGCATCCAGCGCGGCGTGGACCGTGGCGATCGCGGCGCTGTCGTCGACCTGCGACGCGTGCGTCACCCAGTTGCCGTACGTGATCTCCGAGACCTTGAGGCCGCTGTTTCCGAGGTACCGATAACCCACCATGCTGTTCTCCTGTGTCTGTTCGTTCGATGCGGCCGGCGTCGGCCGCGAGGGTCAGTCGAGTGCGGCGATGCGCCAGCCGGCCGTGACGGATGCCCCCGGCTCGATGACCGTGAGCCCCGCGTCGTACGGGTACTCCCCCGCGTTGAAGGCGTCGGGCGCGCAGGTCATCGGCTCGACCGCGAGCCCCGCCCGGTGGCCGGCGCCGTGATCGGGCAGATCGGCGGTGTGCACCTGCACCCAGGGGCAGGCGGCATCCCACACCATCGCCACGCCTCGCCCGGATCCGTCGGTCAGCCGCACGGTCGCGTCGCCGGCGGCATCCCGGATCAGCCCGGTGTAGGCGTGGTCGATCTCGGCCGTGCCGATCCGGCGGGCGGTGCGGTAGTCGAAGCGGTCCGCGTCGACGGATGCTGCAGGCGCGACCCCGGTCGGGATGAGCCGGTCGGGCGTGACCTGCAGCAGGTCGGCCGCCGGCAGCTCCAGCGTCCAGTCGTCCACCGTTCCGGTCCCGGCGACCAGGTACGGGTGCGGGCCGGTGCCGAACGGGACGGGATCGACCGACTCGTTGGTGGCGGTGACCGTCTGGCTGAGACCGTCCGCCCCGAGCGCGTAGGTGGTGCGGACGCGGACGCGCCACGGGTAGCCCGCCTGCGGCTGGATGACGCCCTCCAGCGACACCCGGTCGGCGTCCTTGCCGACGACCTTGTAGTCGAGCCACGCTCCGAGGCCGTGCAGCGCATGACCGCGCTCGGGCTCGGTCAGCGGCAGCCGGTACTCGGTGCCGCCGAACGCGTAGGTCCCGTCGACGACCCGGTTCGGCCAAGGCACGAGTGTGGCACCGCGGTACGCCGGGCGCACCTCGTCGCACGCGAACGGCACGACGAGGTCGCGTCCGCGCACACGCAGTGACCGCAGGGATGCGCCGACGCTCGCCACCGACGCCTCGTACTCCCCCGCCCGCAGCACGTGCTGGGTTCCGGGCAGCGGCACGCGCGCCATCGTCAGAACCCCTGCGCCAGGCGGTAGTACGCCTGGTTCCAGCGCAGCTCGCGCTGGAAGGCGCGCACCGTGGTGTCCTCGTCGATCACGACGAGCTCGGTCTCGGCGATCTCGGCGAAGTCCCGCCACACGTCGATGCCCACGTTGTTCGTCATGACGGTGTGGTGCGCGGCACCGGCGGCGAGCCAGCAGGCCGCGGAGGTCTGGAAGTCCGGCTGCGGCTTCCACACCGCGCGCCCGACGGGGAGCTTCGGCAGGTCGGGGGCATCCACGTTCTCGACGATATTCGCCACCAGCCGGAAACGCTCGCGCAGGTCGCTCATCGCGACGACGACTGCGGACCCGGGGTCGGCGGTGAAGACGAGCCGCACCGGGTCGTCCTTGCCGCCGATGCCGAGCGGGTGGATCTCGAGCCGCGGCCGCGCCGAGCTGAGCGACGGGGACACCTCGAGCATGTGCGCGCCGAGGATCTTCTCGTCGCCGGGCACAAGGTCGTACGTGTAATCCTCCATGAGAGATGCTCCGCCGGGCCGTCCGGCCCCCATCACGTTCGCGATGCGCACGAGGATCGCGGTCTTCCAGTCGCCCTCAGCGCCGAAGCCGTAGCCCTCGGCCATGAGCCGCTGCACGGCGAGCCCGGGCAGCTGCTTCAGGGCGCCGAGGTCTTCGAACGTGGTGGTGAACGCCCCGAAACCGCCCTCCTCGAGGAACGACCGCAGACCGAGCTCGATCGCGGCGCCGTCGCGCAGCGACTGATGCCGCTCGCCGCCGCGCCGCAACTCCGGCACGACGTCGTAGGAGTCCTCGTACTCGGCCACGAGGGCGTCGACGTCCGCCTCGGATGCGGCGGCCACGGCATCCGCGAGCTCGCCTACGCCCCACGTGTTCACCTGCACGCCGAAGCGCAGCTCGGCTTCGGTCTTGTCGCCCTCGGTCACGGCGACGTAGCGCATGTTGTCGCCGAAGCGGGCGAGCTTGAGCGTGCGGGATGCCGCCCAGCCGGCGGCGGCGCGCTGCCAGTCCTCGATCTGCGCCTGCACCGCGGGATGCGACACGTGACCGACGACGGTCTTGCGGGCGACGCCGAGCCGCGTCTGGATGTATCCGAATTCGCGGTCGCCGTGCGCGGCCTGGTTGAGGTTCATGAAGTCGAAGTCGATCTCGCCCCACGGCAGCTCGACGTTCGCCTGCGTGTGCAGGTGCAGCAGCGGCTTGCGCAGGGCGTCGAGGCCGGCGATCCACATCTTGGCCGGGCTGAACGTGTGCATCCACGCGATCACGCCGATGACGTCATCGCGGGAGTTCGCGTCGAGCGCGAGGCGCCGGATGCCGTCGGGCTCGATGAGCACGGGTTTGAAGACGACCTTCACCGGAAGCCCGGCGAGGCCCTCGGCGACCGCGCGGGCCTGCTCGGCGACCTGGCGGAGGGTCTCGTCGCCGTAGAGCGACTGACTGCCGGTGACGAACCAGACTTCG
>NZ_DATEJS010000253.1:0-11913 GCF_035277845.1 Microbacterium sp.
CCGCCGGGCGGCGTGATCGTGCGGGATGCCGTGGGCGCCCCGACCGGCGTGTTCTCGGATGCCGCGACCGCCCTGGTGCTCGGGGCGATGCCCCCGGTGCCGGCCGACACGCTCGTCGGCGTGCTGCGCCAGGCGCAGCAGGAGCTCAACGCCCTCGGGTTCACCTCGGTCACCGACCCGGGCATCGGCACCGGCAGCGCGACCCTGTTCGACGGCTCGGCCTCGCCATATGCGCTCGAGGCGATCCGGATGCTGGCGCGGGCGGGCGAGTTGACCCTGCGCACCACCGTGCTGCTGACCTTCGCCGGCACCGGCGGCGAGTCCGTCGACACCGTGCGCACCGGCCTCGCCGGTCCCCTGCCGCGCGCGCTCGACGACTGCGACCCGCGATGGACGCGCATCGCCGGCGTCAAGGTGTTCGCGGACGGCATCCAGCGGTCCGGCACCGCGTGGCACCGGGAGCCCTACGGCCCCGAGCACCGCACCGGGCAGCTCGCCGTCGCCGGGACCACGGACGCCGAACGCGTCGCGACGCTGCACGGCATCCTGCTCGAGATCGGCGAGGCGGGACTCCAGACCGGCGTGCACGCGACCGGGGATGCCGCGGCCGATGCCGTCGTCGCGGGGCTCCTCGCGCTCCACCCGGCGCAGCGCGCGTCGCGCCCGTACCTGATCCACGGCGACTTCCTGCCCGCGGACGGGATGCCGGGCCTCGCCGCCGCAGCCATCGGCTGGACCGCGAACCCCGTCATCTCCCGGATGGTGTGCGGCATCGGCCTGGAGCTGCTCGGCCCGGAGCGGCAGGCGGTGCGCCAGCCGCTCGGCTCCGCCCTGCGCGCGGGGGTCACCGTGACACTGTCGTCGGATGCCCCCGTCGTCGACCCGGACTGGCGGGAGGCGATCGTCGTGGCCGTCGAGCGCAGCCAGGTCGACGGCATCCCGCACCCGGACAGCCCCGAGGCCCTGTCGACGACGGACGCCCTCGCGATGATGACCGTCACCGCCGCGCAGCTCGACGGCACCGGCGCGTTCAAGGGGCGCCTCGCGCCGGGCTGCGCGGCGGATCTCGTCGTGCTCGACGGACCCTGGCCGGATGCCGCCCGCGTGCGGGACCTCCGCGATCGCCGCGCGGACCTCACGATGGTCGGCGGGCGCATCGTCCACCGCCGCCGCTAGGCGCGGAGGCCGTCGAGGAACGCGTCGAGCTGGGCGAGCAGGCGTTCCCGGGTGGTGGTGTCGGGCATCAGCAGGCACATGATCTGCAGGCCGGCGTTCATCGCGGTGAGCTGGTCGATCACCACCTGGTCGTCCACGGATGCCGCGAGCTCCCCGTCCTCGCGCGCCTCGCGCAGGAACTGCTCCATCTGCGCGCGCCAGTGCAGGGCGTTGGTGCGGTGCGCGTTCCACAGCTCCTCGTCCTGCACGGCCCGGTCCCAGAAGGCGACGACGACGCGAGACTCCTGCACACGCTCGCGGTCGATCGGCATGATCTCCAGACACAGCTCGCGCAGGGATGCCAGCCCCCGAAGCGCCGGCAGCTCATCGGACGCGCGGGCGTTCGTGCGCGTGTGCGCCCGCACGAACGCGGCCGCCAGCAGGCTCTCCTTGTTCGGGAAGTAGCGCTGCAGCGCCCCGTGTGCGAAGCCGGCCTCGGCGGCGATCTCGCGCATCGTCGCGCCCTCGAATCCGCCGCGCTCGATCAGCCGCCACGTGGCATCCACGATGAGCTCACGACGTTCGTCGTGGTCGACGATCTTCGGCATCCGGCATCCCCTCTCCGCGCGCTCCGGCGGATGTTCCGCCCAGCATCCTACTTTCGCGCGTTTCGTCTCCACATGGTTACGTATCGTTACCGTTTCGTGACATTCACTACGCGCGACCGGGTGTAGCTTTTTTATCACCAAGTGGTGATTAACCCGACCCACCGCGAACGTCTCACCCGTCGAAGGAGCCGAAGATGACGAAGATCCGCAGCCGGGGCCGCCTGGCCCTCGCCCTCACCGCCACGCTCGGGGCCGCCGCTCTCGCGCTGTCCGGATGCTCCGGCTCGGCCGGCAGCACGGGCGCGACCGACGCCAACGGCCTCACCACGCTCAAGGTCGCCACCATCGGCCTCACTTCCGACGGCGGACTCGAGACCGGCATCAAGCAGGGCTTCTTCAAGAAGCACGGCCTGAACATCGAGACCTCGATCGTCGCCAACCCGCCCGCCGGCCTTGCCGCCGCGCAGTCCGGCCAGGTCGACATCGCGTACGCGCCGAGCATCCCGCTCCTGAACGCCCTCAGCCAGGGCGTGCCCCTGAAGGTCGTGCAGGCCGCCGACGGCTATGCCGCGGGTGCCACGCAGAGCAACGACCCCGCCAAGTACGACGACACCTCCCTCTACGCCAGCAAGGCGAGCGGCATCACGTCGGTGAACCAGCTCAAGGGCAAGACGATCGCGATCCCGGCCCGCAAGGCCCAGCTCGAGGTGGTCATCGCCCAGACGCTGAAGGATGCCGGCGTCGACCCGACCTCGGTCAACTGGGTCGTGCTCGACTTCACGTCGGCGGTCGCCGCGCTGAAGTCCGGCAAGGTGGATGCCGCCGGGCTCGTGTCGCCGTTCGGCAGCGAGGCCCAGGCGGAGGGCGCGAAGTACCTCACCGCTCCGAGCATCAAGTTCTTCGGAGACGGCGCCGTGGGCCTGTGGACCACCGGCTCGTCGACCCTGACGAACAAGAGGAAGGCGATCGAGGACTTCCAGGCCGCCATCAAGGAGACCAACGCCTACGCCAACGCGCACGCGGCGCAGGCCACGCAGGCCGGCCTCGACTACACCAAGTCGACCCTCAAGCTGAACCAGGTCATCCAGCCGTACTGGCCCACCGGGGTCACCACCCAGTCCCTCCAGCACGTCGACGACCAGATGGTGCAGCTGGGCTACCTGCAGAAGCCCGTCCCGCTGACCGGCGTCATCCTGAACGGCGCACAATGAGCACCGCCGTACGGCAGACGCTGATCGGACTGGCCGGCGTCGTCCTGGCGCTGGCGGTCTGGCAGCTCGCGGCGACGGTGGGCCCGTTCGCGGGCTCGCCGCTGCCGTCGGCGACCGAGTCGATCACGCAGGCCGCGCTGCTGCTGGGAACCTCGGCCATGTGGTCGGCGACGGGCGTCACCGTCGCCATCGCGATCGGCGGCCTCGTCGTCGCCACCGTCATCGGGGTGCTGTTCGGCGTCGGCGTCGGCGTCTCGCCGGCCATGCTGCACGCCACCCGCGTGCCGCTCGAGTTCCTCAAGCCCATCCCGCCGATCGTCATCCTGCCGCTCGCGGTGCTGGTGCTCGGCCCGACGTGGCAGATGGGCATGTTCCTCACCGTGTTCGGCTGCGTGTTCGCCATCGCCATGCAGACCTCGGCCGGCGTCTTCGACACCGACCCGGTCGCCCTGTCGACCAGCCGCTCATACGGCATGGGCCGCGCCGAGATCCTGCGCCGCGTGGTGCTGCCCTCGGCCCTCCCCTATATCGGCACGTCCATCCGGGTCTCGGCGCCGACCTCGCTCATCATCGCGGTGGTCGCCGGGCTCCTCGGCGGCGGCCCGGGGCTCGGCCAGAGCCTGCTGCAGTCGCAGCTGGCCGGAAACCAGCCGCAGCTGTTCGCGTACGTCCTGATCCTCGGGGCCCTGGGCCTGCTCGTCCAATGGGGCAGCCAGTACGCCGAACGCCGGATGCTGCACTGGCATCCGCAGTACCGGAAGGTGGCGTACTGATGACCGTCAGCACCGCGACCCGCGTCACCCGCACCGCGTCCAAGCGCCGCACGGGCACCCGCCGCGCCCCGCGCTGGATGCTGGTGGCCCTCGAGATCGTCGTGCCGGTCGTGCTGCTCGCCCTCTGGTGGGTGGTGTCGGCCGGATCCACCAACACGTTCTTCCCGCCGCTGCAGAACATCCTGCAGACGCTCATCCAGGAGCTCGGCACCCCGACGTTCCTCGCCGACATCGGCTCCTCGCTGCTGAACCTGCTCATCTCGTTCGTGCTGGCATCCGTGCTCGGCGTCGTGCTGGGCACGCTCCTCGGCCTCGTGCGCTGGGTGTCCTGGCTCGTCGAGCCCACCATCCACTTCTTCCGCGCGATCCCGCCGGTCGCCCTGGTGCCGATCTTCGTGGCCCTGCTCGGCTTCGGCACCGAGACCCGCATCCTTTCCATCACGCTCGCGGCCCTGTTCCCGACGCTCATCGCGACCCTCGACGGGGTGCGCGCGATCGATCCGACCATGAACATGGTCACCCGCGTGTACGGGCTGACCCGCGGCCAGCGCATCTTCGGCGTGACGCTGCCGGCGGCGTCTCCGCGCATCTTCAGCGGGATGCAGGTGAGCCTGCAGACCGCGTTCATCGTCATGATCGCGAGCGAGATGCTCGGATCGTCCACCGGGCTCGGCGCCGCCACCCTGCAGGCGCAGCAGTCCTTCATGATCGCGAACATGTGGGCCGGCATCATCGTGCTCGGCATCATCGGGTACGTCGCATCCGCCCTGTTCGCCCTGATGCGCGGCCGCGTGCTGCGCTGGTACATCCGCTCCCAGCAGATTGGAAAAGAAGCATGAGCGCCATCGCTGTCGCGGGCATCTCCTGGAACCGTGCGGATGCCCCGGTGCGGCTGAAGGTCGAGCACCTCGCCAAGTCGTACGACACCAAGGCCGGCTCCGTGCCGGTGATCGCCGACCTCACCTTCGAGGTGCGCGCCGGCGAGATCGCGTGCATCGTCGGGCCGTCCGGCATCGGCAAGACCACCCTGCTGAAGTGCCTCGCGGGGCTCCAGCCGGCCTCCAGCGGCAGCGCCTCGATCGACGGACAGGTCATCGACGGGCCGCCGCGCGACATGGCGCTGGTGTTCCAGGAGTACACGCGCTCGCTCATGCCGTGGCTCACGGTCGTGAAGAACGTGGAGATGCCCCTCAAGCACCTGCGCCTGCCCGCCGCCGAGCGCGCGGAGCGCATCCGCAGCGCCCTGCACGCCGTCGGCCTGTCCGGCGCGGAGCAGAAGTATCCGTGGCAGCTGTCCGGCGGGATGCAGCAGCGCGTCGCGATCGCCCGCGCCATCGCGTACCGGCCCGACGTGCTCGTCATGGACGAGCCCTTCGCGTCGGTGGACGCGCAGACCCGCTTCGAACTCGAGGACCTGTGCCTCGCGATCCGCGCCGAGTTCGGCATGACGATCGTCGTCGTCACGCACGACATCGACGAGGCCGTGTACCTCTCCGACCGGGTCATCGTGCTCGGCGAGAGGCCCGCCAAGGTCACCCGCATCATCGACGTGCGCTTCCCCGAGCCGCGCGACCAGATCGTCACGCGTGCCGAGCCCGAGTTCGCGACCCTGCGCAGCGAGATCATGGAACTGATCCGGAAGGCGCACTGACGTGGAGACGGGGGGCACCGCCCTGCCCGCGGGCGCCCGCGGCTACGAGCGCTTCGGCGGCCGGGCAGCCGAGTTCACGTCGCAGTCCGAGCCGTGGTGGCCCGCGCCCGCGCGGCCCTCGGGCGCGCCGAACGTCGTGATCATGCTCATCGACGACCTCGGGTTCAGCGACCTCGGCCCGTTCGGCAGCGAGATCCCCACCCCGCACATCGACGCCCTCGCGGACCGGGGGTGGACGTTCTCGAACTACCACACCGCCCCCATGTGCTCGCCCTCGCGGGCCTCGCTGCTCACCGGCCTGAACCCGCATCGCGCGGGGTTCGGCTATGTGGCGCACGTCGACCCGGGCTACCCCGGGTTCGCGTGCGAGCTGCCCGCGGACGCACCGACCCTCGCCGAGTCGCTGCGCGCGGGGGGCTACGCCACCTTCGCGGTCGGCAAGTGGCACCTCACCATCGAGTCGAAGCTGCACGACGGCGCCGACAAGTCGTCGTGGCCTCTGCAGCGCGGCTTCGACCGCTACTTCGGCAGCATGGACGGCTTCACCTCGCTGCATCACCCGCACCGGCTCGTCAGCGACAACTCCCCCGTGGACGTGCGCGAGTTCCCGGACGGCTACTTCCTCACCGACGAGCTCACCGAGCGCGCCCTGGGGATGATCGACGACCTGCGCGCGAACGATCCCGAGAAGCCGTTCTTCCTCTATTACGCGCACACCTCGGTCCACGGCCCCATCCAAGCGAAGGCCCCCGACATCGACCGTCACCGCGGCACGTACGACGCCGGGTGGGACGCCCTGCGCCGCGAGCGCTTCGCCCGCCAGCAGGCATCCGGACTCGTGTCCGCCGATGCCGTGCTGCCCGCCGACGACCTGCCGGATGCCGCGGGCATCCGCCGCTGGGACGACCTCGGCGCCGACGAGAAGCGCCTGTTCGCCCGGCACATGGAGGTCTACGCGGCCGCGGTCGACGAGATCGACCAGAGCATCGGGCGCCTCACCGAGCGCCTCCACGAGCTCGGCGAACTGGACGACACGATCTTCCTCGTGATGAGCGACAACGGCGGCACCGCCGAGGGCGGCCCGTCCGGCACCCGGTCGTACTTCGCCCAGTTCGGGCACGACGCGAACGTGCCCGCCGACTGGGTGCGCGACGTGCCGCGCGACCCGGAGCTCATCGGCGGCCCGCGCGTGTTCGGGCAGTACCCGGCCGGCTGGGCGCGCGTATCGAACACTCCGTGGCGGGCGTTCAAGTCGTCGACGTACGAAGGCGGGGTGCACGCCCCGCTCGTGGTGTCATGGCCGGCCGCCGCGGCCCGGCCGGGCCTGCGCGACCAGTTCGTGTTCGTCGCCGACGTCGCCCCCACGATCCTCGAGCTCGCCGGCATCCCTCCCCTCGCCTCTCGGGACGGGATGCCGGCGCTGGACGTCGACGGCCGCAGCTTCGCCGACGCCCTGGCGGATGCCGCCGCCCCCGGCCGCGACGCGCAGTACTTCGAATGCGTCGGGCGGCGGGCCTACGTCGAGGGCGGGCTCAAGGCGGTCTCGACCGTGCGCCCCACCGCGGAGGAAGGCGCCGCCGGCGGCACGTGGGAGCTGTACGACCTCGGCGCAGACCCCACCGAGACCGTCGACCTCGCCGCATCCCGCAGCGGTGACGTGGCGCGACTGGCTTCCCGCTGGCGGGATGCCGCCTGGGCCAACACCGTCTTCCCGCTCGACGACACCGGCGCCCTGCACACGGTGCGCCCGGAGTCCGAGGCCGTGCTCTCGGAGCCGGTGTTCCTGCCGGCCGGACGCCCCGTGCTCGAACGGTTCCGGTCGGCGAAGCTCACCGTGCTGCGGTCGTTCCGCGTCACGGCGGAACTCACGTGCGGGCCGGATGCCGCGGGCGTCGTCGTCGCGCACGGCGACCAGGGCGGTGGCTACCTGCTCGCGATCGAGGACGGCCGCCTGACCCTCGCCTACAACGCGTACGGCGACATGCACCGCGCGGCCGCCGACGCCCCGATCGGCGCCGGACCGCACCGGGTCGAGCTGCGCCTCGACGAGGTCGACGGACTGCGCTGGCGGGTGACGGCATCCCTCGACGGACGGCCTGCCGCCGTCATCGACAGCGTGCCCATGCTGCTCGGCATGTGCCCGTTCACCGGCATCAGCGTGGGCTACGACTACGGCGGACCAGTCGACTGGGAGCTGTACGAACGGCACCGCTCGTTCCCGTTCACCGGCGGTGAGCTGCGCGGCGTCACCTACGTTCCGGGCGCCCGCTCCTCGCACGACGAGACCGAGCTGCGCGCCATGGACGACGCCATCGCCGCGATCGCCGACTGACATGCCGCAGCACGCCTCGCTTCACCCCGCGCCGGACCGCACGGGGTGAAGCGGGTGAGGCCCTCCCCCCAGAGGACCTCACCCGCTCCGATCTGTGCCGGAACGGATCCGGCTGCGGTGCCGCGACGCGGCTCCACACGCCCCGACTGGTGCAGTCGAACGCTGGCCTCCTCCTCAGATCATGAGAAAAATAAGACCATTGGAGAGAACACTACCCCTCGATTGCGAATCGTCCACCCCGAAGACGCAGATCCGCACACGGCCAGACGACCCTCTTCCCCCCGATCCGGTGGATCGTATATGATCAACACAATCCCGGGAGGACGAGGTGGTTCCGTGGTGTCGACGACCAGCAGCGACGTGGTGACGACCGCGATCGCGCGCAACATCAGCGAGTTCCGTGCGGCCGTGAACGACTCGTTCGTGCCGCTGCAGGTCACGAGCGACCATCCCGACCGTTTCCGTGGCCTCATCCGCGGAGCCGGCGTCGACGACGTGCACGTCAGCGACGTCCGCGCCACCGACCACCAGGTGCACCGCACGCCGGAGCTCATCGCCCGCGGGGATGCCCCCCACTTCAAGGTCAGCCTCATGCTGCACGGCACCGGGCTGCTCATCCAGGACGGGCGCGAGGCCCTGCTCTCCCCCGGCGACCTCGCCGTCTACGACACGAGCCGGCCGTACTCGCTCGTCTTCGACGAGGACTTCCGCACCATGGTCGTCATGTTCCCGCGCCACCTCATCACGCTGCCGCCGGACATGATGGGCCAGCTCACCGCAGTGCGCGTGCCCGGCACCGACGGCCTGGCATCCGTCGTCACCCCGTACCTCACCCAGCTCGCCGCGAACCTCGACCAGTTCCACGGCACCACCGGCGCGCGCCTCGCGCACAGCGCCCTCGACCTCGTCGCCACCGTCTTCTCGCACGAGCTCGGCCTCGACGGCGCCACGAGCGACCCGCACCGCGCCCTCATGCAGCGCATCCGCGGCTACATCGACCGCAACCTGGCCTCGACCGACCTGGGTCCGGCATCCATCGCCGCCGCGCACTACATCTCCACCCGGCACCTGCACGGCCTGTTCCAGGAACAGGGCACCACCGTCTCCACCTGGATCCGCACCCGCCGGCTCGAACAGTGCCGTCGCGACCTCATCGACCCGGTGCTCGCCGACCGGCCGGTCGCCGCGATCGCCGCGCGCTGGGGCTTCGTGGATGCCGCGCACTTCAGCCGCGCCTTCAAGTCCGCGTTCGGGGTGGCGCCCAGCGAGTTCCGCGCCGCGCACTGATTCCGGCCGGTCCGCGTCCCGCGCGTCATCCCGTGCACGCGTGGTCAAGCACCGTGCCCAGATCGTAAAGAGCGCTGGTATCCCGAACCGTAGCCTCGGATCCACGGGGCTCACAGCGGAGCCCTCCCGAGAGGCAGGGAATCAATGAAGAAGACGCCACTCGCAGCGCTCGCGGCCATCGCCGCAGCGACTGCGCTCGTGCTCACCGGCTGCGCAGGCTCCGGCGGCGGGTCCGGCAGCAGCGGACCGATCGTGGTCGGCTCGGTCAACTCGATTTCGGGGGCGGCGGCCTTCCCCGAGGCGTCCCAGGCAGCCGCGGCCGTCTTCAAGCAGTTCAACGACGCCGGCGGCCTCAACGGCCGCAAGATCGACTACAAGGCGCTCGACGACAAGGGCGACCCGGCCACCGCGACGGCGGACGCCCGGCAGCTGGTCGGCCAGGACGGCGCCGTGGCGATGGTCGGCAGCGCCAGCGTCCTCGAATGCCAGCTCAACGCGAAGTACTACCAGCAGCAGGGCGTGCTGTCGGTTCCCGGCGTCGGCGTCGACACCGGATGCTTCAGCAACCCGAACACCATCTCACCGGCCAACGTCGGCCCGTACAACGACCTCACCCTGACCCTGATGTACGGCTCCGAGACGCTCAAGCTCACCGACATCTGCGTGCTGCTGGAGATCGTCGGGTCCACCAAGCCCGCGTACATGGCCGCGATCCAGAAGTGGGAGCAGGCCACCGGCAAGAAGCCCCTGTACATCGACGCCACCCTGCCCGCCGGCGCACCCGACTACACGTCGTACATCGTCAAGGCGCGCCAGGCGGGCTGCAAGGCGATCGCGTCGAACCCGGTCGAGCCGGACGGCATCGGCCAGGTCAAGGCGGCCAACTCGCAGGGCTGGAACGACGTCACGTGGCTGTACCTGACCTCGGTCTACAGCACGAACTTCGCCAAGGCCATCTCCAACGCCGGCGCCGGCATCTACGTGCCCGCCGAGTTCTACCCGTTCACCGACACGTCCAGCACCGCCAACAAGGACTGGTACGACCTGATGACGAAGAACAACATCCCGCTGACCTCGTTCAGCCAGGGCGGCTACCTCGCCGCGACCTACTTCGTCGACGCCCTCAAGTCCATCAAGGGCGACGTCACCAAGGACTCCGTCTCGAAGGCCCTGAAGGCGCTCAAGGCGAACAACCCGATGGTCGGAGCCCCGTACTCGTTCGGCTCGGCGGACGACGCCGGCTGGCCGGTCGTGCTGAAGTCCGGGACGAACGCGTGGAAGAACGCGGCGTCCACCTGGCTGACGATCTCGGGCAAGTAAGCCGGATGTCGACGGGAGGGTCAGCGCGCGTGCTCTGACCCTCCCTGAGACGTGGGAAGGAGGACCCATGCTCCAGGGAGCTCTCGCCGGGCTCGCCGCGGGCGGCTTGTACGCCGTCCTCGGCGTGTGCCTGACACTGATGGCGCGGCTCGTCCGCGTCGTGAACTTCTCGCAGGCGGCGACCGGCATGTTCGGCGCGTTCTGCGCCGTGTGGCTGGTCACGAACGCGAACTGGCCGGTGTGGATCGGTTCGCTCGCCGGCGTGCTGATCGGCGGCATCCTCGCCGCGGTCATCGGCTTCATCGCGGCGACATGGCTCGCCGAGGCCGACACCACCACCCGCTCGGCCATGACGGTCGGGCCGCTGCTGCTGCTGATCTCGCTGTCGTTCATCCTGTTCGGCAACAAGCCGCTGCCGTTCAGCCCGATCATCCAGGGCCCCGCGTTCACCGCGGGAAGCGTCGTGATCAGCTGGGTGACGGTGGTGACCGTGCTGCTCGCGATCGTGGTGTCGGTGCTCGTCAGCCTGCTGCTCAAGCGCACCCGCGTCGGCACGCAGCTGCGCGCCCTGTCGGAGCGGCCGACCACCGCCGAGCTCCTCGGCATCCGCTCACGTCCGCTGTCGATCGCGGTGTGGTTCGTCACGGGACTCGTCAGCGCGCTGGTGGTCGTGATCATCGCCCCGTCGCAGTCCAACGACGCGATCAGCCTCTCCATGCTGATCGTGCCCGCCGCGGCATCCGCCCTGCTCGGCGGCTTCCGGCGCCTCGACCTCACCGTCGTCGGCGGGCTCGTGCTCGGCATCCTCGACGGCATGTTCGCGATGGTCAACCAGATCTCGATCATCCGCAACTTCCTGCCGTTCCTGTTCATCGTCGTGCTGCTGCTGTGGCGCCAGCGCAAGGAGGTGTGGGATGCCGCGCGATAACGTCTCCCTCCCGTTCACCCAGTCCGGGCTGTACCGCAACGGCTGGCCGTTCGTCGTCGCCGTCGCCGGCATCGCGGTCGGCTTCGGCCTCAGCATCGGCCTCAGCGACTACGTCGTGTACCTCGCCATCGGCGCCGTCACCGCGGCGATCTCGATCCTCGGGCTCGGCGTCGTCACCGGCTCGGCGGGCATGATCGCCCTCTGCCAGCTCACGTTCGGCGCCATCGGCGCGTGGGTGGTCGCGTTCCTCAACAACGCGAACGCCCCGGGCGGATTCCTCGTCTGGCTCGTCGCCGGTGCGATCGCGGCCGGGGGCGCCGGCATCCTGGTCGGTCTTCCCGCGCTGCGCCTGCGTGGCGTCAACCTCGCCGTCGTGACCCTCGGGTTCGCCGCGGCGGCGGATGCCACCCTCATCCAGCTCCAGTTCCCCGGCGTCACCACCGGCAACCAGGTGCTGCGCCCGGACGCCTTCTCGACGGACAGCCAGTACTTCTTCCTGTGCGTCATCGTGCTGGTGATCTGCGGCCTGATCGTGTTCTTCCTGCAGCGGGGCCGCACCGGATCCAGCTGGAAGTCGGTCGCGTTCTCGGAGCGCGGCACCGCCTCGGCGGGGCAGAGCGTGCGCACGGCGAAGCTGTCCGCGTTCGC
>NZ_DATEJS010000254.1:0-2793 GCF_035277845.1 Microbacterium sp.
CCGTGTCGATCCCCGCAACGGCCGGCGCATCGTGCGCGCGCTCGAGGTGCTCGCCCAGGGCGAGGCGACGCACGGAGCGGCGCTGCCCGACGAACCCGTGCTGTGGCATCCCCGCACCCGGATCGTCGGGGCCACCGGCACCGGCAAGACCGCGCTGTCGCTCGACCTCGCCGAGCAGCTGAGCGCGTCCGGCCGCCCGGCCGAGATCGTCAACGCCGACGCCATGCAACTGTACCGGGGCATGGACATCGGCACCGCCAAGCTCCCGGTGGCCGACCGCCGCGGCATCCCGCATCACCTCTTCGACGTGCTCGACGTCACCGACGACGCCGCGGTCGCCTGGTATCAGGATGCGGCCCGCGCCGCGGTCCGCGGCATCCACGCGCGCGGCGCCGACGCCGTGGTCGTCGGCGGATCCGGGCTGTACGTGTCGAGCCTGATCTACGACTTCCGGTTCCCGCCGCACGACGACGAGCTGCGCGCGACCCTCGAGGCGGAGCTCGAGCGGAGCGGCCCGGGCGTGCTGTACGCGCGGCTGCAGCAGCAGGATGCCGGGACCGCCGCCCGTGTCGATCCCCGCAACGGCCGGCGCATCGTGCGCGCGCTCGAGGTGCTCGCCCAGGGCGAGGCGACGCACGGAGCGGTGCTGCCCGACCAGCCCGTGCTGTGGCATCCCCGCACCCGGCTCGTCGGGGTGCAGGTTTCGCGTGAGGAGCTCGTGCCACGGCTGGACGAGCGGGTCGAGCAGATGTGGTCCGACGGGCTGCTCGCCGAGGTCGAGGGGCTCCGCGCCCGGGGACTCGAGCGGGGGACGACCGCGCGCCGTGCCATCGGCTACGCGCAGGCGCTCGCCCAGCTCGCCGGGGAGAAGTCCGAGGCCGAGGCGATCGCCGAGACGCAGGCGCTCACCCGGCGGTACGCGCGCCGGCAGGTGTCGTGGTTCCGCCGTTATGCGGGCATCCGCTGGGTCGACCCCGGAACCCCGACCGCCCGCCTGGCAGACTGACGCGATGACCGTCGACATCCGCACGTTCGTCCCGACCGACGAGGCCGCCGTCGTGCGGCTGTGGGAGTCGGCCGGGCTCACCCGGCCCTGGAACGACCCGCATCGCGACATCGAGCGGCACCGGGCCGTCTGGCCGGACCTGCTGCTGGTCGCCGAGGAGGACTCGGCCGTCGTCGGGTCGGTGATGGCGGGCTACGACGGGCACCGCGGCTGGCTGTACTATCTCGCGAGCGATCCCGCGCACCGCGGGCGGGCCATCGGGCGCGCGCTCGTCGAGGAGGCGGAGCGGCGCCTGCTCGACCTCGGCTGCCCGAAGGTGCAGCTGATGGTGCGTCGCGACAACGAGAGCGTGCTGGGCTTCTACGACGCCCTCGGCTACGAGCGGTTCGACGTCGGCCTCACCGGCAAGCGCCTCATCCCCGACCTCTAGACAGAACGACATGTCGCGCATCATCCCGTTCACCGAAGTCGCTACGGGGGACTAAGGCGATCAGACCCTTTCGTCTGCGATCGCCCAGCGTTTCACCGAGTCGAGGAAGTCCCGTTCATGCTCGAGCGTCGAGGTGGGGATCCATCGCAGAGTTCCGCTTCCCGCCGCTGTGATCGTCGCGAAGCACCTCCGACCAGAGTTCTTCGTCCACCACACCCGCGCAGCACGCGGATCGGCATCAACGGCAGTAATCTGCCTGCGCGGAATCCTCAGAGTGCGGAAGAGATTTCGCAGGCAGAGGGCTTCTTCGTCGAAACTCGCACGGACGACGAAGCCGCGCACGAGCCATACGATGCCCAAGCCGATTGCGAGGACACCGAAGAGGCCGCTTCCCGGGCTGTGAGACGCGGCGTAAAGCGTCAACCACGTGCTCGCGAAGATGTAGCTTGCGGCTCCGACGATGTTGATGACGTGCCATCGGGTGGGAGGGCGGAACTCGCGCATGTGCAGAGTTTAGGTTCCCGGGGTGCGGATCGGGAGGATCGGCAGGGCTTCGGGATCGGTCTCCCTAGACTGACTTACATGGCTCGCACCGTCTCGTTCACCAAAGGTCACGGCACCGGCAACGACTTCGTGATCGTGCCCGACGCGGACGGGGCGCTCGACCTCAGCGCCGACCAGGTCGCCGTGCTGTGCGACCGCCGGTTCGGCATCGGCGGCGACGGCATCCTGCGGGTCGTCCGCGCGGCGCAGATCGACGCGGGAGCGGATGCCGCGGCCCAGGGCGCCGAGTGGTTCATGGACTACCGCAACGCAGACGGCTCCATCGCCGAGATGTGCGGCAACGGCATCCGCGTGTACCTGCACTACCTGCTGAGCACCGGGCTCGCGACGCTCGGCGAAGACGACGAGGTGCGCATCGGCACCCGCAACGGCGTGCTCACCATGACCCGCAGCGACCTCGGGTACGAAGTGGACCTCGGCGCCTTCCGTCTCGAGTCCGAGGAGCCGCTCGTGCGCGCCAAGGGCCTGCCGGTGGCGCGTCCCGGGCAGGGGGTCGACGTCGGCAATCCGCACGTGGTCGTCGCGATCGCCGGCGACGCCGAGCTCGACGGACTCGACCTCACCGTGCAGCCGATCCTGCAGCCCGAGCCGCCCCACGGCGCGAACATCGAATTCGTCGTGCCGGCGGATCCGCTCGTGCACGACGGGATCGGCCGCATCCGCATGCGGGTCTTCGAGCGCGGCGTCGGCGAGACCCTCAGTTGCGGCACCGGCGTCGCCGCGGCCGCGCTCGCCGTCCGCGAGTGGGCCGGGGCGGCCGCCCCCGATCGCTGGCAGGTCGAGGTGCCGGGCG
>NZ_DATEJS010000255.1:0-4295 GCF_035277845.1 Microbacterium sp.
TCGCCCGCGGCCGCGACCGCCTCGTCCGGCGCCAGCCCGAGGTCGCCGTACGCGCGCACCAGCGCGACCTCGGCGCCCACCAGAGCGTCGAGCACGGCCCGGTCGGACACCAGCTCGTCGTGACCGACCGTCGCGGGCGACAGCAAGCCGCCGTCGAAGATCGCGTCAGAAGACAAGGAACACCGTCTCCCCGTCACCCTGCAGCCGGATGTCGTGCCGCAGTCCGCCACCTGCGGTTCGGGTGGCGACGAGCGTCGCCCGCTCCTCGGGGGAGAGGGTCTGCAGCAGCGGGTCGGCGGCGAGCGCGGCTTCATCCTCGGGCAGGTAGATGCGGGTGTGCAGCTTGTCCGGCAGGCCGCGTGCGTAGACGATGCAGGCGTAGAACGGGGCGGCGGCACCCGATGCCCCGGCATCCCTGGTCCAGAACTCGAAGTGGCCGTCGTCGTCGGTGAACGAACGTCCGAACCCGGTGTACGTGTGGTCGTCGCGGCGGAACGCGCCCCGTGCCCGCGAGATCGTGCCGTCGGTGTCGGGAGCCCAGATCTCGATCATGGCGTCGGGGATGGGAGCGCCCGCGCCGTCGTAGACGGTGCCGCCGAGGACGATCGCGCCGGGGCTGTGCGGGTGCACCACCTGGTGCATCTTCGGGTACTCGGTGCCGTAGGCGAAGAACGGGCCGACGGTCTGACCGGGCGTCTTCGGCAGCGTGCGGTCGCCCATCAGTGCTCCCCCTCCTCGGGCTCGGTCCAGGTGGCATCCGGCCCGTCGATCACGATGTCCCAGCGGTAGCCCATCGAGAACTCGGGCACCGTGAGTCCGTGGTCGTAGTCGGCGATCAGCCGGTCGCGATCCTGCTGCCGGCGGATCGAGTTGTAGATCGGATCGAGCGCGAACAGCGGGTCGCCGGGGAAGTACATCTGGGTCACGATGCGCTGCGTGAACGCGTTGCCGAACACCGAGAAGTGGATGTGCGCGGGCCGCCACGCGTTGACGTGGTTCTTCCACGGGTACGGCCCGGGCTTGATCGTGGTGAACCGGTAGCGGCCGTCGTCGTCGGTGATGACGCGGCCCGCGCCGGTGAAGTTCGGGTCGAGCGGGGCGGGATGCTGGTCGCGCTGATGGATGTAGCGGCCCGCGGAGTTCGCCTGCCAGATCTCGATGAGCTGGTTGCGCACCGGACGCCCCCACGAGTCGAGCAGACGCCCCTGCACCGTGATGCGCTCGCCGAGCGGCTCGCCGGCGTGCTGCAGCGTGAGGTCCGACTCGATCGCGGCGACGTCGCGCTGCCCGAAGGCGGGCGACAGCAGCTCGATCGTCTCGGGGTCGACGAGCTTGGGGTTCTTGGTGGGGTGGCGCAGCAGACTGGACCGGTACGGCGCGAAGTCGTGCATCGTCGCGGGCAGGTGCTCGCCGGCCGCCTCACGGCGCTCGTACGCCGCGTGCAGGTCGCGGATCTCCTGGGTGATCTGCGCCTGCGACGGCATGTCCGGCGAGGCGAGCAGCGACTCGGGGGCCGCAGGCGTGGGTGCGTCGGCATCGACTGGGCCCACGCCCCGGGAGGCTCCGCGCGACGCGCCAGCGGTGTGTGGAGACGGGGTGGGGATCATGAGGTGCTCCTTCGACGACAACCAGGATGCCTCGCCCGTCCGACGTTCGCGCGGTTTTCTCACTCAATGGGAACGAAAAGTGGCATCCTGAGACGCATGGCCAACTCCCCGTCCGGCGAATCGGTGACCGACCGCCTGCTGCGCGTGCTCGAGACGTTCACCCCGACGCGCACCGTGCAGACCGCCACCGAGATCGGACGGCGGGCGGGATTGCCGAGTGCCACCGCGCACCGGATGGTGGGCGAGCTGGTGGACGCCGGACTGCTCGAGCGCGACGACGACCGGCGCATCCGCATCGGGATGCGCCTGTGGGAGCTGGCCACCCGCTCCTCCCACGCGCTGCGCCTGCGGCAGGCGGCGATGCCGCACATGGAGCGCGTACAGGCGCGCATCGGCGAGCACACGCAACTGGCGATCCTCGAGCAGGACGAGGCCCTGTTCCTGGAGCGCCTGTCGAGCCCCGGCTCCGGCTCGAACGTGACGCGCGTCGCCGGGCGCCTGCCGCTGCACGCGTCGAGCTCGGGGCTCGTGCTGCTCGCGTTCGGGTCGCTGTCGCTGCAGGAGCGGGTGCTGTCGGCCCCGCTGCGCCGCCTCGCGCCCGAGACGATCACCGACCCCGCCGCGCTGCGGCGCAAGCTCGCCGAGGTGCGACGCGTGGGGCACGCCGTCGCGCCCGGGTCGATCGAGGCCGTGTCGACGGGCGTCGCCGTGCCGGTGCGCGACGAGACCGGCGGTGTGATCGCGGCGCTGTCCGCGGTGCTCCCCCGCGACGCCCAGGTCGAGATCGCCCTGTTCGAGCTGTACCACGCGGCCCGCGAGACCGGCCGGGCCCTCGGCTACCGCGGCTAGCGGTCATTGAGCGAGCACGGTTTCCCGTTCAACGGGACCGCACCTCACACCGCCCGGCTGCGGCGTCCACAATGATCGGCATGACCACTGACGTTCGCACCCCTGTCGCCATCGTGGGCGCCGGGCCCGCCGGCCTGCTGCTGTCGCATCTGCTGCAGGCATCCGGAATCGACTCCATCGTCTTCGACAGCCGCTCTCGCGACGAGATCGAGCACACGGTCCGCGCCGGCATCCTCGAGCAGGGCACCGTCGACCTGCTCGCCGAGTCCGGGGCGTCCCACCGCGTCCGCGAGCACGCCTCGCGCCACGACGGCATCGAACTGCGCTTCGACGGCGCGGGCCACCGCATCGACTTCGCCGATCTCGTCGGCCGCGGCGTGTGGCTGTACCCGCAGCACGAGGTGCTCAAGGACCTCATCGCCGCCCGCCTCGACGCCGGGCAGGACATCCGCTTCGAGACCACCGTCGACCGGGTGACGGATGCCGCGACCACCCGGCCGCACATCCATGCCACCGCCGCCGACGGCACCGTGCTCGATGTGACCGCGGACGTGGTGGTCGGCGCCGACGGCTCGCACAGCGTCGTCCGCCGCACGGTCAGCCCCGACGGGGGTTACTTCCGCGAGTACCCGTTCGCCTGGTTCGGCATCCTCTGCGAGGCACCGCCGAGCGCGGACGAGCTCATCTATTCGACGACGGATGCCGGCTTCGCCCTCATCAGCCAGCGCAGCGCCACGATGCAGCGCATGTACTTCCAGTGCGACCCCGAGGCCGACCCGGAGGCGCCGAGCGAGAGCGAGATCTGGGACATCCTGCAGTCCCGCGTGCCGGGCACGACGCTCAACGAGGGTCCGATCTTCCAGCGCGACGTGCTGCGGTTCCGCAGCTTCGTGGCCCGCGAGCTGCGCGCCGGGCGCGTGGTGCTGGCGGGGGATGCCGCCCACACCGTGCCGCCCACCGGCGCGAAGGGCATGAACCTCGCCGTCGCCGACATCGTGCTGCTGCACCAGGCGATCGACGCCCTGCTGAACCACGGCGACGAGAGCCTGCTGGAGCGCTACCCGGAGGTGGCGGCCGCCCGCATCTGGAAGGCGCAGCACTTCTCGTGGTGGATGACCAGCATGCTGCACAGCGCGCCGGATGCCTCCGAGTTCGACGACCGTCGCCGCCACGGCGAGCTGCGGTCGGTGGTGCAGTCGCGCGCCGGGCGCACGTACCTCGCCGAGGCGTACACCGGCTGGCCGCTCGCGACCTTCTGAGCCCGACCCGGGAGGTGCGCGGTCAGCGGGTTTCGACCTCGACGCCGCGGCTGAGCAGGCGGGATGCCACGAGCCCCGCGGTCATGAACACGGCCAGGGCGACGATGAGCACGACTTCGGGGAGCACCCAGGCGCCGGTCGCCTGGTGCAGGGCGCCGAGCAGCAGCGGACCCGCCGCGGCGACCGCGTAGCCGGTGCCCTGCACGATGCCGGAGCGCTCCGCGAGCACGTGCTCGGTGCCGCCGAAGCCGTTGATGAGCACGAAGACGATCGTGAGGCCGGCTCCCTGGGCGAGGCCGCCCAGCACGCACCACACGATCCAGGCGTGCGGCAGCAGCAGGAACCCGAACGGCACCGTCAGCCAGAACGCGCCGCCGAGGATGAGGACGAACCGCACCGACAGCCGCGTGACCACAAGGGGGGTGACGAAGCTGCCGATGATGCCGCAGACCTGGAAGATCGCGGCGATCACGCCCGCGATCGAGTCGTTGTAGCCGAGGTCGGCGACGATCGAGGGCAGCCAGGCCGTGGCCGCGTAGAACGAGAACGACTGGCCGCCGAAGGCGGCCGCCATCAGCCA
>NZ_DATEJS010000256.1:0-14448 GCF_035277845.1 Microbacterium sp.
AGCGTCGGCGCGGTCGTGTCGCAGTTGTGGGCCGTCCACGTGACGTTGACGGTGTTGGTCCCGCCGACGTCCCCGTTGGACGCGTTGTGTCCGTCGAACTTGAACGTCACCGTTCCCGCACCGCTGGCGGTCTGCGCCGGCAGGGTGACCACTGCGAGCGCGGTGGAGGTGCTCTGGAAGTTCGTGGCCTGGCTCGCCCAGGTGCTCTGCACCGTGATGGTGCCCGGCGTCACGGTCGCGGTCATGCCGTCGGTCGCGGAATCGAACCAGACGGCCACGCTGCTGCCGTTGGCGAAGATGTTCGAGTCGCTGTTGCCGTTGCCGTTGCCGTTGCCGTTGCGACGTGCGGCGATGAGCACGTTGAACTGCGCGGCCTGGCCCGTACACACATCGATGCTGGCCGCCTGCCCGTTGGTGACGGGCGAGATGCCGTCGCCGTCGAGCGCGAGCCCGTCGGCGAATGCGGCTGTGGCACCTCCCGTCACCAGGAGAAGCGCTGCGACCGCAGCGGCCAGCGTTCGGAAAACACGTCGTCGTGCCATGGTGGCTCCCCAGTCTCACCTGGCGCCGATCCCCAGCGGCCGGCACGCAGTTGGCTCATGGTAGCCACGGCTGAACGTTCGGCAATTGCAACCTGCGGATTTCTTGAGGGAGAATTGCGGCCGTCTTGAGCACCCGGTCTCAACCTCGTATGAGCGGACGACGAAGGCCCGGCGACCGCTCACAGAGCGGGCCGCCGGGCCTGTGTTTCGTCAGGCGATCCGCCCTGACCGGTGCGTCAGAAGTCCCAGTCGTCGTCTTCCGTGCTGACCGCCTTGCCGATGACGTACGACGAGCCCGACCCCGAGAAGAAGTCGTGGTTCTCGTCGGCGTTCGGCGACAGGGCCGACAGGATCGCCGGGTTCACGTTCGTGACCGTCGACGGGAACATGGCCTCGTAGCCGAGGTTCATGAGCGCCTTGTTCGCGTTGTAGTGCAGGAACTTCTTGACGTCCTCGGTGAGGCCGACGCTGTCGTAGAGGTCCTGCGTGTACTGCACCTCGTTGTCGTACAGCTCGTAGAGCAGCGAGAAGGTGTAGTCCTTGAGGTCGTCGCGCGTCGCCTGGTCGACCTGCTCGAGACCCTTCTGGAATTTGTAGCCGATGTAGTACCCATGCACGGCCTCGTCGCGGATGATGAGGCGGATCATGTCGGCGGTGTTGGTGAGCTTGGCTCGGCTCGACCAGTGCATCGGCAGGTAGAAGCCCGAGTAGAAGAGGAACGACTCGAGCAGGGTGGATGCCACCTTGCGCTTGAGCGGCTCATCGCCCCGGTAGTACTCCATGACGATCTGCGCCTTGCGCTGCAGGTTGACGTTCTCGGTCGACCAGCGGAACGCCTCGTCGATGTCCTTCGTCGAGCACAGCGTCGAGAAGATCGACGAGTAGCTCTTCGCATGCACCGACTCCATGAACGCGATGTTCGTGTACACAGCCTCCTCGTGCGGCGTCACCGCATCGGGGATGAGCGAAACCGCGCCGACGGTGCCCTGAATGGTGTCGAGCAGCGTGAGGCCGGTGAACACGCGCATCGTGAGGGTCTGCTCGTCGGGGGTGAGCGTGTTCCACGATTGGATGTCGTTGGACAGCGGCACCTTCTCGGGGAGCCAGAAGTTGCCCGTGAGGCGGTTCCACACCTCGACGTCCTTCTCGTCCTCGATGCGATTCCAGTTGATCGCCTGCACGTGATCCAGCAGCTGAAGCTTCTCTGCCATGTGTTTTCCTTTTGGTCGGTCGTTGAGCGAGCGGAGCGAGACCCGGCTGTGTCAGAGCATGCAGCTGACGCAGCCGTCGACCTCGGTGCCCTCGAGCGCCAGCTGCCGCAGGCGGATGTAGTAGATCGTCTTGATGCCCTTGCGCCAGGCGTAGATCTGCGCCTTGTTGATGTCGCGCGTGGTCGCGGTGTCCTTGAAGAACAGCGTGAGCGACAGGCCCTGGTCGACGTGCTGGGTGGCGGCGGCGTACGTGTCGATGACCTTCTCGTAGCCGATCTCGTACGCGTCCTGGTAGTACTCCAGGTTCTCGTTCGTCATGAACGGCGCCGGGTAGTACACGCGACCGAGCTTGCCCTCCTTGCGGATCTCGATCTTCGATGCGATCGGGTGGATCGAGCTCGTCGAGTTGTTGATGTACGAGATCGAGCCGGTGGGCGGCACCGCCTGCAGGTTCTGGTTGTAGATCCCGTGCTCCTGGATCGACGCCTTCAGCGCCGCCCAGTCGGCCTGCGTGGGTACAGCGATGCCGGCGAACAGCTCCTTGACCTTCTCGGTCTCCGGCGCCCACTCGCGTTCGAGGTACTTGTCGAAGAACTCCCCCGACGCGTACGTCGAGTCGGCGAACCCGTCGAAGGTCTGCCCGCGCTCGATCGCGATGAGGTTCGAGGCCCGCAGGGCGTGGAACAGCACCGTGTAGAAGTAGATGTTCGTGAAGTCGATGCCCTCGTCGGAGCCGTAGTGCACGTGCTCGCGCGCCAGGTACCCGTGCAGGTTCATCTGGCCGAGGCCGATCGCATGCGATCGGTCGTTGCCGTCCTCGATGGAGCGCACCGACGCGATGTGGCTCTGGTCGCTCACCGCGGTGAGCGCCCGGATCGCGGTCTCGACGGTGCGGCCGAGGTCGCCGCCGTCCATCGCCAGGGCGATGTTCATCGAGCCGAGGTTGCAGGAGATGTCCTTGCCGATCCCGGCGTACGAGAGGTCCTCGTTGTATGTCGTGGGCGTGTTGACCTGCAGGATCTCGCTGCACAGGTTGGACATGTTGATCCGGCCCTTGATGGGGTTGGCCCGGTTCACCGTGTCCTCGAACATGATGTACGGGTAGCCGGATTCGAACTGGATCTCCGCCAGGGTCTGGAAGAACTGGCGCGCGTTGATCTTCGTCTTCTTGATGCGCGCGTCATCGACCATCTCGCGGTACTTCTCGGTGATCGAGACATCGCCGAAGGGCACCCCATAGACGCGCTCGACGTCGTACGGAGAGAACAGGTACATGTCCTCGTTGTTCTTGGCGAGCTCGAACGTGATGTCGGGCACCACGACGCCGAGCGAGAGGGTCTTGATGCGGATCTTCTCGTCGGCGTTCTCGCGCTTGGTGTCGAGGAACCGCATGATGTCGGGGTGGTGCGCCGACAGGTAGACGGCGCCGGCGCCCTGACGGGCACCCAGCTGGTTGGCGTAGCTGAAGCTGTCTTCGAGCAGCTTCATGACCGGGATGATGCCCGAGGACTGGTTCTCGATCTGCTTGATCGGCGCGCCCGCCTCGCGGATGTTCGACAGCAGCAGCGCCACGCCGCCGCCGCGCTTGCTCAGCTGCAGGGCGGAGTTGATGCCGCGGGCGATTGACTCCATGTTGTCCTCGATGCGCAGCAGGAAGCACGAGACGAGCTCGCCGCGCTGCGCCTTGCCGGTGTTGAGGAAGGTGGGGGTCGCCGGCTGGAACCGCCCGGCGATGATCTCGTCGACGAGCTCCGTGGCGAGCTTCTGGTCGCCGTCGGCGAGGCCGAGCGCGGTCATCACGACGCGGTCCTCGAAGCGCTCGAGGTAGCGCTTGCCGTCGAAGGTCTTCAGCGTGTAGCTCGTGTAGTACTTGAACGCGCCGAGGAACGTGTCGAAGCGGAACTTCTTGTCATAGGCGCGCTGGTTGAGCTGGCTGATGAACTCGAACGGGTACTTGTCGATGACGGCGCCCTCGTAGTACTCCTTCTCGACGAGGTAGTCGAGGCGCTCCTTGAGCGAGTGGAAGAACACCGTGTTCTGGTTGACGTGCTGCAGGAAGTACTCGCGCGCGGCCCGGCGGTCGGCGTCGAACTGGATCTTGCCGTCCGCGCCGTACAGGTTGAGCATCGCGTTGAGGGCGTGGTAATCCATCCCCTCGAAGCGCGCGTCCGTCTTGAAGCCCGCCTCTGTCAGTGCTGCTTCCACCATCGCTCCATTCCCCTGCTGACGCGTTCCACGTCTTCTGGCGTGCCGAAAAGTTCAAGCCGGTACAAGTGCGGCACATGGCACTTGCGGCTGATGATGTCGCCGGCGAGACCGAAGTGCTCGCCGAAGTTGGTGTTGCCCGTGGAGATGACTCCGCGGATCAGGCTCCGGTTGCGTTCGTCGTTGAGGAACCGGATGACCTGCTTGGGCACCGCCCCGCGTTCCTCGCCGCGTCCCTGTCCCCCGCCGTAGGTCGGGGTGACGAGGACGAACGGCTCGTGGACGACGAGCGGCTGCTCGGTCGAGTGGAGCGGGATGCGGATGCTGCGCAGGCGATGACCGGCATCCTGCTGCGCGGCGGTGAGCTTCTCGACGAATCGGGCCGTGTTGCCCGAGACGCTCGAGAAGTAGACCAGAAGCGGGACCGGGCCCGCACCGAGGCGGGTCCCGCTCTCGTGAGTCGTCATGACACCTGCGGTCACGGCCCGCCCCGGTCCCTGAGCTTCGTCGAAGGGCTACGCGAGGCGAGCGGCGAGCTCGTCGATCTTGTCGGGACGGAAGCCCGACCAGTGGTCTTCGTCGGTGACGACGACCGGCGCCTGCAGGTAGCCGAGAGCCTTGACCTGCTCGAGCGCATCAGGGTCCTGCGAGAGGTCGTGGACCTCGTACTCGAGCCCCTTCGAATCCAGCGCACGGTAGGTCGCGTTGCACTGCACGCATGCAGGCTTGGTGTAGACGGTGATCGCCATGTCGACCAGCCTCTCCCCTCTGATTTGACGTTGTTCCGGCAAGTCCCCGCCGCCGGAGCTCCAATACTACATATGGGTACGGGGCGGAGGAAGCACCACTAGGGCTAGTAGTTACAACAGTGTAGTTTTCCACCGCATTCCCCATCTCGCCCACAATTCCTCCACCGATCCGTCCACAGTCCGCGAGACCTCGTCACGGGCGGAATCACGCGGGTCGCGAGGGAGTCGGACGGCATCCCTCCACAACCGGACGCTACGCGGGGGCTCCGACATCCGATCCGCCTGTGGACAGACGCTCCGGCGTGTCGCGGTGCCCTCCCGGCGTGTCGTGGTCGCGCCGTGCACGCGTCGGACGGGATCGCTAGCGTTGAGGGGTGGCAGGTTCGGGGTATCGGGAGCTCCTGCGCTCCCCCGGTGTGGGTCGCATCATCGCCGCACAGCTGACCGCCCGGTTCCCGATGGGGATGACGAGCCTCGCCGTGCTGCTGCACGTGCAGCACACCACCGGCTCGTACGGCGACGCCGGGCTCGTTCTCGCGGCGGCGTCGGTCGGCCAGGCGGTCGCCGGACCCGTCACCAGCCGCTGGATGGGCAGCTGGGGCATCCGGCAGGTGCTCGCACTCACCACCGTCGTGTGCGCGGCCAGCATCACCGCGCTCTCGCTCCTGCCGCCGCTCCTCCCCCTGGACATGGTGCTCGGGGCTCTCGCCGGCATCTCGACCCCGCCCGTGCAGTCCGCCGTGCGCACGATCTACCCGAAGCTCGTCAACTCGACCCAGCTCACGCCGCTGTTCTCGCTGGACGCCTCGCTGCAGGAGATCATCTGGATCGTGGCGCCGGTGCTGGTCACGTTCGTGTCGACGCAGATCAGCACCGTGGTGGGCCTCCTCATGATCGTCGTCATCCTGCTCGGCGGCGGCGCCTGGTTCATCCTCTCGCCGGAGGTCGGCCGGGTGCGGATCCCGCGCAGCCGCCGCGCCTTCGGCCGGGTGCTGCTGCGCCCCGCCGTGCTGCTGGCCACCATCATCGGCTTCCTGCTCATCGGAGCCTGTGCCGCCGTCGAGGCCGGAGTCGTCGCGACGTTCGGCCACGGCGGCCTCGACGCCGGCCTCGTGCTGGCGGTGTTCTCCCTCGGCAGCCTCGCCGGCGGACTGCTGTCCGGCAGCATCCCGATCGGCCGGTGGGCGATGACGCGACGCCTCGCCATCGTCGCCGGCGGCCTGGCGCTCACGCTCGTGTCGCTCGACGTCTGGTGGCTCGGCGGGTCGCTCGTCGTCGCCGGCATCGGCATCGCGCCGGCCCTCGCCGTGCTGTTCGCGATGACCTCCGCGAGCGTCAAGTTCAGCGACACCGCCGAGGCCTTCGGCTGGGTCGGAACGGGGCAGCTGATCGGCGCCGCCGCGGGCTCCGCCATCGCCGGATTCCTGATCGACGGAGCCGGGTCCGTGGGTGCGTTCATCACCGCGATCGGGTTCGCCGCGGTGGGCCTCGTCGTGGCGGTCGTGTTCGTGCGCGGGTTCCCCGACCTGCGATTCCGGGACGCCAGTCCCATCCCCGACACCGAACCTGTTCACCTGCCGTGACCACACGGCGGAAGGAGCGACCATGGTCTCGCCCGTGACCCTGCCGCGGCTCAGCTGGGGCGACCCGGCATCCGACCGGCACGCATTGCTCGCCCACGGACTCGGCTCGACGGCCGCCCTGATGTGGCGGTTCGGCCTCGCCCTCGCCGACGCCGGCTGGTACGCCCAGGCCGTCGACCTGCGCGGCCACGGCGACGCGCCGCGGGCACTCGACTACCGGATCGAGGCGTACGCCGCCGATCTCGCGCACACGCATCCGAACCATGCCGGCGCGTGGGACCTCGTCATCGGACACTCCCTCGGCGGCACCTCGGCGACGCTCGCGAGCGCGCGCCACCCGCGCTGGGCGCGCCGCCTGGTGCTCGTCGACCCCGCCATCCACCTCGACGACGAGCAGCGCGAAGCGGTGAACAGCGGGCAGGCGGCATCCTTCGACGACCCGTCCGCGGAGTCCGTCCACCGGGCGAACCCGCGCTGGCACGCCCACGACGTCGAGCTCAAGGTCGACGCGCTGCGCCGCACCAGCCGCTGGGCCGTGGAGCAGACGGGTGTGCAGAACACGACGTGGGACGTGCGGGATGCCGCCTCCGCCGTCACGGTGCCGGCGCACGTGATCGCGGCCGACCCCGAGGTCAACTCGCTCTTCCAGGGCGAGACCGCCCGCCGCGTGCTGACCAACCCCTGCTTCACGATGTCGGTCGTCACCGGCGCCGGGCACTCCCCGCACCGTGATGATCCGGAGCAGACCATGACGCTGCTGATGGAGGCCCTGCGATGACCGCGTTCGACCCCACGACCCATCTGCCGGACGTGCTGCTCGAGCGCATCCGCTCCCGCGCAGCGCAGGTCGACCACGACAACGTGTTCCCGCAGGAGGATCTCGACGACCTGCGGGAAGCCGGCTATCTCGCCCTGCTCGTGCCCGCCGAGCTCGGCGGCGCGGGCCTCGGCCTCGCCGAGGTCTCCGTGCTGCAGCAGCGGCTCGCGACCGCCTCCCCGGCGACGGCCCTCGCGGTGAACATGCACCTGGTGTGGACCGGCGTCGCCAAGGTGATGGCCGATCGGGGCATCGACTCGCTGCGGTTCGTGCAGGAGGAGGCCGTCGCCGGCGAGGTGTTCGCCTTCGGCATCAGCGAAGCCGGCAACGACCTCGTGCTGTTCGGCAGCGACACGGACGCGGTGCCCCTGCCCGACGGCGGGTACGTCTTCACCGGACGCAAGATCTTCACGTCGCTCGGCCCGGTGTGGACGCGGCTCGGACTGCACGGCCTCGACACCACGTCGCCGGACGGGCCCAAACTCGTCTACGCGTTCGTGCCGCGCGGCGACGCCGTGGTCACACGCGACGACTGGGACACGATGGGCATGCGCGGCACGCAGAGCCGCACCACCGAGCTCAACGGAGTGGTGGCCCTGCCCGACCGGGTGGTGCGCCGCATCGACGCCGGCCCCAGTGCGGATCCGATCGTGTTCGGCATCTTCAGCGTGTTCGAGCTGCTGCTCGGCTCCGTCTACACCGGCGTCGCCCGCCGGGCCCTCGACCTCGCCGTGGCGGCCGCCGGTGCGCGCACGTCGAAGCGCACCGGCCGCCCGCTCAGCGAGGACCCCGACATCCGGTGGCGCATCGCCGGCATGGCGCTCGCGTACGACGCGCTGCCGCTGCAGCTCGCGTCGCTGTGCGCCGATGTGGATGCCGGCGTCGACCACGGCATGCGCTGGTTCACGCTGCTCTCCGGCGTCAAGCACCGTGCGGTGACCATGGCCAAGCACGTCGTCGACGAGGCGATGCTCACCGCCGGCGGGTCCGCGTATTTCACCCGCAACGAGCTCAGCCGCCTGTACCGCGACGTGCTCGCCGGGATGTTCCATCCGTCCGACCCGGAATCGGCGCACTCGACGGCCGCGAACGCCTGGCTCGGACCGTTGCCATAGGACGGCTCAGGCGCCCATGCGCTCGAGCGCGGAAGCCAGCCGGCCGACCGTGCCGTCGACGTCCGCGAGCTTGTCGAGCCCGAACAGGCCCACCCGGAAGGTCGAGAACGTGTCGGGCTCGCCGCAGTGCAACGGTACGCCGGCGGCGACCTGCACCCCGTTCGCCACGAACCGGGCTCCGGTGCGCAGACCCGGGTCGTCCGCGTGCACGACCACCACGCTCGGCGCCGCGAATCGGGATGCCGCGACCGACGGCATGCCGTGCGTCGCAAGCAACTCACGCACGCGGGTGCCGAGCTCGAGCTGCGCGCTGCGGAGGGTCTCGAGGCCCCGGGCGGTGGTCGCGATCATCTCGCCCAGGTTGTGCAAGATCGAATCGGTCGGCATCGTCGCGTGATACGCGGCGCGGCCGTCGCGATACGCGTCCGAGATCTTCAGCCAGGTGCCGAGATCGACGGCGAAGCTCGTCATGGTCCCGGACTCGACGGCCGCGCGGCCGGCGGCGCTCAGCATCACGTAGCCGACGCCCGGGGTTCCGCTCCAGCCCTTCTGCGGGGCGCTCAGCAGCGCGTCGACGCCGAGTGCCGCCATGTCGGCCCACATCCCGCCGGACGCGATGCAGTCGAGCACCATCAGTCCGCCGTTCTCGTGGACCGCCTCGGCGAGGGCACGCACGTAGTCGTCGGGCAGCAGCATCCCGGCGGCCGTCTCGACGTGCGGGGCGAAGACCACGTCGGCACGCTGCGCCCGGATCGCGGCGACAACCTCGTCGATCGGAGCGGGTGCCCACGCCGCCTGGTGCGCGTCGCTTTCCGGACGCGCGGCGCACACCGTGGTCTCGGAGGCGATGGCGCCGGCGTCGAGGATCTGCGACCACCGGTACGAGAACAGGCCGTTGCGCACCACGAGCGTGCGGCGGCCGGTCGCGAACGACCGGGCGACCGCCTCCATCGCATAGGTTCCGCCCCCGTTGACGAGGGCCACGCTGTGCGCGTTGTAGGTGCTGCGGAGGATCTCCAGCGTCTGGCGAGCCGCCCCGATGAAGCGCTGGGACATGTGGTTCAGCGAGCGGTCGGTGAACACGACCGAGTACTCCAGCAGTCCGTCGGGATCGATGTCGGCGTGGGGAAGGCTCATACGCCCAGCATCCCACGCCGCCCCTCGACGTCAGGAGCGCGAGTCGAAGTCGAATGCCTTCAGCAGTTCGGCGACGGCCTGGTCCTGTTCGTCGCCGCCGTGCTCGAACATGTGCGTGACGTGCGTGCGCAGATGGTTCTCGAGCAGCAGCTTGTTCAGCGACTCGAGGGCCTTCTGGATGGCGCGGGACTGACCGATGATGTCCATGCAGTAGTCCTCGTTCTCGATCATCTTCGCGAGCCCGCGCACCTGGCCCTCGATGATGGCGGTGCGATGCTTCGCACGCTTCTTGATGTCATCGATCACCAGGCCAGGCTACTCGCCGCAGACAGTGGCAGGATGAGCGGATGCCACGCACCCCGACCGCCCTGCTGAGCCCGGCCGACCGCGGCCGGCTGCGGGCGCTCCGGCGGATGAAGTCGGTCGCGCTCGGCGCCCTCGTCGCCCTCGCGGTCGTGTTCGTCGTCGCGTTCGCGTTGGAGGGCCGGGTGAGCTGGCTGCAGTACGTGCGGGCCGCGGCCGAGGGCGGCATGGTGGGTGCCCTGGCGGACTGGTTCGCGGTGACCGCGCTGTTCCGGCATCCGCTCGGGCTGCCGATCCCGCACACCGCGATCATCCCGTCCCGCAAGGACGAGATCGGCCGCAGCCTCGGCGAGTTCGTCGAGACGAACTTCCTCTCGGCGGACGCGGTGCGCGCCAAGCTGGGGGCGACCGCGATGGCGGAGCGCCTGGGCGGCTGGCTCGCCGACGACGCGCACGCGGCCCGCGTGGTGCGGGAAGCGTCGGGGGTGGCCACCGGCATCCTGCGCGCTCTCAGCGACGACGACGTGCAGGAGGTGCTCGCGGAACTCGCCCGCGAGCACCTGCTCGAGCCCGAATGGGGGCCGGCGGCGGGCGCATGGCTGGAGCGGGTGGTCGCCGCGGAGGCGCATCACGGGGCCGTCGACCTCGCCGTCGACAGCATCGCCACCTGGCTGGATGCGAACCGGGCATCCTTCGACGGACTCGTGTCGCGGCGCCTGCCCGCGTGGGTGCCGTCGGTGGCGCACCGGTTCGTCGACGCGACGGTCTACCGTGAGGCGGTCGGATTCGTGCGCGCGGTGCAGGCCGATCCGGGGCATCCGGCGCGGGCGGCGATCGACGGGTATCTCGCGCGTCTCGCCGACGCATTGCAGCAGGATCCGGCGATGATCGCGCGCGTGGAGGGCGCCAAACGCGCCGTGTTCGACTCGCCGCGCGTGCGGGCGCTGGCCGCGCAGGTGTGGGATGCCGCGAAGTCCGGTCTGCTGAAGTCCCTCGCCGATCCGCGGAGCGCACTCCGGGCGCGGGCGACGAGCGCGGTCGGCGACATCGGGCACCGGCTCGCGACCGATCCCGGGCTGCAGGCACGCGTCGACTCGTGGCTGACGGCCGCCGCGGTCACGGCGGTCGACCGCTACCGGCATGACATCGCCTCGATCATCGTGGAGACCGTCGAGCGGTGGGATGCCGCGGAGACGACCGAGAAGATCGAGCTGATGGTGGGACGCGACCTGCAGTACATCCGGCTGAACGGCACGGTCGTCGGCGCCATCGCGGGGGTCACGATCTTCGCGGTCGCGCAGGCCGTGATCCCGATCGGTCGGTGAGCGACCCCTTCGTTCGCTCCACGGGCGTCGTCCCGTGGGACGATGCCAGCATGATCAGCGTTGCCCTGGTGCGCCATGCGAAATCCGACTGGGGCGATCCGTCCCTGCCCGACCACGACCGTCCGCTGAACGCGCGCGGCGAGCGGGATGCCCCGGTGCAGGCCGCGCGCCTGGCCGACACCGGTTTCCGGCCCGACGTCATCCTGTCGTCCACGGCGCTGCGGGCGCGCACGACGGCGCGGGCGTTCGCCGACGAGTTCGGCGTCGAGCCCGACCTGCAGTCCGAGCTGTATGCGGCATCCGCCCCCGAACTGCTGCGCGCGGTCGAGGAGGCCGGGCTCGCGGGCGCCGACTCGGTGCTGATCGTGGCGCACGATCCCGGCATGACCGACCTGGCCTGCGCCCTGTCGGGCGAGCGCATCGACCACATGCCGACGTGCGCCGTCGCCACCTTCTCGTGGGATGACGACGACTGGCACGTCATCGACAGCGTCGAACCGGCCCAGTGGGACCTGCAGGTCCCCTAGTCCCCGCCGCCCCGCCCGCTCCAGCGGCCCATCCGGCCCCGCTGCGCCTCGTTGACTTGCCCTGGATGTACGCGACACGCCGCGCGCGCCGTACATCCAGGGCAAGTCAACGAGCAGGGGGGCGCGTCAGGCGACCCGGATGCCGTCCTTGTAGACGCGCTCGATGATCGGCACGCCGGGGCGGTAGGCCAGGTGCACGCGCGTGGGGGCGTCCAGCATCACGAGGTCGGCGCGCTTGCCGGGCGCGATCACGCCGATGTCGTCGCGGCGCAGCGCCCGGGCCCCGCCGGCGGTCGCCGCCCAGACGGCTTCGGCCGGGGTCATCCTCATCTCGCGCACCGCCAGGGCGACCATCAGGGGCATCGAGTTCGTGTAGCACGAGCCCGGGTTGCAGTCGCAGGCGATCGCGACGGTCGCGCCCGCGTCGATGAGACGGCGCGCGTCGGGATACGGATGCCGGGTGGAGAACTCGACGCCGGGAAGCAGGGTCGCCACCGTGTCGGAGCCGGCCAGCGCCGCGACATCCTCATCGCTCAGATACGTGCAGTGGTCGACGGATGCCGCCCCCATCTCGACGGCGACCTGCACGCCCTCGCCGGGGCCGAGCTGGTTGCCGTGCATGCGCGGGATCAGGCCCGCTGCGATGCCGGCGGCGAGGACGCGGCGGGCCTCGTCCGCGGTGAACGCGCCGCGCTCGCAGAACACGTCGATGTACTTGGCGTGCGGTGCGGCGGCCCGGAGCATCGGGCCGGTCACCAGGTCCACGTACTCGTCGCGCGCGTCCGCGTACTCGGCCGGCACGACGTGGGCGCCGAGGTATGTCACCTCGGGGGTGACCTCCGCGGCGATGCGCGCGCCGCGCTCCTCGTCGTGCACGGTCAGCCCGTAGCCGGTCTTGACCTCGAGGGTGGTCGTGCCCTGACGTGCCGCCTCCGCCACGTGGTCGGCCAGCCGCGCACGCAGATCGTCGTCCGACGCCGCGCGCGTCGCGGTCACGGTGCGACGTATGCCTCCCGCGGCATACGGCACGCCGGTCATCCGCGCCTCGAACTCGTCCGCGCGATCGCCCGCGAAGATCAAGTGGCTGTGGCTGTCGACGAAGCCGGGGATGACGGCGTGCCCGCGTGCGTCGACGGTGTCGGGATGCACCGGCGCCTCGGCGGCGCGGCCGACCCAGGCGATCCGGCCGTCCTCGATGAGGATCGCGGCATCCTTCAGCGTCCCGGACCGGTCGTCGCCGGCCGGGACGTTCGTGGTCAGCTCGCCGATGTTCGTGATCAGCATGGACTCACCTCTCCGGGCGGGTGAGGCGGCCCGCCACGATCGTCGCCGTCACGTCACCGGAGCGCGCGACGAGGGGCAGCTGCACCGGGTCCGCGCCGGCGGTGCGGGTGGTGCCCAGGTCGACCTCGACAGCGTCGAAGGGACGGCCGATCCGGAATCCGTCCGTGCCGGAACCGGCACACCACAGCTGCGCCGGGGTGAAGATCCCGCGGCGCTGCAGGCGCAGGCGCTGGTCCAGCTCGAGCCGGGCGGTCTCCTCCCACGGGTCGATCGTCGCGTTCTGGTCCGAGCCGATCGCGAGGCGCGCACCGGCGGCGAGCAGCTCCGGCGCGGGGCCGATGCCGTCGCCGAGGTCGGCCTCCGTGGTCGGGCACATCACGATCGTGGCTCCGGCGGTTCCGAGCAGGCGGATGTCCAGGTCGGTGAGGTGGGTGGCGTGCACGGCCGACAGACGCGCCGTGACGAGACCGTGGGCGGCGAGCAGGGCGGTCGGCGTCACCCCGTGCGCGGCGAGGCACTGCTCGTTCTCCGCGGGCTGCTCCGAGACGTGCACGTGCAGCGGCATGTCCGCCGGCAGCCCTGCGGCGACCGCCGACAGATCGGCCGGCTCGACGGCCCGTACCGAGTGCACGGCCGCGCCGAGCGTCGTCAGCGGATAGGGGGCGAGAGCCGCGCGCAGCGCGTGCCAGCGCGCAAGCCAGGCATGCACGTCGCCGTCGCCGAAACGCTGCTGTTCCGGCGCGAGCGGCGCGCCGACTCCTCCGCGCAGGTAGAGCGTGTCCAGCAGCACCAGACGGATGCCGGCGGCCGCGGCCGCCTCGGCGAGCCCGATCTCCATGTCGTGCGCGGGATACGGCGTGCCGTCCGGCCGATGGTGCACGTAGTGGAACTCGCTGACCGAGGTGTAACCGGCATCCCGCATCTCGGTGAACACGCGCGTCGCGAGTTCGCGGTAGCCGTCCGGCGTGAGCGCGGCCGCTTCGGCGTACATGCGCGTGCGCCACTGCCAGAAGTCCCCGCCACCGGCGTGGGTGTGCCCGCGGAGGTTGCGGTGGAAGGCGTGCGAGTGCGCGTTCTCGAACCCGGGGACGACCGCGGTCAGGCGCACGTCGCCCGGCTGGGCGTCGGCGCGCACGTCGAGCGCGCGGATGGCATCCCCGTCGGTCTCGATGCGCACACCGGGGACGAACTCGCCGCCGACGAGCGCCTGGGCGCAGTGGAACGCGGTCATGCGGCCGCTCCCGCGAGATCGCGCAGCACGTCTGCCAGGGCCCCGGCCCCGATCTCGCAGTCCTCGTCGCGCGCGCCCTCACCGGGGGCGTGCGAGACGCCGGACGGGTTGCGCACGAAGATCATGGCGGTCGGCACGTGCGGGGCGAGGATGCCGGCGTCGTGCCCGGCCCCGGTCGGGATCGCGGGCACGTCGCCGAGGATCGCGGCGATCCGGTCGGTGAGCTCCGGCTCGAACGCCACGATCGGCGAGAACGACTCCTCGAACACCGTGAGCGTGCAGCCCTCGGCGCCCACGACCGCCTCGACGCGGGCGAGCGTGTCGGCCAGCTGGGCGCGCACGTCGTCGTCGGCGGCGGCGCGGATGTCGAGCCACGCCTCGGCGCGGGAGGCGATGACGTTGGTGCCGTTCGGTGTGAC
>NZ_DATEJS010000257.1:0-8165 GCF_035277845.1 Microbacterium sp.
GTCTCGGCCTCGATGCCGAGGGCGCTGGGGACGTCGGCGGGTGCGGGCAGCGGCTCGGCCATGCGGGCGACCGGACCCTGGGCGACGCCGAGCCCGATGCCGACGCCGCGCAGCTGCACGGGTGCGTCCATGGTGTCGGTCACGTCCCCTCCTTACGCGTCGTGGTCGGTGGCGAGCATCTCGCTGAGCGAGTCGAGAACGCGGTCGGCCTCGTCGCCGTCGGCGGCGAGCGTGATCTCGTCGCCCTGGTCGATGCCGAGCGCGATCACCGCGAGGATGCTGGCGGCGTTGGCGGGGGTGCCCCCGTCCTTCGCGATCGTCACCGGCACGCCGGCCTCCTTCGCGGCCTGGGCGAACAGCTTCGCCGGGCGCGCGTGCAGCCCGTGCGCGGAGCCGATGCGGACGGTTCTGGTGGCCTGGGTCATGTCAGGTCCTCTCTCGAGACGGGGCGGGTCGAAGCGGCGGCGCCGCGCACGAGGGCGAGCGTGCGGGAGCCGTCCAGGTCGGTGAAGATGTCGCCGGGCAGCAGCAGGACGCCGGCGCCGTGGGCGGCGGCATCGTGACGGATCTGCTCGTGCCGGCCGTGCAGATGCGGGCCGATGAGCACGAGGTCGGTGGAGTCCAGATCGATCGGCAGCGAGGGGAGCGTCGTCGCCACCGCCGAGCAGTCGAAGCCGTCGGCCTGCGCCGCGCGCCGCAGCCGCTGGGCCACGAAGGTGCTCGAGGCGCCTGCGCCGCACACCACCAGGATCTTCATCGATCGTCCTCCTGCGACGATCTTCGCGAGCACACGGCAGGCCCGGCAAACAGAGGTCTTTCCGCCGGGGCGGCAACAATCCGAGGCCGTCGGTGCGGCCCGCGGGCGCAGTGCGCATGTCACACTGGGAGCGCGCCCGGCACGGAAGACGGGCGGCCGAAGACGGCCTGGCGCAGCGAGCACAGAGGACGGACGTGACCCGAGCCAGACAGGATCGCCTGCTGACGCTGCTCGTTCGCGACGGCGATTGGATCACCGCCGCGACTCTCGCCGACGCGCTCGGGGTCACGCCGCGCAGCGTCCGCTCGTACGTCACCGCGGTGAACTCCCGTGTCCCCGGGACGCCGGCGATCGAGTCCGGGCCGCAGGGCTACCGGGCAGGCCCGTCCGCGGCCGCGGCGGCGCGCGCGACGTCGGATGCCGGCACCCCGCGCGATCGCCTGCACACCCTGGTGCGGGCGCTGCTGGACGAGCCCGGCGGGATCGACGTGTACGAGGCCGCCGAGCGGCTGCACGTGAGCGACGCCACGCTCGAGGCGGATCTGTCCCGCGTGCGGGGGTTGCTCAGCGGCACCGAACTGGCCCTGGAGCGCTCCGCATCGCGGGCCCGCCTGCGGGGCACGGAGCTCGCCCAGCGGCGGCTGCTCAGCCGTCTCGCGCACGACGAGGTCGACGCCGGGTCGTTCGACCTGGAGGCGATGCGCCGCACCCTCGGCGCGGACTCGCTCGGCGCCCGGGCCTTCGGGCCGTTCAAGGCGGAGCTCGCCGCCGAACTCGGCCGGCTCGGCTACTTCGTCAACGAGTACAGCATCGCCGATGTCGTGATGCACATCGCGATCGCCGCCGACCGCGTGGACCAGGGGCGGCCCCTCGAAGGGGTGGACGGCCCGGCGTCGGCCGCGACCGACGATGTCGGCGGGATCATCGACCGGCTCGTCCAGGAGCGCCTCGGCGTGCGGCTGGGTGCGGGGGACCTCCGGCACCTCGCGACGCTGGTGCTCACGCGGGTGGTTGCCCCCAGCGCGACCGAACCGGCTCGACCGTCGCCCGAGACCGAGCAGGCGGTGCGCGAGGCCGTCGCGGCCGCGGCATCCGAGTTCCTCGTCGACATCGAGGACGACGGCTTCATCCTGCGCCTTGCCCTGCACGTCGACAACCTCCAGCGGCGCGCCCGCGAGCGGGCCTGGTCGCGCAACCCGCTCACCCGCTCGCTGAAGTCGACGTACCCCATGCTCTTCGAGGTGGCGGTGTTCATCACCACCCGCCTGCAGGAGCGGTTCGGCACCGCGATCGTCGACGAGGTCGCGGACGACGAGATCGCGTACGTCGCCATGCACGTCGGCGAGCAGCTGGAGCGCCGCCGCAGCGGCTCGCAGCTGCTGACCGCGACGATCGTGTGCCCGGGCTACTACGAGCTCTCGTCGCTGCTGCGCTCGAGCGTCGACCGGTCCCTCGGGCGGGCGATCGAGGTGGTCGCCGTCGAGACCCGCGGAGACCCGGACTGGGCCGCGATCGACACCGACCTCGTGCTCACGACGATCGACCCGGTGACGCCGAGCGAGCGGATCGTGCGGGTGCAGCCGTTCCTCACCGACGCCGACATCGAGCACGTGCAGGCCGCGGCGGGCCGTCTCAGGCGGGCCCGGCGGCTCGCGCGGCTGCGCAGCGAGCTCGAGCGGTACGTCGACGCGTCGGCGTTCGTGCGCGGGCTCGAGCCGGTCGGCGAAGCGGAGATCATCCGGATGCTGGGAGCGCCTCTGGTCGCGCAGGGTGTCATCGACGAGGACTACATCACCCGGACCATCGAGCGCGAGGAACTCTCCTCGACGGCGTTCACCGATGCGCTGGCGGTGCCGCATGCGCTGTCGATGACCGCCACCCGCACCGCGATCGCCGTCGGCATCGCCGATCCGTCCATCCCGTGGGGCGACGGACGGGTGCAGGTGGTCGCGATGGTCGCGTTCTCCGAGGCGGACCGGGAGGCGTTCCAGACGGTCTTCGAGCCGTTCGTCGAGGTGTTCAGCGAGCGGGAGTCCGTGCAGCGGGTCGTCCGCGCGGGAACGGACTTCACCTCGTTCCTCGACGAGCTGGTCGCCGTCATCGACGGCTGAGCGGCGCCGCGGTGCTCAGCCCCGGGCCAGGCGCTCCCGCAGCCCCAGACGCACGGCGGGCCATTCGGCCGCGATGATCGAGAACACCACGGTGTCCCGGAGGGTCCCGTCGCGTCCGAGCTGATGGCTGCGCAGCACGCCGTCCTGCTTGGCGCCCAGGCGCGCGATCGCCGCGCGCGACTGCCGGTTGTGCCAGTGCGTCCGGAATTCGACCGCGATCGCCTCGCACGTCTCGAACGCGTGCCCGAGCAGCAGCAGCTTGGCGGACGTGTTCACCGCGGTGCGCTGCGCCGACGGTGCGAGCCACGTGGCGCCGATCTCGACGTGCCGGTTCGGCTGGTCGATGTTCAGGAGGGTGGTCTGCCCGACGACGCGGCCGTCGGCGCGGCGCCGCACCGCGAACGGGTTCATCGCACCGCGCGCGGCATTGTCGAGCCGCCGCTCGATGTCGGATGCCACCTCGTCGGGCCGTGGCACCGAGGTGTACCAGGTGTGCTCGAGTCCCTCCGCGGCGACCGCCAGGTCGTCCGCGTGCGCGAGCGACAGCGGCTCCAGCCGCACGTGCTCGTCCTCGAGCACGACGGGCGCGGCGAACGGCGCGGCGCTCACTGCACGCTCGCAAGCAGCTGCTCGACGGCATCCCGCAGCGCGGCCAGGCGCGCGGCGGCATCCGGCCCGTCATCCCCCCGCACATCGAGGTAGGCCTTCAGCTTCGGCTCCGTGCCCGACGGGCGCACGATCACGCGTGAGCCGTCCTCGAGGTTCATGCGCAGCACGTCGGCCGCGGGCACCTCGCCCGAGCCGCCGAGCAGGTCGTCGACGGAGGCCACGGCCACCTGACCGAGCGCGGTCGGGTGCTCGGCGCGCAGGGCCGCCATGATCCGCTCGATGATCGTGAGGTCGTCCACGCGGATCGACACCTGATCGCTCGCGAAGAAGCCGAACTCGGCGTCGAAGGCCGCGATCACGTCCGCGAGGGTCATCCCGCGGCCGCGCGCCTCGCCGGCGATCTGCAGAAGCGCGACCGCCGCGGAGATCCCGTCCTTGTCGCGCACCGTGTCCGGGTTCACGAGATAGCCGAGCGCCTCCTCGAAGCCGTACACCAGCCCCGGGGCGCGCGAGATCCACTTGAAGCCGGTCAACGTGGCGTGGAAGTCCAGTCCGTACCGCTCCGCGATGACCTGCAGGCCGGGGGAGGAGACCACCGAGCAGGCGAGGGATGCCGACAGGCCGTCGGTCACGGCCAGCCGCGCCGCGCGCCACCCCAGCAGCAGGCCGACCTGGTTGCCGGTGAGGCGGCGGTAGCCGGCCTCCGCGCCCGGGTCGGGGATCGCGACGGCGAGCCGGTCGGCATCCGGATCGTTCGCGATGATGAACTCGGCGCCCGTCTCGCGGGCGGTCGCGAACGCCAGGTCCATCGCCCCCGGCTCCTCGGGGTTCGGGAACGAGACGGTGGGGAACGCGCCGTCGGGCTCGATCTGTGCGGCCACGGTGGTCGGGGCGGGGTACCCGGCGGTCTCCAGCACGCGGGCTGTCGTCTCCCACCCGACGCCGTGCATGGCCGTGTAGGTCCAGTTCAGCTCGGCGGCGCTCGCGGGAGCCGGGCCGACCGCGGCGGTCGCGGCGACGTAGGCGTCCACGAGCGACTCCGGCGCGACCTCGTACTCCGTGGAGCGCGGCAGGTCCCCGATCGGGCCCGCCTCGGCCACCCGTTCGATGTGCGCGGCGATCTCCGCGTCGGCGGGCGACACGATCTGCGAGCCGGCATCCGGCCCGCCCAGGTACACCTTGTAGCCGTTGTCGTTCGGCGGGTTGTGGGACGCCGTGACCATGACGCCGGCGGCGGCATCCAGATGCCGCACCGCGAAGGCGAGCACCGGCGTCGGCAGCAGGCGCGGCAGCAGCACGGCGTCGAGACCTGCGCCGGCGAACAGCTCCGCGGAATCCTCGGCGAACACGCGGGAGTTGCGGCGCCCGTCGTAGCCGACGACGACCAAGGGCGTGGCGCCGGGGCCGGCGTTCTCGCGCAGGTAGGCGGCGAGGCCCGCCGCGGCCTGGGCGACGAGCACCCGGTTCATGCGGGCGCTCCCCGCGCCCAGCTCGCCGCGGAGCCCGGCCGTGCCGAACTCCAGGCGGCCGGCGAAACGGTCGGCCAGTTCGTCCTCGGCATCCCCGTCGCCGCGCTGCGAGCGCTCGAGGAGCGCTGCCAGCTCCCCGCGGGTCTGCTCGTCCGGGTCCTGGTCGAGCCAGGCCTGCGCGCGCGCCACCACCTCGTCCATGGCGCTCACAGTCGCCCGACCACCTCGGCCAGGAGCTTCGTGATCACCGGCTCGGCCAGCTGGCCGGCCTCGATCACCTCGGCGTGGCTGAGCGGGGTCTTCTGGATGCCGGCGGCGAGGTTCGTGATCAGCGAGAAGCCCAGCACCTCCATGCCCGCCTGGCGTGCGGCGATCGCTTCGAGCGCGGTCGACATCCCCACGATGTGCCCGCCGATGGCCTTGGCCATCTGCACCTCGGCCGGCGTCTCGTAGTGCGGGCCGGTGAACTGGCAGTAGACGCCCTCGTCGAGCGTGGGGTCGACCTCGCGGGCGATCGCCCGCAGCCGCGACGAGTACAGGTCGGTGAGGTCCACGAACGTCGCGCCTTCGAGCGGGGAGGCCGCGGTGAGGTTGATGTGGTCGCTGATCAGCACCGGGGTGCCGGCCGTCCACGTCTCCTTGATGCCGCCCGCGCCGTTGGTGAGCACCATGGTCTTCGCGCCCGCGGCGGCCGCGGTGCGCACGCTGTGCACGACTCGGCGCACGCCGTGGCGCTCGTAGAAGTGGGTGCGGGCGCCGATGACGAGCACGTGCCGGCCGTCCGTGGTGCGGATGCTCCGCAGCGTCCCGGCGTGGCCCTCGACGGCGGACTTCGTGAACCCCGTCACCTCGGGTGCGGGGATGGTCGCGACGGTCTCGCCGAGGAGGTCCGCAGCCTTGCCCCAGCCGCTGCCGAGCGTGAGTGCGATGTCGTGGCGGTCGACGCCGGTGAGGCGGGCGATGTCGGATGCCGCGGCCGCCGCGATCTCGAACGGAGAGGCCGCGGGGTCGTCGAGCGGATTGGCGAGGTTGTCGGACATGGGTCCAACCCTAGAGGCCGCGGGCGGCCCGGCGTGAGGGTGCACGAGGCGGGCCGCGTTGCACGAGAGAATGGGAGCCATGTCTGAAAGCTTCCTTCTCTCGCAGAGCGTCGCCATCATCGGCGGCGGCCCCGGCGGATACGAGGCGGCGCTCGCCGCCGCCCAGCTGGGGGCAAAGGTGACGCTGGTGGAGCGGGTCGGCATCGGCGGGTCGGCGGTCATCACCGACGTCGTGCCTTCGAAGAGCCTCATCGCGACGGCGGATGCCGCGGTGGCGATCGCGCAGGCGAGTGATCTGGGCGTGCAGCTGTTCGCGCACGACGACCGCGACAAGCCGCTGCGCCCCGAGGTCGCGATCAACCTCGCGGCGGTCAACCACCGGCTGCTGTCCCTGGCCCGGCAGCAGTCCGAGGACATGCACCAGGCGCTGCTCGGGGCGGGCGTGCGCATCATCTCCGGGCACGGTCGCCTCGAGGGCCGCAACGCGGTCGTCGTCTCGACCGCGCCGGGCGGCACGGATTTCGAGCGCATCGAGGCGGACACGATCGTGATCTCGGTGGGGGCATCCCCGCGGGAGCTGCCCACCGCCAAGCCCGACGGGGAGCGGGTGCTCACCTGGACGCAGCTGTACAACATGAAGAAGCTCCCCGAGCACCTCATCGTGGTCGGGTCCGGCGTCACCGGCGCCGAGTTCGCGGGCGCCTACATGAACCTGGGCGCGAAGGTGACACTGGTCTCCAGCCGCGATCAGGTGCTGCCGGGGCAGGATGCCGACGCCGCCGCCGTGCTGGAGGACGTCTTCACCCGCGGCGGCATGACCGTCATGTCGAAGTCGCGCGCCGACAGCGTGGAGAACACGGGTGACGGCGTGCGGGTCACCCTCGGCGACGGCACGGTGCTCACCGGCAGCCACTGCCTGATGGCGGTCGGGTCCATCCCGAACACGCAGGGGCTCGGCCTCGAGGATGCCGGCGTGCAGTTGACCCCGTCCGGTCACATCCAGGTCAACGGCGTGGCGCGCACCTCCGTGCCGAACATCTACGCGGCCGGCGACTGCACCACCTTCTACCCGCTGGCATCCGTCGCGTTCATGCAGGGGCGCGTCGCCATCTTCCACGCGCTCGGCGACTCGGCCATCCCGATCGACAAGCGCAAGATCACGTCGAACATCTTCACCGCGCCCGAGATCGCCACGGTCGGCTGGCAGGAGCAGGACGTCATCGACGGCGTCGCCGACGGCGTCGTGCTCAAGGTGCCGCTCGCCGCGAACCCGCGCGCGAAGATGATGGGCATCACCGACGGCTTCGTGAAGCTCCTCGCGCGGCGCGGCAGCGGCACCGTGATCGGCGGCGTGATCGTGGCACCGAAGGCATCCGAGCTGATCCTGCCGATCGCGATCGCCATCGAGCGCCGCCTCACGGTCGACCAGATGTCGCGCACCTTCGCCGTCTACCCCTCGCTCACCGGCACGATCATGGACGCCATGCGCGGCATGCACCTGGTCGAGAAGGCCGGCCACGATCACGACTGACCCGCCCGTCGGGCCGCCGCGTTTCGTCTCGTCGCTGCGCTCCTCGCTCAACGACCGGGAGACACTCACACCCCCTCGGTCGTTGAGCGAGCGCAGCGAGCCGAAACGCGTATGGCGCGCGGACCTCGCGTGCGCGGCCGGGCCGCCGGACGGATTTTCGGAGAACCGCGGCTGGTTCGGGCGGATCCGGCATCCCGGTCCGAATTCGGCCGGGTTCTCCGAGTCGGCGAGCCCACGCGCACCCTTCCGTCGGGGTCGCTGCGTTTCGTCTCGTCGCTGCGCTCCTCGCTCAACGACCGGGGGACGGACACACACCACCCCCCGGTCGTTGAGCGAGCGGAGCGAGCCGAAACGCATGTAGCGCAGGGGCTCTCGTCGCTGCGCTCCTCGCTCGGCGACCGAGGGGACGCACACACCCCCGGTCGTTGAGCGAGCGCAGCGAGCCGAAACGCACGGAGCGCCGGATGGCGCGACTCCGCGGGCTAGGAGATCGTCAGCAGTTGGTGACCGGCGGACACCGTGGTGCCGGGCTCGGCGTTGATCGCGCCGATGACGCCGTCCTTGTGGGCCTGGATGGGCTGCTCCATCTTCATGGCCTCGAGCACGACGACCAGGTCGCCCTTGACGACCTCCTGGCCCTCTTCGACG
>NZ_DATEJS010000258.1:0-9231 GCF_035277845.1 Microbacterium sp.
GAAGACCTCTACCGGCGCAATCGCGTGCCCTTCCTCAACTCCTCCACGAAGAGCGTGGAGGAGATGTCCGCGGTGATCCTGCAGACCCTCAGGCTCCGCCCCTGACCAGCCCCACGAAGGAGAACCCCATGAGCAACATCCTCTGGTTCGACGAGCTCGGCATGTCCGACCTGCCTCAGGTCGGCGGCAAGAACGCCTCGCTCGGCGAAATGGTCTCGAATCTCACCGGTCTCGGGGTGCGCGTGCCGCGCGGCTTCGCGACGACCGCGGAGGCGTACCGCCGGTTCCTCGCCCATGACGACCTGCGCGGACGCATCAGCGACGCGATCGCCGGTCTGGATGTCGCGGACGTGACGCAGCTCGCCCATGTCGGCGCCGAGATCCGCGCCTGGATCGAGGCGCACCCGATCCCCGACGACCTCGAGCGCGACATCCGCGAGGCGTTCGACCGCCTGGTCGCGACGGATGCCGAGCCCGAGACCGTCACATGGGCGGTGCGCTCGTCGGCCACCGCGGAGGATCTTCCGGATGCCTCGTTCGCGGGCCAGCAGGAGACGTTCCTGAACGTGGGCGGCATCGACAACGTGCTCGCCGCGATCCGCAGCGTGTACGCCTCCCTGTACAACGACCGGGCGATCGCGTACCGCGTGCACCACGGATTCGCGCACGACGAGGTCGCGCTGTCGGCCGGCGTGCAGCGGATGGTGCGGTCGGATGTCGGCGCCTCCGGCGTGATGTTCACCGTCGACACCGAGTCGGGCTTCGACCAGGCCGTGTTCGTGACGAGCTCGTACGGGCTCGGCGAGGCGGTGGTGCAGGGCGCCGTGAACCCGGACGAGTTCTACGTCTCGAAGCCGGCCCTCCGCGCCGGCCGTCCCGCCGTGCTCAAGCGCGCCGTCGGCGAGAAGGCGATCGCGATGCGCTACACCGACAGCCTGGAGGCGGGCGCCAGCACCGCGTTCGTCGACGTTCCCGCCGAGGACCGCGCACAGTTCTCGATCACGGACGCCGAGCTCGAGGAACTCGCCCGCCACGCCCTCGTCATCGAGGAGCACTACGGGCGCGCGATGGACATCGAGTGGGCGAAGGACGGCGTCGACGGCACCCTCTACATCGTGCAGGCCCGCCCCGAGACCGTCGTCTCGCGCGCGTCCGCCAACGTCATCCGGCGCTTCCGGCTGAACGAGCAGGGCACCGTGGCGGCATCCGGCCGGGCGATCGGCCAGCGCATCGGCGCGGGCCCCGTGCGCGTGCTCACCGACATCGCGCAGATGAGCCAGTTCCAGACCGGCGACGTGCTCGTCGCGGACATGACCGACCCGGACTGGGAGCCGATCATGAAGCGCGCCGCCGCGATCGTCACCAACCGCGGCGGGCGCACCTGCCACGCCGCGATCATCGCCCGCGAGCTCGGCATCCCCGCCGTCGTCGGCACCGGCGACGCGACGCGCACCCTGCGCGACGGGCAGCCGGTCACGGTCTCGTGCGCCGAGGGCGACACCGGCTTCGTGTACGAGGGCATCCTGGACTTCACCGAGGACGAGACCCACCTCGACAAGATGCCCGAAGCCCCGGTCAAGATCATGATGAACGTCGGCACGCCCGACCAGGCGTTCTCGTTCTCGCGCCTACCGCATCGCGGCGTGGGACTCGCCCGCCTCGAGTTCATCATCAACCGGCAGATCGGCATCCACCCCCGCGCGCTGCTCGAGTTCGAGAGCCTCCCGGACGAGCTGCGCGAGGATGTCGCCGACCGCATCGCCGCCTACGCGTCGCCGCGCGACTACTTCGTGCAGCGCGTCGTCGAGGGCGTCTCGATGATCGCGGCCGCGTTCGCCCCGGAGCCCGTCATCGTGCGCATGAGCGACTTCAAGTCGAACGAGTACGCGAACCTGATCGGCGGCGAGCGCTACGAGCCCGATGAGGAGAACCCGATGATCGGGTACCGCGGCGCATCCCGCTACGTCTCCCCCGACTTCCGGGAGTGCTTCGAGATGGAGTGCGAGGCCCTCAAGTTCGTGCGCGACGAGATGGGCTTCACGAACGTGCAGGTCATGGTGCCCTTCGTGCGCACCGTCGCCGAGGGCGAGGCGGTCGTGCAGCTGCTCGCCGAGAACGGCCTGCGCCGCGGCGAGAACGCCCTGAAGGTCGTCATGATGTGCGAGGTGCCCACCAATGCGCTTCTGGCCGACGACTACCTAGACCACTTCGACGGTTTCTCGATCGGCTCGAACGACATGACCCAGCTGACCCTGGGCCTCGACCGCGACAGCTCGCTGGTCGCCGGCACGTTCGACGAGCGCGACCCCGCGGTGCTGAAGCTGCTGTCGATGGCGATCGAGGCGTGCCGCCGCCGCGACAAGTACGTCGGCATCTGCGGGCAGGGCCCGAGCGACCACCCCGACCTCGCGGAGTGGCTCGTCGAGCAGGGCATCGAGTCGGTCTCCCTCAACCCCGACACGGTGGTGGACACCTGGCTGCGCCTCGCGCAGACGGAGCCGGCGCTGCGGAGCTGACGCGGGGGCATCCGCACGGATGCCCCCGCGAGTACGGTGTGGAGTGACACCCTCCGAAGGAGCAGCCATGTCGTCGAGCAGCAGCAGCGTCTCGGGCCACGACCACGTTCCCGGGCCGGATGAGCCCACCGTGCCGGAACTCGAGGACGACGAGAACGTCGCCCCGCGTCCGGAGGAGGAGATTGCCGACGCCCTGCGCGCGGAGCCGGACGTCGCCGACCACAGCCGGCATCCCGACTGAACCCGGCCGCCCGGCGCGGCTCAGCGCAGCCGGAGCGCGTGCTCGTCGGCGAGGGCGATGGCCAGCGCGCCGCTCGGCGTCGGGTGGAACGGGGCGATGTCCGTCACCCCCTGCACATACGGGAGGGCGTCGCACAGCCCGTGGCCGGTGAAGTCCGGCCCCGCGGTGAGGAAGTCGGCGGTCTTCGCCCCCTCGGCGAGGATCGTGTTCAGGGCGTCGAGATCGCCCTGCAGGGTCGTCTGCTTGTCGGGGGTGAGGCCCTGCTTCGCCAGGCACCCGACACTGCCCGGAACGGGGTCGTAGTACAGGTTGATGACGACGAGGGGATGCGACGGCAGCAGCTGCAGCTCGTCGAGCAGCTGCAGGTAGTCGCTGCTGAACCCGGCCAGCTGCTGCTGGAAGAAGGCCTGCTCGGCGTTGTCCGAGCAGGATGCCGCCACCGCGCACAGCTCCAGCATCGACGTCCACTGCACGTCGTTGGCGCCGATGCTCACGATGACCACCTGCGCCTTCGCGACGGCCGGCGACTTCAGCTGTGCCGCGATCGTGCGGCCTCCGGCGAGCTGCGGCCCCAGCAGCCCGCTGCGGATCGTCGCCCCGCGGCAGGCGAGGTTGGTCACCGTCCAGCCGTTCACCTGGGCGAGGTCGACGGCGAACGCGTCCTGGCTGCGTCCGCACGCCTTGTCGTTCACGGTGCCGTGCACCACGTGCCGGTTGCCGAGCCCCGCGGCGGTGGAGTCGCCGACCACGACGACGTTCTGGATCGCATCGGCCGGGCTCGTGGGCGCCGGGCGCAGCGTCGGGGGCCGCGACCCGCCGACGAGGTCCTGCAGTGAACTGATCCCGGCGAGTTTCGCGGGCACGCTGTAGGCGGTCACCATGACGCCGCCGAGGTCGACGGCGAGCGCGAGCACGAGGGTGCCGGAGAGCAGGATGACCGTCTCCCGCCAGCCGTGCCGCATCCATCCCGCGGCGGCGCCGGAGAGCACGAGGGCGCCGACGGCGACGATCACCGCCTGCCACACGAAGAAGCGCCGCCATCCGCCGACGACGGCATCCTCGAGCGTGGCCGTGGCGTCCTTCGTCGCGGCGAACTGGCTGAGCTGCTCGGACAGCGTGATGTGCGTCAGTGCGAGCCGGGGCCGGATCGGCCCCTCGAACTGCACCGTCGTGGGCAGGGACTGCCCGAACAGATCCAGCTGACCGGGGCCGGACACGCTCCAGGTCGGCGCGGTCACCCCCACCTCCACGGTCTGCCCCGCGGTCGACACCTCCTGCATCGGCGTCAGCCACAGCGACACGGCGATCGCCCCCGCCGCCGCAACCGCGATGACGAGGGAGTCGACAACCACCCGGCGCACGCGCATGGCCCCAGTCCACACCAGATGGGTCGGCCTTCGGAACCCACCCCGCGGTCTTCCGCCGACGGCGAACCGGTTTGCGTCCCCGAGGGCGCGCCCGATCCGCCGCGCCGCCCGTCAGCGACGCCAGGTGTGCTGCGGTTCGTACCCGAGCATCCGCCGCGCCTTCTCGATGCCGAGCAGCGTCGTGTGCTCGCCGATGGCGGCGTGGCGCAGCACCTCGGGGAAGACCTCGGCGAGCAGCTCGTCGTTCGGGCGGGACATCACGGTGTCGGCGGCCGCGATGATGTACGCCTCGAAGCCGGGGATCGCGGCCTCCAGCGCACGCTCCACGGCCTGAGCCCCGTCGCGCGCGTCGATGTACCCCCACAGGTTCCATTTGCGCGCGCGGGGGTCGGCGTCGTACGACGGGAACGCCGCGTAGTCCTCCGGCCACATGACGTTCGAGAACCGCAGCGCCGAGATCGACAGGTCGGGACGCCACCGCACCAGTTCGGTCGCCAGGCGCTCCTCGAGCACCTTGACGAGCGAGTACACGCTCTCGGGGCGCGGCGGATACTCCTCGTCGACCGGCACATAGGGCGGGGGAACGTCGAATGGCAGGCCGAGCACCGTCTCGCTCGACGCGTAGGCGATGCGGCGGATGCCCGACCGCACCGCCGCCCACAGCACATTGAAGGTCACGACCATGTTGTTGTGGAAGGTCGCGACGTCGGAGCGGATGCCGGGCGCCGGGATCGCCGCGAGGTGCGCGACGGCGTCGAACCCGTCGTGCCGGTCGCCGACGCTCGTCAGGGCGTCGATGACCTGGCCGTAGTCCGACAGATCGACCTGCACGAATCCGGGTCCGCGCTCACCCACCACGTCGAGCCCGATCACCTCATGCCCGCGTTCGCGAAGCTCCCGCACGACGACCGAACCGAGCTTTCCCGACGAACCCGTCACCACGATGCGCATGACACCAGCCTGCCACCGCCGGGGGCGGCGGGCTCGTCCTACTCCGGGCAGAGTACGCCCGGCTACTCCGGCGGCCTCCTGACAGGACGCCCGCAGGGGAAGAGACTGGGGGTGAAGGTGCGATGCATCCAACGAAACGGAGTGCCCCATGTCCACGCCGACGAAATCATCCCAAGACCTCACCCGTCGATCCCGCGAAGCGCTCAGCGCGCTGGCCGTGCAGTTCCTGCTCGGAATGGGAGCGAACCTCATCGGCACCCCGCAGCAGAACACCGGAGCCGGGCGCGTCGTCGCCGGCATCGTCCTCGGTCTGCACGCGCTCGTCGGCATCGGCCTCATCGTCGTGGCCGTGCGGGTGTGGCTGGTCGCCCGGCGCGACGGTCTCGCTCAGCGCGCGGCGCTCTGGGCCTTCATCGTCATCATCCTGACGTTCCTCGTCGGGGTGGGGACGATGCTGACGGACAGCGGGTGGCTGTCTTTCCTCATGTCGGTCGGATTCGTCGCGGCCGCGGCCCTGTACGTCGCGATCGGCGCGACCGCGATGACGAGGCGGAGTTCACCCGCCGCGCCGTGACACGGGCCCCGCGCCGTTCACTCCGCCGAGGACTCGGCGGACTCTTCCGTGGCGATCTCCACCAGCTGCGGCGACTGGTCCGGGATCCTGACCGGCTCGGAGTCGATCTGCTCGGCGACCAGCATGATGCCGCCGGACGTGTTGGCCGAGTTCGCCAGATCCTCGATGAACTGGCGGTTCAGCCGCGGCGCCTCCGGCTCGTCGAACACGAAGCGGAGGGGGATCGACGGATGCAGCCAGATCGTCGAACGGCCGCGCGGCTGGTCGTCGGGGTGGCGCCACGACAGGGTGAAGCTCTCGCCGCGGCGGAGCTTCGTGGCGATCACGACCTTCAGGTGCGCCAGGGCGCGATCTTCGATATGGATCGGGGTGGCTGACCCGCCGTAATAGATGGTGCCCACGCCCCGGATTCTAGTCCTCGCCGCGGCGCCCGGATCCGGAGAACCCGGGCACCCGTTGTGCCTGCTCGCGCCCGATGGGACACTCGAGCGATGAGCAACGACATCACCATCGCCGTCGCGATGTTCACGGTCGCGGACCAGGATGCCGCAGTCGCGTTCTACACCGGAACGCTGGGCTGGGAGATCCGCTCCGACGTCTCGTGGGGAGAGGGCGAGAACGCCGGCCGCTGGGTCGAAGTCGCCCCTGCCGGTTCGACCGCGCGCCTGGCGCTGAACCCGCCGATGGGCGGGCAGCCCGGCGGCGGCTCGGTCGGGATCGAGACGGCCGATCTCGCCGCGGAGAAGGAGCGCCTCACGGCGGGCGGCATCGCGATCTCCAACGAGATGCCGGCCGGGGGCCCGGTCCCCGCGATGTTCGCGATCAACGACCCGGACGGCAACTGGATCTGGGTGGTGTCCACCTCCTGATCACCTCGGGAGGGCGCTCCTACCCTGTGGGCCCTGCCCAATGGGCCCTACCCAATGGGCAGGGTGCGGAACCGAAAGGTCGCGCCGCCCGTCTTGCCGGTGCTCGCGAACCTGAACTCCTGTCCGCCCGAGTGCGCGCCGCCTCCGGTGAGCACGTTCGCGGACACGACATGGAGTCCGGCGCGCTGCGCCACCAGTTCGGCGTCGACGTCGTCCGGGATGGCGTACACCTCGCGACGCTCGTCCGGTGTCGACCCGGTCAGGCCCAGGGAGATCCCCCGCGCGGCGAAGGTCGCGCGGCTCACGCACGCGCTCGCGGAGCCCTCGCCTCGCGTCTGCGCCACGAGGCAGACGCCCGACGATCGGTCGGTTGCGAGCCAGTACGAGCCCTGGGCGTCGGCGCCCGCATACCGAGCCGTCTGGGGTTCGATGCCCGCCTGCTCGAGCTGTTCCCGCCCGGGCGCGGGATCGTGGGGCGCCGCAGGGTGCACCAGGATCTCGGGGACCGCGAGCGGCCGTGACGGACCGGCGCTGGCCGCGCCCGCCATCATCGCGACCGCGCATGCCGTCAGCGCAGCGGCGGACACACCGACAAGCGCGAGGCGCCCCAGCAGTCGCCGCTCCGACACGTCATCCCCCCAGATGCCCCGCACGAACGAACTCTGTCCGTGCTGCATCCTGCCTACTGCACCGAGTGGACGGCGTCAACCTCAGGGAAGAAGAGCGCCTCGATCGGCTTGTCGAAGAGCTCGGCGATCCGGAACGCCAGTGGGAGCGAGGGGTCGTACTTGCCCGTTTCGATGGCGACGACGGTCTGCCGCGACACCCCGAGATGCTCGGCGAGACCTGCCTGGGTCCAGCTTCGCTCCTCGCGCTCTGCGCGGATCCTGTTGTGCATCAGGCGATGGGCGCCTTGACGAGGAGGTTCGTGACCTCCCAGGAGACGACGCCGATCAGCCCGATCGGCCAGCCGGCGTTCGGAACGGCGAAGCCGGCTGAGCTGAGCGTGCCGAGTGTGAGCGCGGAGAAGATCGACACGGCGAAGCCGACCGCGAGGCCCGGGAAGAAGAGCTTGATCTGGTACTCGTCCAGCTGTCGCGCGCGGAGCTCGATCAGCACCACGACCCACGCCATGAACACGACGGGCAGCAGAGCCCAGACGATGCGCCATGGGCTGCCCACGTGTCCCCACTGGTACAGGCCGAAGTTGGCGATCAGGTAGCAGCCTGTGGCTATCCAGAGCCGCAGCCGGAACACACGCCTGCGGCGACGCTCGGTCGGCGTCTCGCGTTCCGAGTCAAGGTCCCTTGTCATGACGTGATCGTATGCCGACGGAATCACCGGTGTCAAGGAAACTTGACAAACCCGTCTGTCAGAACCGTGCGGAGAACCCGCCGTCCGCGTGGAGCAGCTGACCGCTGATCCACCGGCCCTCGTCGGACAGGAGGAACGAGGTGATCGCCGCGATGTCCTTCGGCGTTCCCGCTCGGCCGAGCGGCTGCTGCGACGTCAGGGCGCGGCGCGTCTCGTCGTCCATCCAGCCCGTGTCGATCGGGCCGGGGTTGACGACGTTCGCCGAGATCGCCTTCGGACCGAGCTCCCGAGCCGCCGAGATGACGATCCGGTCGAGGGCGCCCTTGGACGCCCCATAGGGGAGGTTCCCGGTCGTGTGATCGCTGGTGAACGCGACGATCGCGCCTCCCGAGGCGTCGACCTGGCGCGCGAAAGCCGCGATGAGCAGGAGCGTCGCGCGCGCATTGACTGCGACATGCTCGTCGAAGCTCTCCGCGGTGGTGTCGAGGATGCCGGACTGCACGTCGTGGGCGTGGCTGAGGACGAGGGCCGACAGCGTGCCGCGTTCGCGGGAGATCCGCTCGATGAGCACGCTCGGCGCCGTGGCGCCCGACAGGTCGCACGGGTAGTCGCCGGTGTCGAGGTCGCTCGTGACGACGTCCCAACCGTCTGCTCGCAGCCGGGGGACGATTCCCGCGGCGATGCTGTTCGCACGCGCCGCTCCGGTGATCAGCGCAAGGGGCATGAGCCGAGGTTAGAGGCATGTCGCCGACGATGCATCCCCGTGTGCGGCATGCGTCGGGCCAACAGTTATGCCAGAGCTGGACAAGCGCCTTCCGCGCGACTCGAGGCGGCTCGGATCGCGGTGCCGCATGGTCCTCCTTCCGTCGCGAATGGGCAACCGGGTTGCCGGGCCATCTGCGGCGTGCGACGTTCGGACCGGAGCCGATCGACGGCGAGAGGGCGGGTGACGGCATGGGTCGGGGCGTGACGGTGGTGACGGTGGTCGACGGCGGGGCACATCGATGAGGCCGTCGGCGATCGCATGGGGCGTGGAGCTGGTGCGGATCGTGCTGGCGTCGGCCTACGAGTCGGATGCCCGGACCGCGCGATCGCGCGGCGTGTCGCCTGTCCTTCCGGCCCTGGCTGCGATCCGCCATGCGGGACAAGCGGCGGTGCTGCTCGTCGCGGGACCGCGCTGGGCGCATCGAGTCGGCCGTTCGGCCGATGCGCTTCATGCCGCAACGATGGGGCTGCTGTGGATGGCCTCGCCCTCGCACGCACGGCTCGCGGGGCGCCAGTTCGTGGGCGGACTTCTCATGGTGCAGCTCGAATCCCTGGCGGCGCCGGCCCGGAAGGCCCGACGATGACCTCGCGGCAGATCACGGCGTCGTCCGGTGTGCGGCTCGGCATCACGGGG
>NZ_DATEJS010000259.1:0-2296 GCF_035277845.1 Microbacterium sp.
GAGTGGCGCGCCGCCATGAAGCGTCGCGGCCTCGAGGACCGCATCGAGCTCGCGTTCTGCTCCCCGCTCGCGCCGGGGTTCGTCGGTCGCGCGAACGAGGTGGGCCGCCGCGTCATCCGGTCGCTGACGTTCCTGCGCGACAGCGAGGACGACATCCCCTGGGCGCACCCGGTCGAGGGCCTCATCGTGCACATCGACCTGGTGACCAACGAGGTCATCGGCATCGAGGACGAGGGCGACATCCCGGTCCCGGCGGGCTCCGGCAAGTACACGCTGGATGCCGTCGGGCCCGCCCGCACGAGCCTCAAGCCGATCGAGATCACCCAGCCCGAGGGACCCAGCTTCCAAGTGGAGGGCTCGAAGGTCGACTGGGAGAAGTGGTCGATGCGGGTGGGCTTCAACGCCCGCGAGGGCCTGGTGCTCAGCGACATCTCGTTCGACGGCCGATCGGTGCTGAGCCGCGCCTCCGTTCCCGAGATGGTCGTGCCGTACGGCGACACCATCAACACCAAGTTCTGGATCAGCTACTTCGACGCCGGCGAGTACCTGCTCGGAAAGAACGGCAACCCGCTGCAGCTCGGCTGCGACTGCCTGGGCGTCATCCACTACTTCGACGGCTACGTCGCCGACGACTACGGGCACGCGGTGCAGATCCCGAACGTCGTGTGCATGCACGAAGAGGACTACGGCGTGCTGTGGAAGCACACCGAGATGGGCCCGGTCGGAGCGCAGGTGCGCCGCTCGCGCCGCCTGGTCGTCTCGTACTTCGCCACGGTCGGCAACTACGACTACGGCTTCTTCTGGTACTTCTACCTGGACGGCTCGATCCAGGTCGAGGCCAAGGCGACCGGCATCGTGTTCGTGGGCGCCGGCATCCCCGGATCGGAGAACCCGCATGCGCCCGAGATCGCGCCCGGCGTGTTCGCGCCGGTGCACCAGCACCTCTTCTGCGCGCGGCTGGATGTCGCGATCGACGGCGACGACAACCGCCTGGTCGAGGTGGATGCCGCCCGCGTGCCGATGGGTCCGGACAACCCGTTCGGCAACGCGTTCACGTGGACCGAGACGCCGCTTCGCACCGAGCTCGAGGCGCAGCGCCTCGCCGACCCGTCGGTCGCCCGCGTGTGGCAGGTGCAGTCGGCGTCCCGCACCAACTACGTCGGCAAGCCGACCGCGTACCACCTGGTGCCCGAGGCGGGCGCACTGCTCATGGCCGACCCCGCGTCGTCGGTCGCGGCCCGCGCGACGTTCACCACGAAGCACCTGTGGGCGACCGCGTACGACCGCGAGGAGCGCTGGCCCGGCGGCCGCTACCCGAACGCCCACCAGGGCGGCGCAGGCCTGCCGGAGTACACCGCCGATGACCGCTCGATCGACGGCACCGACCTGGTGCTCTGGCACACATTCGGCCTCACGCACATCCCCCGCACCGAGGACTGGCCCATCATGCCGGTCGACTACGCCGGGTTCTGGTTCAAGCCGTACGGGTTCAACGACGTGAACCCCGCGATGGACCTGCCGGAGGGGACGGCGGGATCGTCGGCAGGATGCTGCGCCGACGGCGCCTGCGACTGCGGCGACTGACGCCCGCCCCGCACGCGCCCATCCGCGCAAGACTGGGCGCATGGCCTCCCCGACTCCTGCCGACCTCGTGCTGCGCGGCGGCGACATCCTCACGTTCGCGGACTGGACGCCGGGCGCGACCGTCGCCCCGGCGCGCGCCCTCGCGATCCGTGGCGGCGAGGTCGCCGCGGTCGGGGCGGATGCCGAGCGGCTCATCGGGCCCGGCACCGAGGTGATCGAGCTCGACGGCCGCACCGTCATCCCCGGGCTCAACGACACGCACCTGCACCTCGTCTGCTTCGCGATGGCGCGGTTCGGGCTGCGCGACGTGTCGCCCGCGGCCATCGGAGACTGGGCGGGGCTCGTCTCGATGCTGACGCCCGATGCCGTGGGCGCCGACGGCTGGATCCGCGCCCAGGGGTGGGATGCCGCTCAGCTCGGCCGGCCCGGAACGGCGGCCGACGTCGACGCCGCCCTGGCCGCGAACGGCATCCCCGGCACACCCACGGTGCTGTTCGACCGCACCGGCCATCAGCTACTGGCCGGCACGGCTGCGCTCGAGGCCCTCGCGATCACGGCGGCGACGGCGGACCCGCCGGGCGGCGTGATCGTGCGGGATGCCGTGGGCGCCCCGACCGGCGTGTTCTCGGATGCCGCGACCGCCCTGGTGCTCGGGGCGATGCCCCCGGTGCCGGCCGACACGCTCGTCGGCGTGCTGCGCCAGGCGCAGCAG
>NZ_DATEJS010000260.1:0-7050 GCF_035277845.1 Microbacterium sp.
CCAGCTCACCCATCGGTACGGGAAGTTCGGGTACCAGTCCGGCATCCGCACGACGACCTTCGCGCCCGCGTTCGCCGCCTCGGAGGCGACGGCGAGAGCATCCCCTGCCGGCGACGGCTCACCGTTCGGCAGCTGCGAGCCCCCGGGCGCCATCTGCACGAATTCATTCGGATTCAGCGCGGACACGAGGCTGTCCGACGGGACGGTGTCGGACGCCAGGCCGTAGAGCGAACCGTCGGCGACATGCGTGACGGGTCGGAACGGCCGGTCGGCGTGAACCACGAGGGTGGGCGTGGCGCTCGTCGCCGCCGTGGCGACCGTGGGGGCGACTCCGACCCCGGCGACGGAGAGAGCCGCGATGCCGAGCGCCGCGGGCAGCTTCGCTCGCCTCGGTATGCGCGCAGGCGCGGGGTGTCGATCGGCCATGTCGTGGTACTCCCTGTCTCTCGGTGTGCACGGGAGCGCTCGTGTGATGCTCCCTTGCGTCCTCGGCGGAAGACGCTCCGCCAGATCATCGAACCGATTCGACAGTCTGGTCCACGGATGGCGTGCACGGATTGCCGGACGGCGGATGGATCGAGGTTGAAGCTAGCAGCGACGATGAGCAGCGTCAACGGGTTCGGCGAACCGATTCGATTTGCGGCGCGCGCCTCCGGAGTATGCGGGCCGAGAGGGCGGATGCGGGGGTGCCGGGCGCCGGGACGCCGACGGGACATCCATAATGAGCTTGACGACGTCGAACGGAGGTGCGCTGGCTGTGGAAGGCGATGCGCCGCGCGCTCTGAACATCCGTGACGTCGCGCGTGAGGCCGGCGTCTCGTACCAGACCGTGTCCCGCGTGCTGAACGGCAGCGAGCGAATCCGCGAATCGACCCGCGCGCACGTGCAGGAGGTCATCGACCGGCTCGGGTACCGGCCGAACCCGGTCGCGCGCGCGCTGTCGACCAATCGCTCCCGCACGATCGGGGTGCTCACCACCCAGAGCGCGCTGTACGGACCGGCGACCGCCATCACCGCGATCGAGTTCGCGGCGCGGGATGCCGGCTACCGGCTCTCGATCTCGAACCTGCGCTCGAGCGACCCCGGGACGGTGCGCTCCAGCATCGACGATCTGCTGAGCCACGCGGTCGAGGCGATCATCGTCATCGCGCCCCAGCAGCGCGTGCTGTCGGCGGTGGCCGAGATGAGCGTCGACGTGCCGATCGTCGCGCTCGGACCCGGCGGTGAGCGCCAGTCGATGGCGATGGACCAGATCGCGGGGGCTCGTGCCGCGGTCGGCCACCTCGCCGACCTCGGCCACGAGTACATCGTGCACCTCGCCGGGCCGCAGGACTGGACCGAGGCCGAGGCGCGCATGGCCGGATATCTGCGCGAGCTGGATGCCCGCGACCTGCGCGTGCGCGCCCCCATCCTCGGCGACTGGACGTCGTCGTTCGGCTATGCAGCAGGCATCGAGCTGCTGCGAAACGCCGACTTCACCGCGGTCTTCGCCGGCAACGACTCGATGGCGCTCGGCTTCCTGCACGCGTGCCGCGAGACCGGGGTGCGCGTGCCCGAGGACATCAGCGTCGTCGGGTTCGACGACATCCCGGATGCCGCGCACTTCTACCCGCCGCTGACCACCGTGCGTCAGGACTTCGTCGAACTCGGCAGGCGCACGATCGGCTTGCTGCTGGCCCAGCTGCGGGGCGACGAGGCCGACACCCGGCCGGTGATCCCGCAGCTGATCGTGCGCGAATCGACCGCGCGACCGCAGCGCGCCTGACCGCGCACCGGGCGCATCCGGAAATCTCGCGCCTTCGGCGCTTGACAAATGTGACCGGTTCGCCGCAGACTTTTCCCCATCGATGTGAACGGTCACATCGGGCGACAAGGGAGTCAGGAAGCATCCTCCGCCCTTGCCGATCGGGCCCCCGACCCTGTGCCTCAGGTGTGCCCGCTGCAGTCCCGAGCGCGCCATGGCGGCGCGCCCGAAGAGAGGAACCACATGCAGATCAAGAGACTGGTGGTCGGCACCGCCGTCGTCGCCCTCGCCCTCACGATGACCGCCTGCGCGGGCACGCGCGGCGGCGGCGCGGCCGCAGCCGACCCCGCGGCCAACAAGGGCGCACTGGTGGGCGTCGCGATGCCGACGAAGACGTCGACCCGCTGGATCCACGACGGCGACGCCGTCAAGGCGGGCCTCGAGAAGCTCGGCTACAAGGTCGACCTCGAATACGCCGACGACGACATCCCCACCCAGGTGCAGCAGATCTCCAACATGCTCACCAAGGGCGCCAAGGTGCTCGTGATCGCGTCGGTCGACGGCACGGCCCTGTCGAGCCAGCTCGACGAGGCGGCCTCCAAGGGCGTCAAGGTCATCGCCTACGACCGCCTGATCAACGGCAGCAAGCACGTCGACTACTACACGACCTTCGACAACTACAAGGTCGGCGTGCAGCAGGCGACGAGCCTCCTCGAGGGCCTCGGCGTGCTCGACAAGAACGGCACGGACACCGGCGCCAAGGGTCCGTTCAACATCGAGCTGTTCGCGGGCAGCCCCGACGACAACAACGCCACGTTCTTCTTCAACGGCGCGATGGCCACCCTGAAGCCCTACCTCGACAAGGGCGTCATCAAGGTGGGCAGCGGCCAGACCGGGTTCACGCAGGTCGCCACGCAGGGCTGGCAGGCGGATGTCGCGAAGAAGCGCATGCAGGACCTCATCGCGTCGACCTACTCGAGCGGCAAGAAGGTCGACGGCGTCCTGTCGCCGTACGACGGCCTGTCGATCGGCATCATCTCGGCGCTCACCGGCGCGGGCTACTCGACGGCGAAGCTGCCGATCGTGACCGGTCAGGACGCCGAGATCCCCAGCGTCAAGTCCATCATCGCCGGACAGCAGTACTCGACCATCTACAAGGACACCCGCAAGCTCGCGGGCGAGGCCGTCACGATGACCAACGACCTGCTCACCGGCAAGACGCCCGCGGTCAACGACACCAAGTCCTACGACAACAAGACGAAGATCGTCCCGACCTTCCTCTTCCAGCCCGTCGTGGTCACGAAGGACAACTACACGCAGGCGCTCATCGACACGGGGTACTACACCGCAGCCGATCTCAAGTAAGCCCATCTCCCGCCGGGTGGCTGCGGTCGCTCCCGCAGCCACCCCTCACTCCGAACGGAGCGCCAGATGAGCGACAACATCCTCGAGATGCGGGGAATCACCAAGACCTTCCCCGGGGTGAAAGCCCTGCAGAACGTGTCGATCACCGTCCAGCGCGGTCACGTGCATGCGATCTGCGGCGAGAACGGCGCGGGCAAGTCGACCCTGATGAAGGTGCTGAGCGGCGTGTACCCGCACGGCACGTACGAGGGGGAGATCCTGCTCGACGGCGAACCCGTCGCATTCCGCAGCATCAACGAGTCCGAGCAGGCGGGCGTGGTGATCATCCACCAGGAGCTGGCCCTCAGCCCGTACCTGTCGATCGCCGAGAACATCTTCCTCGGCAACGAGCGCGCCTCGGCCGGCTGGATCGACTGGAACGCCACCAACCAGCAGGCCGCCGAACTGCTGCGCAGCGTCGGCCTGCGCGAGAACCCGGCGACCAAGATCGCCGACATCGGCGTGGGCAAGCAGCAGCTCGTCGAGATCGCCAAGGCGCTGTCCAAGAAGGTCAAGCTCCTCATCCTCGACGAGCCGACCGCCGCCCTCAACGACGACGACTCCGCGCACATGCTCGAGCTGATCAAGCACCTGCAGGCGGAGGGCATCACCTCGATCATCATCAGCCACAAGCTCAACGAGATCCGCGCGATCGCCGACGAGGTCACCGTCATCCGCGACGGCCGCAACATCGAGACGCTCGACCTCGGCACCGACGACGTCAGCGAGGATCGCATCATCCGCGGCATGGTCGGCCGGGATCTCGCCAGCCGGTTCCCCGACCGCACGCCGAAGATCGGCGGAGAGCTGCTGCGCATCGAGGACTGGACGGTGCACCACCCGCTCGACCACGAGCGCAAGGTCGTCGACAACGCCAGTCTCTTCGTGCGGGAGGGCGAGATCGTCGGCATCGCCGGCATCATGGGCGCGGGCCGCACCGAGCTCGCGATGAGCGTCTTCGGGCGCAGCTACGGCGTGGGCATCTCGGGTCGCGTGTACAAGCGCGGCGAGGAGATCTCGACGCGGACCGTGTCGGATGCCATCGCCCACGGCATCGCATACGCCACCGAAGACCGCAAGAAGTACGGCCTCAACCTCATCGACGACGTCGAGCGCAACATCACCATCGCGGCGCTCGACCGCCTCGCCAAGGTCGGCTGGGTCAACGACAGCCGCGAGCGCGTGGTCGCGGAGTCGTACCGCAAGAGCATGAACATCAAGACGAGCTCGGTGGAGGCGCTCGTCGGCAAGCTCTCCGGCGGGAACCAGCAGAAGGTCGTGCTCTCCAAGTGGATGAACACGGAACCCGACGTGCTGATCCTCGACGAGCCGACGCGCGGCATCGACGTGGGGGCCAAGTACGAGATCTACGGCATCATCAACCAGCTCGCCGACCAGGGCAAGGGCGTCATCGTCATCTCGTCGGAGCTTCCCGAGCTGCTCGGTCTGTGCGACCGCATCTACACCCTCGCCGAGGGGCGCATCACCGCGGACGTCCCGCGCGAGGATGCCTCGGCCGAATACCTCATGCGATTCATGACCCAGGAGAAGGAGGTTGGAACCGCATGAGCGGAGCATCCATCACCCCGAAAACGACCTCGTTCCGCGGTGCGGTCGAGTTCCTCACCGGCCAGCTGCGGCAGATCGGCCTGTTCATCGCGCTGATCGTCATCGTGATCTTCTTCCAGGTCGCGACGGGCGGCATCACGCTCGCCCCGATCAACGTGTCGAACCTCATCATCCAGAACAGCTACATCCTGATCCTCGCGATCGGCATGGTGATGGTGATCATCGCGGGGCACATCGACCTGTCGGTGGGCTCGGTCGTGGCATTCATCGGCGCGGCGGCCGGTGTGCTCATCACCAAGATGAACGTGCCGTGGCCGATCGCGATCGTGCTCTGCCTCGTGCTCGGCGCGATCATCGGCGCGTGGCAGGGCTTCTGGATCGCATACTTCCGCATCCCGGCGTTCATCGTCACCCTCGCCGGCATGCTCACCTTCCGCGGCCTCACCGAGATCACGCTGCAGAACACCGCGATCTCGCCCTTCCCCGACGGGTTCCGGGCGATCGGCGCGGGATTCCTCCCCGACCTCGGCGGCGGCAAGACCGTGGTCGAGCCGCTGACGATCGTGCTCGCCGTGCTGGTGGTGCTCGCGATGGTGGTGTTCGGCATCCGCGGCCGCCTCACCCGCCGCAAGTTCAACGTCGAGGACGAGCCGCTGTGGTGGTTCGGCACGAAGCTGGTGTTCACGAGCATCCTCATCCTGTTCGTCGGCTACCTGCTCGCGAGCTACAACGGCACCCCCATCGCGCTCGTCATCCTCGGAGTGCTCACCGTCGCCTACTCCGCCGTGATGAACCGGAGCGTGTGGGGCCGGCACATCTACGCGATCGGCGGCAACCCGCTGGCGGCGACGCTGTCGGGCGTCAAGACCCCGCGCGTCACGTTCCTGCTGTTCGTCAACATGGGCGTGCTCTCCGCGCTCGCCGGCCTGGTGTTCACGTCGCAGCTGAACCTCGCGAGCCCCCGCAACGGCGACGGCTTCGAGCTCGACGCGATCGCGGCCGTGTTCATCGGCGGCGCGGCCGTGACGGGCGGCATCGGCAAGATCACCGGAGCCATCATCGGTGGTCTCATCATCGGCATCCTGAACAACGGCATGTCGATCCTCGGCGTCGGCACCGAGTACCAGGCGCTGATCAAGGGCCTCGTGCTGCTGGCCGCAGTGGCGTTCGACGTCTTCAACAAGAGGCGCTCCGGCCGCTGACCTGACGGCGCGTGACCGGGTCGCATCGCGGATGCGGCCCGGTCACGGCGGCGTACGATCGTGGTGATCCTCCGCCATCCAGGGATGGGAGCCGCTGTGCCTGTCGAAGACGACCACCTGGCCGCCCTCATCGCGATCCGCGAGGGTGACGTCGAGCGAGTGCGGATGCTGCTGACGGAGCATCCCGATCTGCCGTCGTGGATGCTGGGCGTGCCCGGCCGGGGACGGCGACCGCTGCACGTCGTCACGGACTGGCCCGGCTACTTCCCGAACGCGCCGCGCATCGCCGAGCTGCTGCTCGAGGCGGGCGCCGACGTCGACTGGCGCGGCCCGGACGGCACGGGCGAGACGGCGCTGCACTGGACGGCCAGCAGCGACGACGCGGCGGTGGCGCGGGTGCTGATCGACGCGGGGGCCGACATCGAGGCGCCGGCCGGCTCCATCGGCACGCCGCTCGACAACGCGGTCGGGTACGGATGCTGGAACGTCGCGCGGCTGCTCGTCGAACGCGGCGCCCGGGTCGACAAGCTCTGGCAGGCATCGGCGCTCGGGCTGCTCGACCGGCTGCACGAGCTGCTCACCGAGCACACGCGGCCGGAGGACATCGACCAGGCGCTCTGGCACGCCTGCGCCGGCGGGCAGCGCCGGGCCGCGGAGCTGCTGGTCGCCCGCGGAGCGGACCTCGCCTTCTCGCCCGAGTACGGCTACGGCACGGTGCTCGACGTCGCATCGAGCCACGGCACCCAGCGCAGCAACGTCATCGAGTGGCTGGAGAGCCTCGGCGTCCGCCGCGTCGACGACTGATCCGAAGGTCCGACCACCCGAATCCGCCCGGTGCGGGCAGCGCGGCACGGATCGCGTCGTCCGACGGCGGCGAAGACCGGGATCGTCTGCACGGTGTGGCTGAGGTGGTCGCCGCGGCCGTAGATCATGCCGGCCTTGAGGATCGAGTAGTCGAGGCCTGAGGAGCGCACCATCTGCTCGGCCGCCCACTTCGACTCGTGGTACGGCGAGCCGCAGTCCGGGCGGGCGCGGAGGAAGCTCAGCATGACGATCCTCGGCACCCCCGCCCGCCGCGCGGCCTCGACGACGGCGGCCGTGCCGCGCACGTGCACCCGGTCATAGGTCTGG
>NZ_DATEJS010000261.1:0-10805 GCF_035277845.1 Microbacterium sp.
TACTCCGCCTCCAGCGCGCGCACGATGGTCTCGGCGCGCCGGAAGCCGTGTGCCTCACCTTCGAATGCCAGGTACGCGTGTGCGACCCCCTTCGCGGCGAGGGCGTCGCGCACCGCCTCGGACTGGGACGGCGGAACGACCGCGTCGTCGAGGCCCTGCTCCAGCAGCATGGGCGTCGTGAAGCCGTCGAGATGCGACAGTGGCGACCGCTCGATGTAGACCGCCTCCGCCTCCGGCAGCGGGCCGACGAGCCCGTCGAGGTACCGCGCCTCGAAGTCGTGCGTGTGCGCGGCCAGGGCGCGCAGGTCCGCGACCCCGTACCGGCTGATGCCCGCGGCGAACCGGTCGGAGGCGGTCAGCGCGCACAGCACCGTCCACCCGCCCGCCGACCCGCCCTTGATCGCAAGGCGCGCGCCGTCGGCGAGGCCCTGCTCGGCGAGTCCGGTTGCCGCCGCGATGACGTCGTCGCGATCGACGACGCCCCACCGGCCCTTCAGCCGCTCGCGGTACGCGCGACCGTAGCCGGTCGATCCGCCGTAGTCGACGTCGAGCACGCCGATGCCGCGGCTGGTGAAGTACGCGACGTCGAGGGATGCCCCGCCCGACGCGCTCGCCGTCGGGCCGCCGTGCGCCAGCACGAGGTACGGAGCCCGTTCGCCCTCGGGTGCCTGCGCCTGCGGGTTCGTCGGCGCGTAGGCGAAGGCGTGCACGGGGCCGTGCGGCCCGTCCACCTCGATGGCCCGGGGGACGGCGAGCCAGGAGACGTCCACCCCGCCGTCGCCGCCGGTGATCGCCCGCGGGCGCGGATCGGGCTCGTCGACGTCGAGCACCCAGAGCGCGCCGAACGCCCGGGCGCCGGCACCGCGCAGCAGCACGCGGCTGCCCCGGACGTCGTCCAGCAGCAGGCGGGAGGAGGCATCCGACGCGATCTCCCGCATCGATCCGGCGGACGGGTCCAGCAGCACCAGACGGTCGGATCCGTCGGTGCGGACGGCGAGGAAGCGTCCGTCCGCGAGCGGCACGTACCAGCGCAGACCGAGGTTCCAGAGCGGACCGCCGGTCTCCGCGGATGCCGGTGCGATCGGTCGGGTCTGGTCCCCGGTCCATCGGTACAGGTTCCACCAGCCGGTGCGGTCGGACAGGAAGGTGAGGGATGCGGCGTCCGTCCACTCCGGCTGCAGCACGGACTCCGCGGCGCCGCCCGCGAGGGTCCGCCACGAGTCGACGCGCCCGTCGACGAGGGCGCCGAGGCGAAGCTCGGTGGCATCCCACGGCATGTCCGGATGATTCCAGGCGATCCACGCCAGGCGGGTGCCGTCGGGCGAGACGCGGGGGTAGGCGACGAAGTCGCTGCCGGAGACGACGCTGCGGATGCGCGACGGATCATCGGCGGCGGAGCCGTCGAGCAGCACCGCCACGATGTCGCGCGGCGGCACGGCAGAGCCGGTGCCGTGCGTCTCGCGCACCGCCCACACCTCGGCGCCCACGAGTCGCAGGTCGCCGAAGCGCATGCCCCGATCGGCCGGCGTGAGCGCCCGCGCGGCGCCGCCCGGCGTGAGTGCCCAGACGCGCTGGTCGGTCTTCTCCACGAAGACGAGGTCGCCGTCGTCGGTCGCCGTCCACGCACCGCCGCCGTACTCGTGCACGCGCGAGCGCGCATCCCACGGCGCCGGCAGCACGACCTGCGGCGTCCCGCCGGCGAGGCGCATCACCGCGGTGCGGCCGCCCTCCGCGGGCACGCCCTGTCCCCACCAGATGTCGTCGCCGACGAACCGGGCGCCGTCCAGCCGCGGGGCGGATGCCGCCGCCTGCGCGGCCGTGATCGGGGACGGCCAGGAGCCGTAGGGGAGCGTGTCGGGCATGGCCCCACGCTACGCGGTGTCACGCGGCGTCATCCGCGCAGACCGCTCGCGTACCCTGGTGATGTCGGGTTCCGGCCGTCGTCGACGGACCCGACAACGCGACAGCCGAGCCCGGCATCCGCGCCGCACGCCCGTCCGGGCGTCGTCGTTCTTGTCTGTCCGCTCCCGAAGCGAGGTCCGCATGTCCTCCACCGCCGCAGTGCCGGTGTCGTTCGAGCTGTATCCGGCGCGCACTGATGCCGGCATCCCGGCGCTGCACGAGACCGTGCGCCGGCTCGCCGAGATCGATCCGGCGTTCATCTCCGTCACGTACGGCGCCGGCGGATCCACTCGCGACCGGTCGCTCGCCCTGTTGCGGCACATCCTGGACACCACCCGCGTCGAGCCGTTGGCGCACCTCACGTGCGTGGGCACCAGCTACGCGGAGGCGACCGCACTGATCCGGGAGTTCCTGGATGCCGGGATCACCCGGTTCCTGGCCCTGCGCGGCGACCCGCCCGAGGGCGTCGGAGTGGACGAGGACTTCCTCGGCGACATCCGCAGCGCGGCCGAGCTCGCCCAGCTCATCGACCGCGTGCAGGCGGAGCGGGTGCCGTATGTCGAAGCGCCGGTGCCCGGGCTGCCGCAGGCCGCCCGCGTGGCCGCGGCACAGGACGTGCAGATCGCCGTCGCGGCGTTCCCGAACGGGCACCCGCGCTCGCGGCACTCCCGCGAGCACATCGACGCACTGCTGGCCAAGCAGGCGGCCGGCGCGACGCTGGCGATCACGCAGCTGTTCTTCTACGCCGACGACTACCTGTCGTTCGTCGACCGGTCGCGCGAGGCCGGGGTCACCATCCCGATCCTGCCCGGCATGATGCCGATCATCTCGCCCAAGCGTCTGGCGCGCGTGCTGGAGCTGTCCGGCGAGCGGCTGCCCGGCGAACTCGCCGTGGCGCTCGACGTCGAACCGACCCCGGAAGGGCAGCGCGCGGTGGGCATCGCCCACGCATCCGAGCTCGTGCGCGCCGTCGTCGCCGGGGGTGCGCCGGGCGTGCACCTGTACGCGTTCAACAACCACCGGACCGTGCTGGACGTACTGGCGGCCGCCGACCTGCTGCCGGCGCACCGCTGAGGCGGATCAGACCGCTCGGAGCACCGCCACGACCTTGCCGAGCACGACGGCCTCGTCGCCGAGGATCGGCTCGAAGGCGGAGTTGCGGGGCAGCAGCCAGGTGTGGCCGTCGCGCTGGCGGAAGGTCTTGACCGTCGCCTCGCCGTCGAGCATCGCGGCGACGATGTCGCCGTTCTCGGCGTCGGACTGGGAGCGCACCACGACCCAGTCGCCGTGGCAGATGGCGGCGTCGATCATCGACTCGCCCTGCACCTTGAGCATGAACAGGTCGCCCTTTCCGACCAGGCGCCGGGGGAGCGGGAAGATCTCCTCCACCTGCTGCTCGGCGGTGATCGGCACGCCGGCCGCGATCTGGCCGACGAGTGGCACGAGGGCGGCGTCGCCCATCGCGGGGGCGGTGTCGACCGGGTTCTCGGTCGCGGCGCTGGGGATGTCGATGAGCACCTCGAGGGCGCGCGTCTTGCCGGCGTCGCGGCGCAGATAGCCGCTGAGCTCGAGCTGGTTGAGCTGGTGGGTGACGCTGGAGAGGGACTTGAGGCCGACCGCGTCGCCGATCTCGCGCATGCTCGGCGGGTAGCCGTACCGCGAGATGGACTGCTGGATCACCTCGAGGATCGCCATCTGCTTGTCGCTGAGGCTCTTGCGCCGGCGGGTCTGCCGCTTGGGTGCGGGGGTCTCCGGAGCCGCCTCGTCAGCCGGGGTGGTGGGTTCGTCGCTCATCGCGAGCTCCTGTTCGTCTGTCGTGTCGCGCCGGTCGGTCTTCGAATGTCGGAGGTAGGTGCTTTGATCCCCGCATCGAAACGGTATCCGGTTCCGGATGCTCCCGGCGGGAGGCGCTTCGCGTGTCGCCCGTCGCAGGCATCCGAAATCGGGTGGGTATTGACATCCTACAGAATCGAAAGTAGCTTCGGAAGAGAACTTCGCACACCGATGAACGCAAATCCTCGAAAAGAGGAACGCAGCGACTGAACGGGATTGCGATTCTGCTTCCGACGAGGAGGAAGAGCACATGAGCACCATCGACATCGCCCCCGCCGTGCACACCCGGCTGCGACTGACCGTGCGCGGGCGCCGCGTGCTGGCCGCCCTGGCCGCGGTGCCCGCGGCCGCCGTGCTCACCGTCGCGATCCTCGGCGGTGGGGCGGCTCTCGCTTCCCGCTCGGACGGCGCGAACGTGCACTTCGAGACGGTGACGGCGCACACCGGCGACACCCTGTGGGGGATCGCGCAGGAGATCGCGCCGAACGCCGACCCGCGCGACGTGGTCGACGCGATCGTGCGCCTCAACGCCCTCGACCAGGTCACGCTCACGCCGGGTCAGCGCATCGCCATCCCCACGCAGTACACCCAGAAGTGACGGCCCTACGATTGGTGGGGTGAGCCTGCGACTGGAAGACCTGCCCCTGAGAGACGACCTGCGGGGGCTGAAGCCCTACGGGGCCCCGCAGGCACCGCTGCCGGTCGCGCTGAACGTCAACGAGAACACGCACCCCGTGCCCGAGGACGTCGCCGACGACATCCTCGACTCGGTCGCCCGGGCACTGCGCGATGTGAACCGCTACCCCGACCGCGAGTTCCTCGCCCTCCGGGAGGGCTTCGCCGAGTATCTCGGCCACGGCCTGTCCGCGGACGGGATCTGGGCGGCGAACGGCTCCAACGAGGTGCTGCAGCACGTGCTGCAGGCGTTCGCCGGCCCGGGCCGGACGGCGTTCGGGTTCGCGCCCACCTACTCGATGTATCCGCTGCTGACCCGCGCCACCGGCGGGGAGTGGGTGTCCGGCACCCGCGGTCACGACTACGTCATCGACGCCGACTCCGCCGCCGAGCAGGTGGCCGCGGCATCCCCGCACGTCGTGTTCCTCTGCTCGCCGAACAACCCGACCGGCACGCCCCTGCCGATCGACGTGATCGAGGCCGTGTACGAGGCCACCGACGGGATCGTCATCGTCGACGAGGCGTACTGGGAGTTCGCGCCGCATGAGGAGCGCTCCGCCCTGACGCTGCTGCCCGACCGTGAGCGCATGGTCGTCTCGCGCACCATGAGCAAGGCGTTCGCCTTCGCCGGCGCACGGGTCGGCTATCTCGCCGCCGACCCCGCGATCATCGATGCCCTCCGCCTCGTCCGCCTGCCCTACCACCTGAGCGCGCTCACCCAGGCGGCCGCGTCGGCCGCGCTGCGGCACGCCCCGACGATGCTGCGCATGGTCGACGACATCGTCGCGCAGCGCGATCGGATCTCGGCCACGGTCGAGGCACTCGGCTTCCAGGCATACGAGAGCTGGACCAACTTCGTGCTGTTCTCCGGCGTCGACGACCCGGCGGCGACCTGGCAGGCCCTGTACGACCGCGGCATCCTGATCCGCGACATCGGCCTGCCGCACAGCCTGCGCGTCACGGCGGGCACCGAGGACGAGACCACGGCGTTCCTGGACGCACTGGCCTCGATAGAATCGGCCTCATGACCTCACCTGCCCGCGAGCACCGCACTGCGTCCGCGCGGCGCGTCACGAGCGAGTCCACCGTCGAGCTCGAGATCGACCTCGACGGCGACGGCACCGCGCACATCGACACGAGCGTGCCGTTCTTCGACCACATGCTCAACGCCTTCGCCAAGCACTCGCTGACGAACCTGACCGTGCGCGCGTCGGGCGACACCGACATCGACGCGCACCACACCGTCGAGGACGTGTCGATCGTGCTCGGCACCGCGATCCGGCAGGCGCTCGGCGACAAGGCGGGCATCTCGCGCTACGGCGATGCCCTGGTGCCGCTCGACGAGGCGCTCGCGCAGGCGGTGGTCGACATCAGCGGACGCCCGTACCTCGTGCACGAGGGCGAGCCGTCCGGTTTCGAGTACCACCTGATCGGCGGCCACTTCACCGGATCGATGGTGCGCCACGCGTTCGAGGCGCTCACGTTCAACGCCGGGCTGACGGTGCACGTGCGCGTGGTCTCCGGCCGCGACCCGCACCACATCGCGGAGGCGGAGTTCAAGGCGTTCGCGCGGGCGTTCCGCCAGGCGAAGGCGCTCGACCCGCTCGTGTCCGGCGTCCCCAGCACCAAGGGCGCCCTGTGAGCCAGGCTCCGCTGGTCGCGGTGCTCGACTACGGTTCGGGCAACGTCCACTCCGCCGTCAAGGCCCTCGAGGCGGCCGGCGCCGACGCGCGGCTGACCTCCGACCGCGGACTCATCCAGGACGCCGACGGCCTCGTCGTGCCCGGTGTCGGCGCGTTCCAGGCCGTCATGGGCGCGCTGCGTGCGGCACGCGCCGACGAGCTGATCGACCGGCGCCTGGCCGGTGGTCGCGCAGTGCTCGGCATCTGCGTCGGCATGCAGGTGCTGTTCGAGCGCGGCGTCGAGCGCGGCGTCGACACCGAGGGTCTCGGGGAGTGGCCGGGAGTCGTGACCGAGCTCGACGCCCCCGTGCTGCCGCATATGGGCTGGAACACCGTGCGACCGGATGCCGGCTCGCGCCTGTTCGCCGGCCTCGAGGGCGAGCGGTTCTACTTCGTGCACTCCTTCGCGGCCCAGAACTGGCAGCTCGAGGTGCAGGACCCGTTCCCGCCCGCGACGCTGACGTGGTGCGACTACGGCACGCCGTTCCTCGCTGCGGTCGAGAACGGGCCGCTGTCGGCGACGCAGTTCCACCCGGAGAAATCCGGCGAGGCCGGCATCCGACTGCTGGCCAATTGGATCGGCACCCTCACCGCGGGCTAGCCTTCTACCCGGGCCGTTCGGCTCGTCCCATCCCCACCCCGTCGAGGACCCCATGACCGACTTCGCCCTCACGCCCGAACTCGAGCTGCTCCCCGCCGTCGACGTCGCCGACGGCCAGGCCGTGCGCCTGACCCAGGGCGAGGCAGGCAGCGAGACGAGCTACGGCGACCCGGTCGACGCCGCCGCCGAATGGGCGTCGCAGGGCGCGCAGTGGATCCACCTCGTCGACCTCGACGCGGCCTTCGGGCGCGGCAGCAACCGCGACGTGCTGCAGCGCGTCATCGCGCACGTGAAGGGCGTCAAGATCGAGCTGTCCGGCGGCATCCGCGACGACGCGTCGCTGGAGTCCGCGCTCGAGTCCGGTGCCACCCGCGTCAACCTGGGCACGGCGGCGCTGGAGAACCCGGAGTGGGCCGCCGACGTCATCGGACGGTTCGGCGACGCGATCGCGGTCGGCCTCGACGTGCGCGGCACGACCCTCGCGGCCCGGGGCTGGACCCGCGACGGCGGCGACCTCTGGGAAGTGCTCGCGCGCCTGGAGGATGCCGGCTGCAGCCGCTACGTCGTCACCGACGTCACCAAGGACGGCACCCTCAAGGGCCCGAACCTGGAGCTGCTGCGCGAGATGACCCGCCGCACGCCCAAGCCCGTGGTCGCCTCCGGAGGCATCTCGAGCCTCGAGGACATCGCCGCGCTGCGCCAGCTCGTGCCGCTCGGCGTCGAGGGCGCGATCGTCGGCAAGGCCCTGTACGCAGGCGCGTTCACGCTGGCCGAGGCGCTGGATGTCGCATCCCGCTGACGGCCGCGACGCCGAGCGTCACGCCCACGGCTACCTGGCGGACTCCGCCGGGCAGCCGTGGGCCGGGCGCAGCTTCCAGCCGAGCCCCTTCGCGGGCGACGACGGGTCGGCCGATCCCGCGCTGCTGGCCGCGCTGACCGCGTTCCGCGCCGGCACCGGCGATCAGGTGGCCGTCATCGAGGCGTACCGCACCGCCCGCCTGCTGATCCCGCTCATCGCCGAGAAGGGCGAGGAGGGGACAGGGCCGACGGGACTGCGCGTCGACAAGACCCAGGAGCTGTCGATCGTCACGGTCGCCGCCCCCGACGGCCGTCGCGTGCTGCCCGTGTTCACCTCGGTGCAGACCATGACCGCCTGGGATGCCACGGCCCGTCCGGTGCCCGCAGACGGCGTCCGCACGGCGCTCGCGGCCGCCGACGACGACACCGACCTCATCGTGATCGACCCGGCATCCGACACCGAGTTCATCGTGCGCCGTCCGGCGGTGTGGGCGATCGGCCAGGGCATCGCGTGGGAGCCCAGCCATCTCTCGCCGGAGGTGGTCGCGGGCCTCACCGAGAGCGTGGCCTCCGAGCTCGCGGTGATCGACGTGGCCGTGGCGCCGGGAGACCCGGAGGCGCGCATGCGCGGCCCGGAGCTCGTGGTCATCCTGACGCTCATGTCCGGGCTCGATCAGGTCGAACTCGACGCCGTGCTGGCGCGCCTGGCGAAGCGGTGGGCGGCCGACGAGCGCATCGCGGTGCTCGTCGACTCCCTGACCGTCCGGCTGGTGCGCGGCGACCCCGTCGTCAGTTGACCGGGCCGGTCCACTTCTCGCCGGGTCCCTGACCCACCGCGTCCGGCACCGCCGACGCCTCGCGGAACGCCAGCTGCAGAGACCGCAGCCCGTCGCGCAGGGAGCGCGCGTGCATGTCGCTGATCTCCGGGGCGCCGGCGGTGATGAGCCCGGCGAGGGCGTTGATCAGCTTGCGGGCCTCGTCGAGGTCGAGCTGGGCCGCCGGGTCGTCGGCCAGGCCCACCTTGACGGCGGCGGCGCTCATCAGGTGCACGGCGGCCGTGGTGATGATCTCGACCGCGGGGACGTCGGCGATGTCGCGGGTCGCCGCGGCGGATTGACGCTCCTGCTCCTCCCAGCGCTCGAGACGCTCGGCGTCGTCGTGGGGGGCATCCGGCTGCGGAATCGTCGTCACGGGTCACTCTCTGCTAGACTGTTGCGGGCTCTGAGGCATCCTGCCTCGGACCGAAAGAGGATCACATCCCACCCGCGCTTGCCGTTCCAGGCTACCGGGTCACCAGCACCCCGCCGTTCGTCTGAACGGCTGCGGCCGTCACGGCCTCGGGTGCAGAGCCGGTGCTCAACGTGCCGCTCGGGTGGAATGCGTCTTCTTCCGCCCGCGGCACCCGTGTCGCGGTGGCCATCACCCACACGAAGGAGTTCCGCATCAGCGATCCCCGCACCAACGAGCGCATCCGCGTGCCTGAGGTCCGACTCGTCGGCCCGAACGGCGAGCAGGTGGGCGTCGTGAGCATTCAGGTTGCACAGCGCCTGGCGCAGGAGGCCGATCTCGATCTCGTCGAGGTCGCCCCCAACTCGAAGCCGCCCGTGGTCAAGATCATGGACTACGGCAAGTTCAAGTACGAGGCCGCGCAGAAGGCCAAGGAAGCGCGCCGCAACCAGGCCAACACCGTGCTCAAAGAGGTGCGGTTCCGCCTGAAGATCGAGGCGCACGACTACACGACCAAGCTCAAGCGTGCCGAGGGCTTCCTGCAGTCGGGCGACAAGGTCAAGGCGATGATCCTGTTCCGCGGCCGTGAGCAGTCCCGTCCCGAGCAGGGCGTGCGGCTGCTGAAGAAGTTCGCGGAGGACGTGGCCGAGTACGGCACCGTCGAATCGAACCCCACGATCGACGGTCGCAACATGGTCATGGTGGTCGCGCCGCACAAGAACAAATCCGAAGTGAAGACCGAGCAGAACGCCGTCCGTGCGGCGAACAAGGAGGCTGCGCGCCAGGCGCGCAGCGGGGCCCCCGCCGGGGACGCCGCGGAAGCCTCCGACTCGGCCGAATGAGCTCCCCCCGCGGACGCGGGGGACTGTGACTCCCGTCTCGCGGGATGCAGAACGAAGGAAGAGAAATGCCGAAGCAGAAGACGAACTCGAGCGCCAAGAAGCGCTTCAAGGTCACCGGCAGCGGAAAGATCATGAAGCAGCAGTCGGGCATGCGCCACCACCTCGAGGTGAAGCCCAGCAAGCGCACCCGCCGCCTGAACCAGGACGAGGTCATCTCGGGCGCCGACGCGAAGAACGTGAAGCGGCTGCTCGGCCGCTGAGCCGGTGCTTCCGCAGAAGGAATAGGAACGAAAAATGGCTAGGGTCAAGCGGGCGGTCAACGCCCAGAAGAAGCGTCGCGTCATCCTCGAGCGCGCCTCGGGTTACCGGGGTCAGCGTTCGCGTCTTTACCGCAAGGCGAAGGAGCAGGTCACCCACTCGCTCGTCTACGCGTACCGCGACCGTCGCAAGCGCAAGGGCGACTTCCGTCGTCTGTGGATTCAGCGCATCAACGCCGCGAGCCGTCAGAACGGCCTCACCTACAACCGCTTCATGCAGGGCCTGGGCCTTGCCGGCGTGCAGGTGGACCGTCGCATGCTCGCCGAGCTCGCGGTCAACGAGCCGACGGCGTTCGCCGCGCTCGTCGAGACGGCCAAGAAGGCGCTGCCGACCGACGTGAACGCCCCCAAGGCGACCGCGTAAGGCACTCTCGCACACACCGGGCGTCCTCCTTCGGGAGGGCGCCCGGTTCGCGTTGCGCGGCCCTCTAGACTGAAGCGCGTGCTCGAGAATCCGCGATCCGCGCGCGTCCGCACCGTCGCGAAGCTGACCAAGCGCACGGCCCGTGCCGAGACGGGACTGTTCCTGCTGGAGGGCCCGCAGGCCGTCCGCGAGGCGCTCGTCTACCGGCCCGAGGCGGTCGTGGAGCTCTTCGCCACCCCGACGGCCCTGGAGCGGCACGCCGACCTGCGCGCCGCGGCGGCCGAGCGGGACGTCGAGGTCGTGTTCGCGACCGAGCAGGTGCTGGATGCCATGGCCGACACGGTGACGCCGCAGGGCATCGTCGCGGTCGCCCGCCAGTTCCCCGCGCGGCTGCGCGACGTGTTCGCCGCAGCCCCGACGCTGATCGCGATCTGCGAAGAGGTGCGCGATCCGGGGAACCTCGGCACCATCATCCGCGCGGCCGACGCGGCGGGGGCCGATGCCGTCATCCTCACCGGGCGCACCGTCGACCCGTACAACCCGAAGGTGGTCCGCGCCACCACC
>NZ_DATEJS010000262.1:0-4140 GCF_035277845.1 Microbacterium sp.
ATCGGCCGCACGCCGCGCTCAAACCCCGCCACCTACACCGGCGTCTTCGACCACATCAGGCGGCTGTTCGCGGCTACCACAGAGGCGAAGGTTCGCGGCTACCAGCCCGGCCGGTTCTCGTTCAACGTGAAGGGCGGCCGCTGCGAGGCTTGCTCGGGCGACGGCACCATCAAGATCGAGATGAACTTCCTGCCCGACGTGTACGTCGACTGCGAGGTCTGCCACGGTGCCAGGTACAACACCGATACCCTCCAGGTGCACTACAAGGGCAAGTCGATCGCCGAGGTGCTCGACATGCCGATCGAGGAGGCGTCGACGTTCTTCGAGCCGGTGCCGGCCATTCACAGGCACCTGAAGACGCTCGTCGACGTCGGCCTCGGCTACGTGCGGCTCGGGCAGTCCGCGACGACGCTCTCCGGCGGCGAGGCGCAGCGCGTCAAACTCGCCACCGAACTGCAGCGGCGCTCCAACGGCCGCTCGGTGTACGTGCTCGACGAGCCCACCACGGGTCTGCACTTCGAGGACGTCGCGCGCCTGCTCGAGGTGCTCGGCGGCCTCGTCGACAAGGGCAACACCGTGATCGTCATCGAGCACAACCTCGACGTGATCAAGTGCTCCGACTGGATCGTGGACCTCGGCCCGGAGGGCGGAGCCGGCGGCGGCACGGTGGTCGCGACCGGCACGCCCGAACAGGTCGCCCGGGTGGAGTCATCCCACACCGGCATGTTCCTCGCCGAGATGTTCGCCCTGCGGCACGCTCAGGAACCGGTGCTCGCCGAGCGCAAGGCGGGGTGACCCGGCATGGCCGATCAGCTGCCGTACAAGCCGAGGCAGGGGGAGATCCCGACGCAGCCCGGCGTGTACCGGTTCCGGGATGCCGCCGGCCGCATCCTGTACGTCGGCAAGGCCAAGAGCCTGCGCCAGCGGCTGTCGAACTACTTCGCTCCGCTGCACACCCTGCACGAGCGCACGCGGCGCATGGTCACCACGGCCGCCTCCGTGGAGTGGACCGTCGTCGGCAGCGACGTCGAGGCGCTGCAGCTGGAGTACATGTGGATCCAGGAGTACACGCCGCCGTTCAACGTGCGGTACAAGGACGACAAGTCGTACCCCTACCTCGCCGTCACCCTCGCCGACGAGGCGCCGCGGGTGATGGTCACGCGCAACCGCAGGATCCCCGGGGCGAAGTACTTCGGCCCGTACCCCAAGGTCTGGGCGGTGCACGACACCATCGACCTCATGATCAAGGTGTTCCCGATCCGCACCTGCAGTGACGCCTCGTACAAGAAGGCGATGGCCACCGGGCGGCCCTGCTTCCCCGGTCAGATCGGGCGCTGCGGCGGACCGTGCTCGATGACGGTCACGATCGAGGAGCACCGGGCGATCGTCGACGACTTCATCGCCTTCCTCGCGGGCGGCGATGCGCGTTTCACGCGTGAGCTGACGCGCCGCATGCGCGAGGCGTCGGCCGCGATGGACTACGAGGCGGCGGCGATCTACCGCGACAAGCTGCACTCCATCGACGCGGTGCTCAGCCGCAGCGCGCTCGTGCTCGCCGAGGACACGGACGCCGACCTGTTCGGCATCGCGGAGGACGAGCTGGCGGCGACCGTGCAGCAGTTCGTGGTGCGCGGCGGCCGCGTGCGGGGCGTCAAGGCGACCACGATCGAGAAGGAGATCGACATCGCCGGCGCCGACCTCGTCGATCAGGTGCTGCAGCGCACGTACGGGGATGCCGCCCCCGCCGACGTGCCCCGCCAGGTGCTGGTGCCGGTGCTGCCCGACGACGCGTCGGGCCTCGAGGAGTGGCTGCGGGATCGCCGCGGCCGGAACGTGTCGATCCAGGTCGCGCAGCGCGGGCGCAAGGCCGAGTTGATGCGGACCGCGACGCTGAACGCCCAGCAGGCGCTGGTGCTGCACAAGACCCGGCGCAGCAGCGACTACGTCACCCGGACGCAGGCGCTCGGCGACCTGCAGGATGCGCTCGGACTCGCCGAGGCGCCGCTGCGCATCGAATGCTACGACGCCTCCCACCTCTCCGGCACGAACGTGGTGGTGTCGATGGTGGTCTTCGAGGACGGCATCCCGCGCAAAGACCAGTACCGGTCGTTCAACGTGGCCGACACCACGGACGACACCGACACGCTCTATCAGGTGCTGATGCGGCGGTTGGCGTACCTGGACCGCCCCGAGACCGAGGAGGCGCCGGTCGACGCCACCGACGACGGCGAGGTCGTGACGACCCGGCGGAAGCCGCGATTCGCCTACACCCCGCAGCTGCTGATCGTCGACGGCGGTCAGCCGCAGGTCGCGGCGGCCGCGCGGGCGCTGCGCGACAGCGGCCACGAGGAGATCGCCCTGTGCGGCATCGCCAAGCGGCTGGAGGAGATCTGGCTGCCCGGCGACGACTTCCCGGTCATCCTGCCGCGCACGTCCGAGGCGCTGTATCTCGTGCAGCGGCTGCGCGACGAAGCGCACCGGTTCGCCATCACGCACCAGCGCAAGCGTCGCAAGCGCGACATCTCCACGGTGCTGGCCGAGGTGCCCGGGCTCGGCGAGGCGCGCATCAAGACCCTGCTGCGGCATTTCGGCTCGGTCGCCCGGCTGCGGGCCGCCTCCGCCGACGAGATCGCGGAGCTTCCCGGCTTCGGCCCGAAGCTCGCCGCCTCCGTCCACGCGCATGTGACGACGCGTCAGACCACCCCCTAAGCTGAGGGCGGACGAGCCTGGGGGAGAGATGACCGAAGAGACACCGCACGAGACCGGTGAGGTGCTCATCGTCACCGGAATGTCCGGTGCCGGCCGGTCCACCGTCGCCGACGCCCTCGAGGACATGGGGTGGTACGTCGTCGACAACCTGCCCCCGCAGATGCTGCGGCCCCTGCTCGAGGTCTCCGGGCTGGCCGGCAGCGCCCTGCCCCGGGTCGCCGCGGTGGTCGACGTGCGCGGCCGCGACATGTTCACGCAGCTGCCCGATGTCACCCGCACCCTGCGGGATGCCCGTCCGCAGCTGCGCGTCGTGTTCCTGGACGCGTCCGACGAGGTGCTCGTGCGCCGCTACGAGGCGGTGCGGCGGCCGCATCCCCTGCAGGAGGACGGCACGATCCTCGACGGCATCCAGCGCGAGCGGGTGCGCTCCGCCGCGATCCGCGAAGCCGCCGACGTCATCATCGACACCACGAACTTCAACATCCACCAGCTCGCCACCCAGGTGGTCGACCTGTTCTCCGACGAGGGGTCCGCGCAGCACACGCTCACGATCATGAGCTTCGGCTTCAAGTACGGGCTGCCGCCGGACGCGGACGTGGTCGCCGACATGCGGTTCCTGCCGAATCCGTACTGGCAGGACGAACTGCGCGCCCTCACCGGCGAGGACGACGCGGTGCGCACGTTCGTCCTCGGGCAGCCGGGGGCGAAGGAGTTCCTGAACGCCTACGAGCAGGCCATGATCCCGGTGCTGGCGGGCTATCAGCGCGAGAACAAGCGTCACAGCGTGATCGCGGTGGGATGCACCGGCGGCAAGCACCGCTCGGTGGTGATGACCCGCGAGCTCGCCGATCGGCTCGGACGTCTTCCCGGGGTGGCGGTGCGCGTGAAGCACCGTGACCTCGGACGGGAGTGAGGGCCGGGTAAGCTGGACGATCGTCCCGCCCACCGTTCCCACGAGGAGTCCCGTGTCGCTGACCGCCAATGTGAAGGCAGAGCTGATCGCCCTGCGCGACCCGCGTCCGACGGCGCGTGTCGCCGAGCTGACGGCGCTGCTGCGGTTCTCCGGCGGACTGCATTCGATCGCGGGACGCGTCGCCGTCGAGGCCGAGGTCGACTCGGACCGCCTGGCGCGGCGCATCGCCCGCGAGATCATGGAGCTGTACGGCGTGCGCCCCGAGCTCGTTCAGCTGCAGGCGGCATCCGCCCGCGGCGCCGGTCGGTACGCCGTCCGCGTCATCGACGGCGGCGAGACCCTCGCCCGCCAGACCGGCCTGCTCGACCAGCGCCGTCGCCCGGTGCGCGGACTGCCCAACAAGCTCACCACGGGCTCCCGGCCCGACCTCGCCGCCACCTGGCGCGGCACGTTCCTGGCGGCCGGCTCGCTGTCCGCCACCTGGCGCGGCACGTTCCTGGCGGCCGGCTCGCTGTCCG
>NZ_DATEJS010000263.1:0-20823 GCF_035277845.1 Microbacterium sp.
CCCGGAACGAGTACTCGACGATGCTGTGGCCGAGCCGCCGGCGCCACCCGGGGGCGCGCTCGGCCATGAGCTCGTCCGCGATCCGCACCGCCTCGGCGGCCGTGGCCGCATCGGCGACCCGGCTGTGCACGCTGAAGCCGAAGGACTTCGGCTCGATCCCGATGCCGGCGAGCCCCGCCAGACGCGCCCGCGCTTCGGCGAGCACCGATTCGTGCAGCGCCGCGTCGGCCGCGTCGACGGCGGGGATGACACGGCCCCTGCCCGGGAACCAGTACTCGACGCCGTGCGATCCCGCGAGGAGGATCCGCGACGCGTCGTCGTGCTCCGCGATCACCCGCAGATCCGCGAGGCTCCGCCCCGACACGAGCGCGACCGTGGTCGCGGGCGCCGCCGCGAGCGCGGCCACCGCGGTGCGCGCCGCATCATGCATGCGCGCGTCCATCGGCTCGGCCACGAACGGGGAGAGGGTTCCGTCGAAATCCAGGGCGACGAGCAGGCGCGGGGTCCCGGCGAGGTGCTCGAGCGCGGCGTCGGCGGCGGTCACGACTCGTCCCGGGTGCGCTCGAGAGCGGCGAGGAAGTCGCGGGACCAGGCCTGCACGTCATGGTCGTGCACCCGCCGTCGCAGTGCACGCATCCGGCGGCTCTGCTCGGCGGGCGTCATCTCGAGCCCCCGCATGATCGCGTCTTTGACGCCTTCGATGTCGTGCGGGTTGACCCGCACCGCACTTCCCAGCTCGTCGGCGGCGCCCGTGAACTCGCTCAGGATGAGCACCCCGCGGTTGTCCACGCGGGATGCCACGTACTCCTTGGCCACGAGGTTCATCCCGTCGCGCAGGGCGGTGACGAGCATGACGTCGGCGGCGAGGAACAGCGCGACCATCTCCTCACGGGGGAAGGCCTGGTGCAGGTACCGGATGGCCGTGTGCCCCATGGTGTCCATGTCGCCGTTGATCCGGCCCACCGTCAGCTCGATCTCGTCGCGCAGCTGGATGTACGTCTCGACCCGCTCCCGGCTCGGGCTCGCGACCTGCACGAGGGTCACGTCCTCGACGCTCAGCCGGCCGTCCTGCAGCAGCTCGCCGAACGCCTTCATGCGGTGCCGGATGCCCTTGGTGTAGTCGAGGCGGTCCACCCCGAGCAGGATGCGCTGCGGGTTGCCGAGGCTCGCGCGGATCTCCGCGGCCCGCGCACGCACATCGGGGTCGCGCGCCAGGTCTTCGTACTGGGCCGTGTCGATCGAGATCGGGAACGCGCGCACCACCGCGGTGCGCGCCTCACCCTCGGCGGTCGGGACGCGGATGCTGCCCGCCCTCGTCTCGTACCGCAGCTGCCGGCGCACCGCGCGGGCGAAGTTGCCCGCGTCGGCCACGCGCTGGAACCCGATGACGTCGGCGCCGAGCAGCCCCTCGAGCACCTGGCGACGCCAGGGAAGCTGGGCGAAGAGCCCGTATGCCGGGAACGGAATGTGATGGAAGTAGCCGATGGTGAGATCGGGCCGGAGCTCGCGCAGCATCTGCGGCACCAGCTGCAGCTGGTAGTCCTGCACCCACACCGTGGCGCCCTGGGCGGCGACATCCGCAGCGGCCGTGGCGAACAGGCGGTTGACGCGACGGTACGCGTTCCACCACTCGCGGCGGTAGCGCGGAGCCGCGATGACGTCGTGGTACAGCGGCCAGATCGTGTCGTTCGAGAAGCCCTCGTAGTACTGCTCGATGTCCTCGGCCGTGAGGGTCACGGGCACGAGTCGCGTGCCGTCGAATTCGAAGGGTTCCACGTCGATGTCGGGCTGTCCCGGCCAGCCGACCCAGGCCCCGTCGACGCTCCGCATCACCTGCTCCATGGCCGTGACGAGGCCACCCGGCGACGTCCGCCAGCCCCCGTCCTCGTCTCGATCCACGGGAAGCCGATTGGCGACGATCACGAACTCTGCCTGTGTCACGCTCTCCTCCTCAGGGTTGGGGGCGCACTGCCCAGGCTAGTGCCCGACGCCTGGACGAGCCGTGTCCCGGCCGCTCGGACGGTGCCATCCCGGCACCGAGACGCTAGCGTGAAGGCATGCGCAAGTACGTCTTCGGAACGGGCCTCATCGGTGCGATCACCAGCGGACTGGAGCTGCTGCGGGGGCTGCGTGACGAGGACGAGCCATTCACCTGGAGGCACGCGCTCATCTGGCTGAGCTGGGGGATCACCGTCGCGCTGACCATCGGCGCGATCGTCGACACCCGGCACGACGTGCTCGAAGAGCGGGCGGCGCGCGCCGCCCGGACGGCGACCGCCCGGCGCTGAGACGTCAGGCCGGCTCGGGGGCCAGCGTGATCTGGTAGTGCACGAAGCCGGACAGGTCGGCGACCTTGTCGTACAGCGTGCGCGCCCGCGCGTTCCCGTCCGCGGTGAGCCAGTACACCTGGTCGCAGCCGGCATCCTCCGCCCATGCGCGCACATGGGCGATGAGGGCGCGGCCCACGCCTCCCCCGCGCACGTCCGGGGCGACGAAGAGGTCCTCGAGGTAGCAGTAGGCGCCCGTGGTCCACGTCGAGGACTGCGGCAGCCAGTTGACGAACCCGACGGCGCGTCCCTCGTCGTCGCGCGCGATCGCGCCGTGCATTCCGTCCCCGGCGACGAGGCGCGCGAACGTCGCATCGGTCACCGCGTCGGCGAGCTCGGTCTCATAGAACGTGAGGTAGCCCTGCCACAGCGGCTCCCAGTCGGCGCGATCGGACTCGGTGAGCGCGGAGATCCTCATGGGGCGAGGCTACGGCATGCGTCGCGAGCGCCGGAAGACTCGGCGCAACGGTCAGCGCGTGATGATCAGCGCGTGATGATCAGCGCATCGCCCTGTCCGCCGCCGCCGCACAGGGCGACTGCCGCTGTGCCTGAGCCGCGACGGACAAGTTCGTGGACCGCGTGCACGACCAGGCGATTGCCGGACGCGCCGATCGGGTGCCCGACGGCGATGCCGCCGCCGTGGATGTTGACGACGTCGTCGCTGAGCCCGAGTTCTCGCTGCGAGCGGGCGACGACCGCGCCGAAGGCCTCGTTGATCTCGACGAAGTCGAGGTCGGCGGGCTCGATGCCCGCCTTGTCGCAGGCCTTGCGGATCGCGTTGGCCGGCTGCGCGTGCAGCGAGTTGTCGGGCCCGGCCACCTGACCGGATGCACCGATGACGGCCAGCACCGGCCAGCCCTGCTCGTCTGCGTGCGAGCGCGTCGTGAGCACGACCGCGGACGCGCCGTCGGAGATCTGCGACGAGTTGCCCGCGGTGATCGACCCGCCCTCGGCGAACGCGGGCCGGAGCCCCGCCAGGGTGTCGACGGTGGTGTCGGGGCGCACGCCCTCATCGGCCGTCACCGAGATCGGGTCGCCCTTGCGCTGCGGGATAGGCACCGGGACGATCTCGGCGTCGAAGATGCCGGCCGACTGGGCGGCGGCGGCCCGCTGGTGCGAACGCGCGGCGACGGCATCCTGATCCGCCCGGGTGACCTCGTACTTCCCGTTCAGGCGCTCGGTGGAGGCACCCATGCTCTCGCGATCGTAGGCGTCGGTGAGACCGTCGTAGGCCATGTGGTCGAGCACCTCGACGCTGCCGTACTGCCATCCGCTGCGCGAGCCGACGAGCAGGTGCGGCGCCTGCGACATCGACTCCATGCCGGCGGCGACGACGACCCGGGCATCCCCGACCGCGATCATGCGGGCGGCGTCGATGATCGCGGTGAGACCGGACAGGCACACCTTGTTGACGCCGGCCGAGTGCACGCTCCACGGGATGCCGGCGCCGATCGCCGCCTGCCGTGCCGGGTTCTGCCCCGACCCGGCCGGAAGAACCTGACCGACGATCACCGCGTCGACGACGTCGGCGGGGATCCCGCCCTGGTCGAGGGCGCCGCGGATCGCGACGCTTCCCAGCTGCGGGGCGGACAGGCTCGACAGGGCGCCCTTCAGGCGTCCCTGGGGCGTGCGGGCGGCGGCAACGATGACGACGTCGTCGGTGTTCATGCCTCCAGCCTAAGCGTGTCCGAGACCAGCAGCGTCGGCTCGGTGGCGGCCCGCACCTCCTCGACGGAGACGCCCGGCGCGACCTCCACGAGCACGAGGCCGGCGTCGGTCACGTCGATCACCGCGAGGTCCGTGATGATGCGGTCCACGACCCCCCGGCCGGTCAGCGGAAGGCTGCATTCGTCGACGATCTTGGCGCTGCCGTCCTTGGCCACGTGCTCCATCAGCACGATCAGCTTTCCGGCGCCGTGCACCAGGTCCATCGCGCCGCCTGGACCCTTGACCATCTTTCCCGGGATCATCCAATTCGCCAGGTCGCCGCGGGCGGACACCTGCATGGCCCCGAGGATCGCGGCGTCGATCTTGCCGGCGCGGATCATGCCGAAGCTCAGCGCGGAGTCGAAGAACGCCGTGCCCGGAAGGGTGGTGACGGTCTCCTTGCCGGCATTGATGAGGTCCGGGTCGACGTGCTGCTCGTCCGGGTACGGGCCGACGCCCAGGATGCCGTTCTCGGACTGCAGCACGACGGTTACGCCGTCCGGCACGTAGTTGGGCACCAGGGTGGGCAGACCGATGCCGAGGTTCACGTAGGCGCCGTCAGCGAGCTCGCGGGCGGCGCGCGCGGCCATCTGGTTGCGGGTCAGCGCCATCTCAGGCCTCCTTCACGGTGCGACGCTCGATGCGCTTCTCGATGCCGGTGCCGACCTCGACGACGCGGTGCACGTAGATGCCCGGCAGATGCACGCTGTCGGGGTCGACCTCGCCGGGCTCGACCAGGCGCTCCACCTGGGCGATGCAGACCCTGCCGGCCATCGCGGCGAGCGGGTTGAAGTTGCGGGCGGCCTTGTTGAAGACGAGGTTGCCGTGCCGGTCGCCGAGAGCCGCGTGCACCAGGGCGAAGTCCGTCACGATCGCGTCCTCGAGCACGAACTCGCGCTCCCGTCCGGCGACGGTGAACGTGCGCACCTCCTTCGGTGCGGATGCCTGCGCGACACCGCCGGAGCCGTCGTAGCGCTGCGGCAACCCGCCCTCGGCCACCTGCGTGCCCACCCCGGTGGGGGTGAAGAACGCCGCGACCCCGGAGCCGCCGGCGCGGAGCTTCTCGGCCAGGGTGCCCTGCGGCGTGAGCTCGACCTCGAGCTCACCGGAGAGGAACTGCCGCTCGAACTCCTTGTTCTCCCCCACATACGACGAGGTCATCTTGCGGATGCGGCCGGCACCCAGCAGCAGGCCGAGCCCCCAGTCGTCGACCCCGCAGTTGTTGCTCACGACAGACAGTCCGCCGGTGCCCTGGGCGAGCAGAGCCTCGATCAGCGCCATCGGATTGCCGGAGAGCCCGAACCCGCCGACCGCGATGCTGGCACCCTCCCCGATGTCGCTGACCGCCGCGGCGGCATCCGGAACCTGCTTGTCGATCACGTGACACTCCTTTGCTGTCCTCTCCGGACCTTACGCGTGGTTCGCGGGCCGGACAACGCGACCGCGGCGAACCCTGCCATCGGCGCGCTCATGCTCCGTCCGCGGCATGCAGCAGTCCGCGCAGCGCCTGGATCGTATCCGCCTGCGCGGCGGTCTTGTCGGGGCGGTAGCGCTTCACCCGCGCGAAGCGCAGCGCGATTCCGCCCGGGTAGCGGCTCGAGCGCTGCACGCCGTCGAGGGCGATCTCGACCACGACTTCGGGGCGCAGGTGCACGGCGTGGGCCGAGCGCCGTGTCTCGTACGACGGGAAGGTGTCCGTCTGCCACCGCAGCAGTGCGTCGGTGAGGCCCTTGAACGTCTTCCCGACCATGACGAAGCCGCCCGGCTCACCGAACTCCCCCACCGGATCGAGCGCGCCGAGGTGCAGGTTCGAGAGCAGGCCGGTGCGACGCCCCGAGCCCCACTCCACGGCCAGCACCACGAGGTCGAAGGTCGCCACGGGCTTGACCTTGATCCACGCCGAGCCGCGACGGCCCGCCGCGTAGGGCGCGTCGATGGCCTTCACCACGACACCCTCGTGCCCGGCCGCGAGCGCGTCGCGCGAGAGCGACTCGGCCTCCTCGGCGTCGGCGGTCAGGATGCCCGGGATCACGCACTCCCCGACCACCCGCTGCAGCTCCGCCCGGCGTTCGCGCAGCGGCGCGTCGATCAGGTCGCGGCCGTCGACGTGCAGGATGTCGAAGAACCAGGGCCGCAGGGCCACGGCCCGATCCGCGTCGGCGCCGAATCTCGCCATCGTGTCCTGGAATGCCCGGGGGCGCCCATCCGCATCGAGCGCCAGGGTCTCGCCGTCGAGGATCACCGATTCGGCGTCCAGCCCCCGCACGATCTCGACGAGCTCGGGGACGCGGTGGGTGATGTCCGCGAGGTTGCGCGTGAACACCTGCACGCGGTCTCCGCGTCGATGCACCTGGATGCGGGCCCCGTCGAGCTTGAACTCGACCGACGACTCCCCGGCCGCAGCCATCGCCTCCGCGACCGTGGGTGCCGTCGCCGCGAGCATCGGCTGCACCGGGCGGCCCACCTCCAGCGAGACGGCCTCCAGTGCGCCGGGCGGCTCGGCCAGGGCGATCCGCGCGGTCTCGCCGAGGTCGCCCGAGAGCATCGCGGCCCGCCGCACGACGTCGATGGGGCGGTCGCCCGCGCGCGCGATCGCCTCGGTGAGCACGCCCTCGAGGGCCCCCGTGCGCAGCTCCCCCAGGATGACCCGCACGACGAAGTCCCACTCCGTCGCGGTCGCCCGCTCCGCGAGGTCGCGAAGGAGCACCGTGCGCTCGGCCGCCGAACCCGGTCCGGATGCCGCCGCCAGCTGCTCGAACGCGTCGTCGACGTCGGCGATCGCCAGGGCCGGGGCATCCGCATGGGATGCATCGATCGCGAACGCGCCCCGCCAGCCGACCCCGAGTCGTCCCTGCCGCGGGCTCGCCGTGAGAAGCCCGACGGCCACGACCACCTCCTCGGGTTGCAGACGCGGCAGCAGCTCGGCGAGCGCATCGACTTTGGCGCGGCGCGATCGGGTGGCGGCGACCGCGGCCGAGGTGGTGACGACGTCGTCGAGCAGCATGCCCGCAGTCTGCCACCAGGTCCCGACACTCGACGGACCCGCCCGGCCGGATACGAAGAAACCCCCGGTCGAACCGGGGGTTTCTTCTTCGGTGCACCCCCTGGGACTCGAACCCAGAACCCACTGATTAAGAGTCAGTTGCTCTGCCGATTGAGCTAGAGGTGCCCGGTTCGCCGTACTGCGAACCGAGAGACCACACTACCCGAGAATCGGCGCAACACGAAATCGGCGCCGGGCCCGCCCGATATCCTGGATCGCGTGACCAGCGCAGCATCCGACTCCCCCGCCGCGCCCGCCGCCGGCACCGATCTCGCCACGGACCTGGCGCTCGCCCTGCGTCTGGCGGATGCCGCCGATGCGGTCTCGATGGCACGGTTCGACGCCCCCGACCTCGCCGTGCAGACGAAGGCCGACACGACCTTCGTGACCGAAGCCGACCTCGCGACCGAGCGTGCGATCCGGGAGCTGCTTCAGGCCGAGCGTCCCGACGACGGGGTGTTCGGCGAGGAGTACGGCAGCACGGGGTCCAGCTCCCGCCAGTGGATCATCGACCCGATCGACGGCACCTCCAACTATCTCAAGGGCATCCCGATGTGGGCGACGCTCATCGCCCTCGCGATCGACGGGGTCCCGCGCATCGGCGTCGTCAGCCAGCCGTCCATCGGACGGCGCTGGTGGGGCGGCGACGGCCTCGGCGCGTGGACCAACACGCCCGGCGACACCGTCGCCCGGCCGATCCGCGTCTCAGCCGTCGACGACCTCGCCACCTCGAGCGTGAGCTTCCAGTCCATCCAGCAGTGGGATGAGGCCGGGCAGCTCGATGCGCTCGTGCGCCTCACCCGCTCGGTGTGGCGCGACCGCGGCTACGGCGACGCGTGGCCCTACATGCTCCTCGCCGAGGGCCGGCTGGAGCTCGTCGCCGAGTTCGACGTCAAGGAGTACGACATCGCCGCCCACGTCGCCATCGTGCGCGAGGCGGGCGGGCGATTCACCGCGTTCGACGGATCGGACGCCATCGACGCACGGTCCTCGCTCGCGACGAACGGCGTGCTGCACGACGCCTATCTGCGCCTGCTGCACGCCGGGGACGCCGGATGAGGCGGGCGCGGTCCGTCGCCGCCGGTGCCGTCCTCGGCGCGGCGATCATTCTCGCGGGATGCACCGGCACGCCCGCACCGAAGGCCCCGTCGCCCACATCCTCCCCGACCGCGTCCGCGTCGACATCCCCGACGCCCGTCGCGCTCACCTGCGAGAACATGATCCCGGCCGCGACGGTCACGGCGTTCCGCGCCGCGCATTGGACCGCGACGCGCGGGCCGCTGTACGTCGGCGACGTGCGGATCGACCGCGGCCTGCAGTGCACCTGGGGCGGCGCGTCCGGCGAAGGCGGCGAGATCTTCGGTCGCGGGCCGATCGATCAGGCGACCGCGAAGGATGCCGAACAGCAGCTCCTGTCCCAGGGCTGGCGGCGCATTGACGCGCCGGAGGGCGTGTACATCACCGCCGGCAAGGACATGATCCTGAATCCGGACGATGAAGGCTACGGGATGACCTACCTCTTCAGCGACGGCTGGGTGAAGGTGGCGAGCACCAAGCAGGGCATCCTGCTCATCGCCGACCCGTCCTGAGCCCCGCACCGGACGGCGAAAAGCCGGATGCCCCGCCCGCCGGGGCAGGCATCCGGCTTCTCCGCTCAGAGCACCTTCGACAGGAACGCCTTCGTGCGTTCGTGCTTCGGGTTGGTGAGCACCTCGTTCGGGTCGCCGGACTCGACGACCACGCCGCCGTCCATGAAGACGACCTCGTCGGCGACCTCGCGGGCGAAGCCCATCTCGTGGGTGACGACGATCATCGTCATACCGGTCTTGGCGAGCTCCTTCATCACGTCGAGCACCTCGCCGACCAGCTCCGGGTCGAGCGCCGACGTCGGCTCGTCGAACAGCATGAGCTTCGGGTCCATGGCGAGGGCGCGCGCGATGGCGACACGCTGCTGCTGACCACCGGAGAGGTGCGCCGGATAGTAGTCCGCCCGCTCGCCGAGGCCCACGCGCTCGAGCAGCTCACGGGCGCGCTGTTTCGCCTGGGAGCGGCCGACGCCCTTCACCCGGACCGGGGCCTCCATGACGTTCTCGAGGGCCGTCATGTGCGGGAACAGGTTGAACCGCTGGAACACCATTCCGATGTCACGCCGCTGCTTGGCGGCATCCTTCGGGTGCAGCTCGTACAGCTTGCCGTTGGCCTCGCGGTACCCGACGAGCTTGCCGTCCACCGACAGTCGTCCGGCGTTCACGCGCTCGAGGTGGTTGATGCAGCGCAGGAACGTGGACTTGCCCGAACCGGACGGGCCGACCAGGCACAGCACCTCGCCTGGCATCACGGTCAGCGAGATGCTCTTGAGCACCTGGTTGGAGCCGTAGCTCTTCGACACGCGCTCGGCGTGCACCATGGGGGTCACGTCGGTCATGCCTGGTCGCCTTCCTTGTTGCGCATCACGCGGACGGTCTCGGTGATGGTGCCCGGCTGCTTCGGCCCCTCCGGGGGGCGCCGGTCGCCGACGCCGCGCGAGAACCGCTTCTCCAGGTAGAACTGGCCGACCATCAGGATCGACGTGAACGCCAGGTACCAGATGGACGCGACGATCAGCAGCGGGATCGGCGTGAACGTCACCGCGGAGATGTCGCGCGAGACGCCGTACAGGTCGGTGGTGAGCGGGATCGCCGCGACCAGCGAGGTCGTCTTCAGCATCGAGATGACCTCGTTGCCCGTCGGCGGGATGATGACGCGCATGGCCTGCGGGACGACGATGCGTCCCATCGTCTGGCCCCAGCCCATGCCGAGTGCCGTGGCCGCCTCTTCCTGACCGCGGTCCACCGACAGGAGGCCGGCGCGCACGATCTCCGCCATGTACGCCGCCTCGTTCAGAGACAGGCCCACGACGGCGATGATGAACGTGTTCGTCATGAAGCCGAGGTCGAGGTCGACGCCCAGGTGGGTGAACGGCACCCCGACGAAGAGGTCCTTGTAGATCAGGGAGAACAGACCCCAGAACACCAGCTGCACATAGACCGGGGTCCCGCGGAAGACCCAGAGGTAGAGCCAGGCGATGTACTTCACGACGGGGTTCGGCGAGAGCCGCATGACCGCGAGGAGAAGCCCGAGGATGATGGCGATCACCATCGAGAGCACGGTGATCTCGAGCGTCACCAGGGCCGCCGCGCTGATGCGGCGGTCGAACACGTACTTGATGACGTACGGCCAGCCATAGGCCGGGCGCTGCAGCGCGTCGACGACGAACCAGACGAGCAGCAGGATGAGGACGACGGCGAACACGACCCGCCACGGATGCCGCAGCTTGATCGCCTTGATCGGCTCGGCCTCGTCCGCCTCCCGGAGCGCGCCGCTCCGGGAGGCCTGTGTGTCGGCAGAGGACATGTCAGCTCTTCGAGGCGAGGTTGATCTCGGCGGTCTTCACGGCGCCGTCGCCGACGCCCCACTTGGCGAGGATCTTGCCGTACGTGCCGTCGTCGATGAGCGCCTGGACGGCCTTCTGCACGAGCGGGGTCAGCGCGGAGCCCTTGGCGATCGGGAATCCGTACGGTGCGACGTCGAAGGTGTTGCCCGCCTTCTGCAGCTTGTCGCCCGTGGTCTTGATCGCGTAGGAGGTCACCGGCGAGTCTGCGCTCATGGCGTCGACCTGACCGAGGATGACCGCGTTCGTCGCCTGGTCCTGGGCGTCGTAGCGGAACACCTGGATGGCGGGCTTGCCCTTGGCCACGCACGCCTTGGACTTGGCGGGCACCTCGTCGGTGTCCTCGAACGTGGTCGCCTGCACCGCGACCTTGAGACCGCAGGCGTTGTCCGGGTCGACGGTCTTGCCCTTGAGGGAGGCCCACGAGATGCCGGCCTGGTAGTAGTTCACGAAGTCGACCTGCTTCTCGCGCTCGACGGTGTCCGTGAACGAGGACACGCCGATGTCGTCCTTGCCGCCGGTGATCGAGGGCAGGATGTTGTCGAACTTGGCGATGTTGTACTGGGCCTTGAGGCCGAGCTTCGCGGCGATCGCGTTGGTGAGGTCGACGTCCCAGCCGGTGGGGTTGCCGTTGGCATCCTTGAACTCGTTCGGCGCGTACGTGTCGTCCATGCCGACGGTCAGGACGCCGGACGACTTGATCGCGGACGGCAGCGCGTTGTACAGCGCGTCGTCCTTCTTGACCGAGGTGCCGGAGGTGGCTCCGCCACCGGTGGACGAGCTCGTCGTGGGTGTGTTGTCCACGCAGCCGGCGAGCAGGAGGACGGCCGCCGCGGCGCCTGCCGCAGCGACGAGGAAGCGTCGGGTTCGCATATGTTCACCTCAGTGTGAAATCGGGGGTCCCGGACCGGGATACGGACTGAGCGTAATGGGATGCAGGACAAAACGTGCAACCTGGCGACACGGTCGTGTCCGGATCGTGAGAATCTGGTCGGCCAGACAGGAATTTTTCCGGCATCGTGGGGCGGAGTTGATTCCGCGCGGGTCGAGCCGGGCGGGAGACGCAGAAGAACCCCCTCGACCCTGGGGCCGAGGGGGTTCACTCCGTGTGACAGCGGTGGTGCTTGGAGCACGGTGGAGCTGGGGGGAATCGAACCCCCGTCCAACGCTGAGTCTCCACGCCTTCTCCGGGCGCAGTCTGTGCAGACGTTCTGCTCGGCCCCGACCTTTGTCACAGACACCCAAGTCGACAAGCCCAGTCCGGGAGAAGTCCCGTGCGACGTCCGGACGCCGTCGCACAGCGAGATTCCTAGATGACGCCAGGATCCGTATCGGAATCACATACGGCCTGACGGACTATCGGGCTCGCTTACGCAGCGAGGGCGAAGTCAGTGCGCTTGTTGTTGGCACTTATTGGTTTGCAGGGAGCGTTCACGAGATAACCCTGCATCCTCGGCCCGCTTCTCGTGGGTTCACAAGCGCTGTCGAAACCGATCAGCCCCGTGTCCTTCAACTGAAGGGACCGCTGTCACACTGTGGAGTTGCCGCTCGGGGGCCGAAGCACCCGAGCATCACAGACTACAACGCCGGTGCCTGGGCGGCAATTCCGCTCCCCGGCGCCGCCTGACGGCTAGTCGCCGAGGCGGTTGCGCGAGCGCATGGCGCGCTCGGCCTCGCGCTTGTCCTGCCGCTCGCGAAGGGTCTGGCGCTTGTCGTACTCGCGCTTGCCCTTCGCCACCGCGATCTCGACCTTCGCCCGCCCGTCGGAGAAGTAGAGCTTCAGCGGCACCAGGGTGTATCCGCCCGCGGAGACGGCGTGGGAGAGCTTGATGATCTCCTCCTTGTGCAGCAGCAGCTTGCGGGTGCGCTTGGAGGAGTGGTTGGTCCACGTGCCCTGGGAGTACTCCGGGATGTGCACCGCGTCGAGGTACGCCTCGCCGCCGTCGATGTACGCGTAGCCGTCCGAGAGGTTCGCCCGGCCCTGGCGCAGCGACTTCACCTCGGTGCCGGTCAGCACGAGGCCGGCCTCGTAGGTCTTCTCGATGGTGTACTCGTGGCGCGCGCGACGGTTGGTCGCGACGACCTTCTCACCGCGTTCCCGGGGCATGGTCCACTCCTTGATCGGATGCCGCGGAGCATCCCGGTCGGGAAGGCGGCAAGCCCGTCAGTCTATCAAGCCCGCAGCCAGCGACGAATCGCGAAGCCGGCCGAGACCGCCGCCAGCACCACGCCGAGCACGATGAGGATCGGGATGACGTAGAACACGTCGGAGTTGTCGACCCAGGTCGTGACGAACTCCACCCGGCTCTGCAGGTATCCGCCGACACCGAACTGCACCGCCGCCCAGACCGCCCCGCACGCCAGCACCGAGCCGATGAGGGCGGAGAACACGCCCTCCAGGATGAACGGGGTCTGGATGAACCCGTTCGACGCGCCCACGAGGCGCATGATGCCGATCTCCCGCCTTCGCGCGTAGGCCGACAATCGGATCGTGGTCGCCACGAGCAGCACCGCGGCGATGAGCATGAGCGCGGCGATCCCGACGGCGATGTACGTCGCGACGGTGAGGGCCGAGAACAGCGGCTGCAGCAGCTTCATCTGGTCCTGCACCTGCTGCACCCCGGGCTTGCCCGCGAAGGCCTCGGAGATGACGTTGGAGTTCTCGGGATCGACGAGGTTGATGTAGTAGCTCGCGCCGAACTGGCTGGGGCTCAGGATGTCCTTGTAGTCCGCGCCGAGCAGTTTCAGGGCGTTGTCGTACGCCTGCCTGGGCGTCTCGAACCGCACTTGGCCGATCAGCGGCTTCAGCGCCGCGCTGTCGAGTTGCGCCTTGACGGCGGCGATCTGCTTCTTCGTCGCGGCACCGTCCGAGCAGGATGCCTCGCGGGCACCGCTCACGCACATCGAGACCTGAACCTGCGCGCGACCGGTCCAGAAGTCGCGCATCTTGCCGATCTGCGCCTGCATGAGCACCGCCGCACCCACGAACGACAGCGACACGAACGTGACGAGCACGATCGAGATCACCATCGAGATGTTGCGCCGGAGTCCCGACAGCGCCTCGGTGAAAACGAGTCCAGCCCTCATCGCGTCGGCCCCACTTCATCGTCGTCGTCCGGATCGGCGAGGCCGAGCTTGTCGGCGAGGCCAAGCTCCGCGACGTCCACATGCTGAACCTTGAGAGCGGCCGTGCGGGTCGGCGGCTCCTTCGGCGTGCGCTCGTCGTCGTCCGATGCGTCCGCCGCGGGGCGCGTCACCTGAGTCCGCGGCGGGTCCGCATACACGGGAGCCTCGACGACCCCGGTCTCGATGATCTCGCGGTGCAGTTCGAGCACCGCGGTCAGGGCCGCCACGGACTCCGCGCCCTTCTCCGGCTCGGGCGCCAGGTTCGGCAGCGACGAGCGGTCGCCGTAGCCGCCGTGACTCTCGTCGCGCACCATGGTGCCCTCGCTGAGCTCGATGACCCGCCGCTGCATCTGGTCCACGAAACCGGCCTCGTGCGTGGCCATCACCACGGTGGTCCCCGCCAGGTTGATGCGGGCCAGCAGCTGCATGATGTCGGCCGAGGTCGCCGGGTCGAGGTTGCCGGTCGGCTCGTCGGCCAGCAGCACCTGCGGACGGTTCACCAGGGCGCGCGCGATCGCGACGCGCTGCTGCTCGCCGCCGGACAGTTCGTGCGGCAGCCGCTTGCCCTTGCCCTCCAGGCCGACGAGCGCCAGCGCCTCGGGGACGGCCTGCTGGATGAAGGGGCGCGAGGCGCCGATCACCTGCAGCGCGAAGGCGACGTTCTGGGTCACGGTCTTGGTCGGGAGCAGGCGGAAATCCTGGAACACCGCGCCGATGTGGCGCCGGAAGTACGGGACCTTGCGGCTCGACATGGTGCGCAGGTCGCGCCCGAGGGCGATGACGCGCCCCTGGGACGGCGTGTCCTCACGCAGGATGAGCCGCAGGCACGACGACTTGCCGGACCCGGACGGGCCGACGAGGAAGACGAACTCTCCGCGCTGCACCTCGAAGTCCACCTCGTTGAGGGCGGGTTTCGCGGTGCCGCGGTATCGCTTGGTGACGTTCTCGAACCGGATCATGGCCTAACGAGCCTAAGCGGGTGCGGTCGCCCCATCGCTAACGACACCCGGAGGCGCAGCATCCGGGCCGCCGCTCATAGCCGGCTCTCAGTCGTCGTCCTTGCGCTTGCGCCAGCGGATGCCGGCCGCGATCAGGCCGTCGAGGTCGCCGTCGAAGACCACGGCGGGGTTGCCCACCTCGTAGCCGGTGCGCAGATCCTTGACCAGCTGCTGGCCGTAGAGGAAGTACGAGCGCATCTGGTCGCCCCAGCTCGCGGTGATGACCCCGGCGAGCTCCTTCTTCTTCGCGGCCTCCTCTTCCTTCTTGAGGAGCAGCAGGCGGGTCTGCAGCACCCGCATCGCGGCGGCGCGGTTCTGGATCTGCGACTTCTCGTTCTGCATGGATACGACGATGCCGGTGGGCAGGTGGGTGATGCGCACGGCGGAGTCGGTGGTGTTGACCGACTGACCGCCCGGGCCGGACGACCGGAACACGTCGACGCGGATGTCGCCCTCGGGGATGTCGACCTCGACGGCCTCCTCCATGACGGGGATGACCTCGACGGCGGCGAAGCTCGTCTGGCGCTTGTCCGCGGAGCCGAACGGGCTGATGCGGGCGAGGCGGTGCGTGCCGGCCTCGACCGACAGGGTGCCGTAGGCGTACGGGGCATCCACCTCGAACGTCGCGGACTTGATGCCCGCGCCCTCGGCATAGGACGTGTCCATCACCTTGACGGAGTACTTGTGGCGCTCGGCCCAGCGCAGGTACATGCGCATGAGCATCTCGGCGAAGTCGGTGGCGTCGTCGCCGCCGGCGCCCGAACGGATGGTCACGACGGCGGACCGCTCGTCGTACTCGCCGTCCAGCAGCGTCTGCACCTCGAGGTCGCTGATGATCTGCCCGAGAGCGGACAACTCTGCGCGCGCCTCGTTCGCGGTGTCCTCGTCGTCCATCTCGATGGCGAGCTCGACGAGCACGTCGAGATCGTCGAGGCGCTGCTCGACGTCGGTGACGCGCTTGAGCTCCGCCTGGCGGTGGCTGAGCTGGCTGGTGACGCGCTGCGCCTTCTCGACGTCGTCCCACAGGTCGGGGGCGCCGGCCTCGGCGCTCAGTCGTTCGATGTCGGCGCGCAGGGCGGGGACGTCGACGACGGCCTGGATGTCGGAGAACGTGGAACGCAGGGCCTGGATGTCGGCGGACGGATCGAACTCAAGCATGACAGTCCAGGGTATCGCGGATGCCGGTCAGTCCAGCGCCGTGCGGCTGGTCGCCGTCGCGCGCAGATCGACGCCGCGCGGTACGAACAGGGTGATGACCGGTGGATGCCACGTCTCGGCGACCGTCACCCGAGCCGAGGACCCGTCCGGAACCACGGCCGCGACGAGGATCTCGTCGTCGCCGTTGTCCCGCACGAAGAGTGCCGCCTGGCGGTGCACCTCGTCGTCGTCGAGCCGGACGACGACCGGACCCGTGCCGGTCGTGGGCGCGATCCCCTCGGCCGCGGCGACCGCCGCGCCGTCCGCCAGCGCGTCCAGGCGCTTCTGCGCCAGATACAGCGACGTCGCATCCGCGCACAGCAGGATCAGCACCAGCGCGAGCGCCGCGTAGCCGATCGTGAGGATCATGAGCGTGCCCTCGTCGTCCGGACCGGATGTGCGACGACCCCGGAGGAGCCGGCGCATCATTCGCTGCCCCAGAACCGGGACACGTGCTGGACCGCCGTCGACTCCACGGGGATGCTCGCCCACCGGCGCATGCCCAGCACGTCCGGCACCAGCGGCAGGGCGACGCGGGCGCGCATGGTCACGCGCACGGTCGCCCCGGCAGACGGGCACGGCGACCCCTGCGGCGTGCAGGCGAGGGAGAGTTCGACCGTCGCGGGGTCGATGTCGTAATCGGACGCCACAGCCTGCAGCACCTCGTCGGCGCGCCGAGCCGCCGCGGCGCCGTCGGGTGCGGTCGAGACCGCGCGCGCGATGTGCCGGGCGCCGGCCTCGGTTCCGAGCGTCTGGCCCTGGATCAGGCCGAGCGTGACGATCAGGTACACGAGCGGAACGAGCATGAGCACGCCGACGAAGATGAACTCGAGAGCGGCCGATCCGGCATCCTCTCCCGATGCGAATCGAGCGCGCAGTCGCTCAGTCGAGCCGCTCCACCGGAGCACGGGCGATCACCTCCATCGCGTGCGCGACCCCGAGCAGTCCGATGACCGGCAGGGTCGTCCGCACCGTCACGCGCACGTCTGCTCCGGTGCGGCGCGCCTCCACCCGGTCGGCGTACTGGGCGCCGACGGTGCGCTCGATGATCCGACGGGTCCACGCGACGCCGTCCGCGGGATCGTTGTCGGCGAGTGCGGCGTGATAGGCGCCCTCGACTGCGGCGTCGTGCACCACATTCCGCACGTACACGCCGAGGCCGAGCTGCAGCACGCCGAGGGTCAGGATCGTGAGCATCGCCCCGACGAGCACGAACTCGACCGGGCTGGATCCCCGGTCGGCCGGACCCGTCTCGTCGGCGAACCGACGGCGGGCTCCGCGCAGGATGCGGCGCAGGCTCACAGTCCGGAGACGCGGGCGATCGCCTGCTGGAACAGGTCGGCGAGGGCCGGGCCGGCGAGCGCCCACACGGCGACCACGAGTCCGGCGGTCATCAGCGTGATGAGCACCCAGCCGGGCACGTCTCCCCGATCGTCGCGGATGACGGCATCCCACCGTCGAGCGAGCCCCTTCAGCGTGGCGCGCACGTTGTGCATCATGTCGTTCTCCTTCTTCTCACTCAGCCGATCCCGAGGCGCAGCAGGAACACGCCCGGGAAGATCGCGAACAGCACGGACAGCGGCAGGATGAGGAACACCAACGGGATCAGCATGTAGATCTCCTTGCGTCCGGCGCGCTCGATCAGGCCGCGCTTGGCCTCCTCACGCGCATCCGTCGCCTGGGCCTGCAGCACCTGCGCGAGTGGCGCGCCGCGGTCCAGGGCCGCCACCACGTGGTCGAGCGAGCGCGCCAGTGCGGACATCTGCAGCTCCGAGCCCATACGCGTCAGCGCATCGCCGAGCCCCGTGCCCGTGCCGACCGCCAGCACCACGTCGCGAAGCTCCGTCGTCAGCTCGCCGGAGCCGAGGTGCGCCACGCGACGCAGCGAGTCCAGGATGCCCTCGCCCGCGGACAGGCACATCGCCAGGAAGTCGAGGACAGTGGGCAGCTCGTCCTCGATGCGAGCCGTGCGCCTCCGGGCGGCGCCGGTGAGCTCCATGTCGCACAGCACCGCCCCCGTCACGGCGCCCAGCACGGGCAGGAGGGCCACGGCTCCGCTGCCGCGTCCACCGACGACGACGAGCACAGCGAGCGTCCCGCCCAGTCCGAGCCCGGTCAGCATCCACGCCAACTGCCGGCCGCGGAAACCGATCACATCGCCCGGCCGACGCGCCTGCCGCAGCCGGCGTTCGATGACACTCGAGCCGCCGATCGCCGCGGCGACCCGCACCTGGGCGCGCTGCCACAGTTCGCGCGCCCCGAAGGAGCGCAGCGGGGTGAGCGCGGTGATCCCGAGCGGGTCGGCGACGTCGCGGATGTAGGGCGCGATGCGGCGGCTGAGCGTCGGCGCTCCCCAGCGCGGCAGCACCGCGACCATGAGGCACACGCCGAGCCCGAAGGCGCCGCCGAGCAGCACCGAGATCGCGGCATCCGTCATCCATCCGCCGGTCATGCGAACCACCGCCGCGGTTCCGGCAGGCGACCGATGCGCAGCATGATCCGGTACGCCAGGATCGACACCACCGCACCGGCGAGGATCAGGGCGACCCCCGCCGGGCTGCTGTACGCACTGACGCCCTCGGGCCGGAGCGCGAGCAGCGCGACGATCACCCACGGCGCGATGACGCCGAGGACGGCGGCCCCGCGGATCCAGGACTGCCGCGAATCCACCTCGGCCCGAAGCGCCGCCTCGGCGCGGACGGAGGTCGCGAGCGAGCGCAGCACGGGCACGAGCTCGGTGCCGCCCACCTGCCGGGCCATGCGCAGCGTCTCCACGATGCGGTCCGCGACCGGGTCGGCGAGCCGTGTCTTCAGGCGCGCCGCAGCCGAATCGAAGTGGCCGGATGCCGCGACGTCGCGCGCGAAGGCGTCGAAGGCGGGGCGCAGCGCCACCGGCGCCGACGAGGCGAGGGATGCCACCGCATCCGACAGGCCCATCCCCGCACGCACCGACGCGATCAGCAGATCGCACACGTCGGGCCAGAGCGCCCGGCGGGTACGCCGCAGCCGATGGGCGCGCCCGCGCAGCCAGACGAACGGTGCCCCCGCCGCGGCGGCCGCCGAGACGAGGACCAGCACCGGCACGCCCATCACGAGCCAGATGGTGCACCCGGCGACTGCCGCGAGGCCCACCCCGACCAGCACCGGCGTGCGGGTTGCGGCCGACGCGAATCCCGCGCCGTCGAGCAGGCGCCGCAGCGGGGACGAGCCTCCGGAGCGCGCAGGTCGGGCCGCGCGCGGCGGCCACAGCCACGGCGACAGCACGAGCAGGATGCCGGCGGCCAGCAGAGACCCGAGCAGCACGGTCACGACGCCGGTCCCCCGTACACGGTGCGCACGTCGACGACGCCGTCGGTCACGGTTCCGGTGGGTGCGACGATCTCGGCGACCCGGCGGCGGCCCGCGGCATCCTGCTCGCAGTGCACGACCAGCTGCACCGACGATGCGATCGCCGCGGTCACGAAGGTCGCCTCGATGTTGCGGCCGGCGAGGAGCGGCAGCGCGCCGAGTTTGCGCAAGGCCTCGCGGGCCGAGTTCGCGTGGATCGTCGCGGCGCCGGGCACACCGGTGTTGAGCGCCAGCAGCAGGTCCAGCGCCTCGGCGTCGCGCACCTCGCCCACGATGAGCCGGTCCGGCCGCATACGCAGCGCCTCCTTGACGAGGCGGCGCAGGGTGATCTCGCCGGTGCCCTCGAGGCTCGGCTGACGGCCCTGCATCGCGACGATGTCCGGCGCGGCCGCGGCGAGTTCGAACGTCTCCTCCACCGTGATGATGCGCTGCTGCGGCGGACAGGCCGCGATGAGGGCTCCGAGCAGCGTCGTCTTGCCGGCGTGCGTGGCGCCGGAGACGAGCACGCTGCTGCCGCGCGCCATCTCGGTGCGCAGGGCCTGCGCCGCCTGCTCCGTCATCGAACCGGCCGCGACGAGGCCGTCGAGGTCGCGGTAGGCGGGAAGGAACTTGCGGATGTTGACGGACCAGTACCGCCGGGTCACGTCCGGTATCACGACGTGCAGCCGGGAGCCGTCCGGCAGCGAGGCGTCGACGAAGGGCTGGGACAAGTCCACGCGACGGCCGGTGGCGTGCAGCATCCGCTCGACGAGGTCGCGGACCATTCCGTCGGTGAGATTCAGAGGCAGCTGCTCGGACACACCGCCGCGCGCGGCGAACACCTTGTCGGGGCCGTTGATCCACAGCTCCTCGATCGTCGGGTCGTCGAGGAACACCTGCAGCGGACCGTAACCGGCGACGGAGGCCAGCACCTCCCGCACGCAGCCGTCCTCGTCGTCGACCAGCAGATCTCCACGGGCGAGCGCCGTGTCGTTGTACCGGCGCACCTCCGTCCGGGCAAGCACCTCGGCACGCCCCGGGTCCCGTGCCGGATCGATCTGCTGTGCGCGCAGCTCGTCCCGCACGCGCAGGGCGATCCGGCCGGAAGGCGGCAGAACCCGCTGGTCGTGCAGGGGATGCGCGGGCCCGGCGGTCGAGGTGTACGGAAGAGGCACGGGGACATCCTCGCAATTTCCGCGAGAACGCCTCGAAAGTTATCCACAGGTCCCGGCCCGAAATGAACGGACCATCCGCGCAACCTCGTACGGCAGCACTTCAATCCTGCTTCACGAGCGCTCCGCTCTCCGCGCTGTGCGCGGCCACGCTCTCGGCAGCCGATCGGTCAAGACTCGATGCCGATGTCGCATCCAGCACGAGCGTTGCCCACGGCCCGAGTGCACCGCCGTCGTTCCAGTCGTCGAGGAGGAGGTCGTGCCCGGCGACCGGCGCAGGCATCCGCTCGCCGGTTTGGTTGATGACGAAGAGCGTGTCGCCGCGGCGGCTCATTTCGATCCCGGCCGGGGCCGCGGGGAGGCGCGGGACCGCAGCCTCTCCCAGGATGTCGTCGTAGATGCGTGCGAGCGCGCTCGGCGAGGGCAGGGTGGAGAGGTACCATGCGGCGCCGGTTCCGTAGTCGTGTCGGGTCACGGCCGGCCTACCGACGACGTC
>NZ_DATEJS010000264.1:0-6239 GCF_035277845.1 Microbacterium sp.
GGAGGCGTCCCTCTTCGAGGAGCACGACTTCCACGAGTTCAAGATCTCGGTCAAGCACAACGACCCGATCGTCATGGTGAAGGCGTACCGCCTCCTCGCCGAGATGGGCGACTGGCCGCTGCACCTCGGCGTCACCGAGGCCGGCCCCGCCTTCCAGGGCACCATCAAGTCGGCGACGGCGTTCGGCATCCTGCTCGCCGAGGGCATCGGCGACACGATCCGCGTCTCGCTCTCCGCGCCCCCCGCCGAAGAGGTGAAGGTCGGGCACCAGATCCTGCAGTCGCTGAACCTGCGCGAGCGCAAGCTCGAGATCGTGTCGTGCCCCTCGTGCGGCCGGGCCCAGGTCGACGTGTACTCGCTCGCGGATGCCGTCACCGAGGGCCTCAAGGACATGACCGTCCCGCTGCGCGTCGCGGTCATGGGCTGCGTCGTGAACGGCCCGGGCGAGGCCCGTGAGGCCGACCTCGGGGTCGCCTCCGGCAACGGCAAGGGACAGATCTTCGTCAAGGGCCAGGTCGTCAAGACCGTGCCCGAGGCCGAGATCGTCGCCACCCTCATCGCCGAGGCGAACCGCATCGCCGACGAGATGGGCCCGGATGCCGCCCCCGGCACCGCCCAGGTGGTCACCGCGTGAGCAGCGCCCTCCTCACGGCCACCCGGATCACCTTCCCCGCCGGCGCCACCGCGGGACCCGCGATCGTCCTCTGGGTGTCGGATGCCGAAGCCGGAGCCCTCGTGGTGCTCGACGAGACCCCGTTCCACCCCGTCGACCACACCTGGCCGGATCAGCCCGGCGACACCGGTGTGCTCTCCGCCGGCACGGAGTCGGCCGCGATCGTCGACACGGTGATGGCCGCCCTGTCGGACCAAGGCGAGTTCGCGGCCGGCGCCGACATCCCGGTGCGCCGCGGCACCCCGGGCTGGATCTGGCTGGTCGCCCATCGGCTCGACGCGGTCACGGCACCCGCCTGGCTGACCGAAGGCGCCGGCGTCACCGCGGCTGTCGACCGCGACCGCCGCGAGGCCCTGTCCCGCGGACACAGCGCATGCCACCTGGCATCCCTCGCTCTCGACGCCGCCGTCGCCGACCTGTGGCGCAAGGACGCCGGTGCGGACGCACTCGGCGCGCCCGCGTTCGACGCCCGCGCGAACCAGTCGAGCCGCATCCTCCTCGACGGCAGCGTCGACGAGTACCGGCTCGGCAAGAGCCTGCGCAAGGCCGGCTTCGACACCGAGACGCTCGCCGCGACGCTCGCCGAGCGCGAAGCGGCGATCAACGCCACGCTCGCCCGGTGGGTCGCGCAGGGTGCCGCCGCCACGAGCCGCATCGAGGTCGGCGGCCCCGAGATCACCGACCGGCGCACCTGGTGCTGCACCCTTCCCGAGGGCGAGGCGCGCATCCTGTGCGGCGGCACCCATGTCGAGTCGCTGGCCGCGTTCTCCGCGATCACGGTGAACCTGGACCTCTCCGACCCGCAGCTGCTGGTGATGGCCACCACCGCGGTCCCGGCCTGACCCTCCGCGCGAAGCCCACCTCACCGCGAACCCTCACCCGAATACGCGAACCCTGACCGAAATGCGGGTCCAGGGCGTGTTCCGGTCAGGGTTCGCGTATTTCAGTCAGGGTTCGCGCAGGGCGGGACGGACGACGTCCCAGGGGACGGTGAGCTCGCCGAGGCGCCAGCGGGATTGGTGGAGAAGCGGCCAGCCGGCATCCCGCATCGCGCGCAGCGCCGTGCGCCAGCGGTGCACCGGACCGAACGGGGCGACCACGGCCGCGCGCTCCCACTCGGCATCCAGCGCCTGCAGCAGCGCGTGCACCCCTTCGCCCGGCACATTGCGGTGGATGAGCGCCTTGGGCAGACGCTCGGCCGCGATCGACGGATGCTCCAATCCCGCCAGCCGCAGCGAGATCGTCAGGCTGCGCGGCGCGGCATCCGGACCCACCTCGATCCATGTCGACACCCGGCCGATCTCGTCGCAGGTCCCCTCGACGAGCATGCCGCCGGCGGCGAGTCGCGACGCCATGCGGCCCCACGCGGCCGGCACCTCGGCCTCGTCGTACTGCCGCAGCACATTGAACGCGCGGATGACCGCGGGGCGGCGCGGCGCCGGCACCTCGAACCCTCCCCGGGCGAACGACACGGCCGCTCCGGGTGCGAACCCGGTCGTGCCCGACCGTACGGCCTCGAGCTGCTTCGTGGCCCGGATGACGCGGGCCGGGTCGATCTCCAGGCCCAGAACTTCGGCATCCGCGCGGACGGCGGCCAGGCGCGACCACAACTCGAGCGCCGTCACCGCGCTGGCCCCGTACCCGAGATCGACCACGAGCGGGCCTGCGTCGGCGCGGCGCAGCACGTGGTGCCGCGCGATCCAGCGGTCGACGCGACGCAGCCGATTGGTGCCGGTGGTGCCGCGCGTGATCTGCCCGACGTGTCCCCGCACCATGGCATCCATCATCTCAGGCGGGAACTCAGCGGAAACGCGCCGCCGCTACCATTGGGGGCATGACTTACACCCTGATCCTGCTGCGCCACGGGCAGAGCGAGTGGAACCAGCTGAACCTGTTCACCGGATGGGTGGACGTGCGTCTGTCCGACCAGGGCGAGGCCGAGGCCCGGCGCGGCGGCGAGCTGCTCGCCGAGTCCGGCATCCTGCCCGACGTGCTGCACACCTCGGTGCTGAGCCGCGCGATCCAGACCGCGAACATCGCGCTGGATGCCGCCGACCGCCTGTGGATCCCGGTCAAGCGCTCGTGGCGCCTGAACGAGCGCCACTACGGGGCGCTGCAGGGCAAGGACAAGGCGCAGACCCTCGAGGAGTTCGGCAGCGAGCAGTTCATGCTGTGGCGTCGCTCGTTCGACGTGCCGCCGCCGCCGCTGTCCGACGCGTCCGAGTTCAGCCAGGTGAACGACCCGCGCTACGCCGGCATGGACGGCGAACTGCCGCGCACCGAGTCGCTGAGCCTCGTCATCGACCGCATGCTGCCGTACTGGCACAGTGACATCGTCCCCGACCTGCGGGCCGGCAAGACGGTGCTGGTCACCGCGCACGGCAACTCGCTGCGCGGTCTTGTCAAGCACCTCGACGGCATCAGCGACGCGGACATCGCCGAGCTGAACATCCCCACCGGCATCCCGCTCGTCTACCGCCTCGACGAGAACCTGCAGCCGATCGGCCCGGCCGAGTATCTCGACCCGGAGGCTGCGGCCGCGGGTGCCGCCGCGGTCGCCGCGCAGGGCTCGAAGTAGCCCCGGCCCGGAAACACACGAAGACGGATGCCGCCCCGTGCGGCATCCGTCTTCGTCGTCCGAGTCGCGGACTCAGTCCGCGAGCGCGTCGGTGTCGGCGTTCCAGTCGCCGGTGGCCAGGTACACGACCTTCTTCGCGACGGAGACGGCGTGGTCGGCGAAGCGCTCGTGGTAGCGGCTGGCGAGGGTGGCATCCACCGTCGCGCCGGCCTCGCCGCGCCAGCTGTCGCTGAGCACCTTCTCGAAGACGCTGGCGTGCAGCTCGTCGATGTCGTCGTCGGCGTTGCGGATCGCATCGGCGAGGGTGAGGTCCTGCGTGCGCAGCAGGTCGGTGAGCACCCGCGCGACCTCGACGTCCAGTTCGCCCATCTTGGTGAAGGTGGACTTCAGGCCCTTCGGGATCGCGCGCTCCGGGAAGCGCATGCGGGTCAGCTGGGCGATGTGCTCGGCGTTGTCGCCCATGCGCTCCAGCGACGCGCTCACCCGCAGCGCCGACACGACGATGCGCAGATCACGGGCGACCGGCTGCTGACGGGCCAGGATCTCGATGGCCAGCTCGTCGAGCTCGTTCGCCTTCACGTCGATCACGCTGTCCGCGTCGATGACCTCCTCGGCGAGTGCCACGTCGCTCGTGCCGAAGGCGGTCGTCGCCTTCTCGATGGCGACAGTGACGAGTTCGGCGATCTCGACGAGTCGTGACTGGACGTCCTCGAGGGACTGATGGAAGACTTCGCGCATCGAATGCACCACTCCTGTTCGGTACGGGTTCACCGGCATTCAACAGGCGCAAGGTTAACGAATGGTGCCGCAGCGATGAACTCTCGGCGCCGCCCGCCCGTACCGGGTCTTTCCGGCCGGTTGCGGGTGCGTGGCGCCCCTACTCTGGTCACATGGACACGCCCCAGCTCGCACTGCTGTCGCTGCTGGTCGGGGTGATCATGGGCGTGGCGGCGGCGCTGGTCGTCGTGGCGGCCTACCGCGCCCGCGACCGGGCGCTGGCAGAGGCCTCGCCGCGCCTGTCGGAGAGCGCCGCGGCGATGCTCGCCGCCATCGCCGAACCGGCCGTCGTCGTGGACGCGTCCGCGACGGTGATGGGCTCGTCGGCGGCGGCCGCGGTGTTCGGGCTCACCGACGGTGCCTCGGTTCCGGTGCCCGAACTGCGCGCTCTGGCGCACGGCGCGCGCAGCGGAACGGCCTCGGACCCCGTGACGCTCACGCTCCGCCGCAGCACGCCGCCGGTCGAGGAGCGCTCGGTGATCGTCACGGCCCGGGCGATCTCGCCGCGGCTCGTGCTGCTGCTCATGCGCGACGTCACGGCTCAGGAGCGCATGGAGCAGATGCGGCGCGACTTCGTGGCGAACACCAGCCACGAGCTCAAGACCCCGGTCGCATCCGTGAGCCTGCTCGCCGAGGCCATCCAGGCGGCGGCGGAGGATCCCGACCAGGTCAGGGCGTTCGGAGCGCGCCTGCAGGCCGAGACCGAGCGTCTCGTCACGCTCACCGACCGGGTCATGAACCTGTCGCGACTGCAGGGCGCCGACGAGGCGATGCGCGTCACGGACGTGTCGATCGACGACGTGGTGGCATCCGCGGTCGCGGCGCACACCGTCGCCGCGGAGGCGGCCGACGTGCGGATCGTCGTCGGAGGAGCGACCGGGCTGCACGTGCCGGGGGACTCCCGCGTGCTCGTCGACGCGGTCGGCAACCTCGTCGCCAACGCGGTCGCCTATTCACCCGCGGGCTCGAGCGTGGGCATCGGCGTGAAGGATGCCGGCGCGGCCGTCGAGATCTCGGTGACCGACCGCGGCTCGGGTATCGCTCCCGCCGACCAGGAGCGCGTCTTCGAGCGCTTCTACCGCGCCGACCAGGCGCGCTCCCGCCGCACGGGCGGCACGGGCCTCGGCCTGTCGATCGTCAAGCACGCGGTGCAGCGCCACGGCGGGGAGGTGCGGCTGTGGTCCAAGCCCGGCCAGGGGGCGACGTTCACGATCCGCCTGCCGCGCGCCGACCCGAACGCGAAGAAGCCGAAGAAGCCCAAGAAGATCAAGAGCAAGACAGACGGAGAGTGACGATGACCCAGGTGCTGATCGTGGAGGACGAGCCGGATCTCGCCGAGCCGCTGGCGTACCTGCTGCGCCACGAGGGATTCCAGACGCGCGTGGCGGAGGACGGCAACGAGGCGCTGCGCGCCTTCCGCGAGGAGGGTGCGGACATCATCCTGCTCGACCTCATGCTGCCCGGCATGTCCGGCACCGAGGTCTGCCGGCAGATCCGCGCGACCTCGAAGGTGCCGATCGTGATGCTCACGGCGAAGGACTCGGAGATCGACATCGTGGTGGGACTCGAACTCGGCGCCGACGACTATGTGACGAAGCCCTACTCGACCCGGGAACTGCTGGCGAGGATGCGGGCGGTGCTGCGGCGCGCCGAGGTGGCGGACGAGGAGCTCGAGCCCGACGTGCTGCGTGCGGGCCGGGTCACCCTCGATGCGGACCGGCATGCGGTGACCGTCGCCGGCGAGGAGATCTCCATGCCCCTCAAGGAATTCGAGCTGCTCGAGGTGCTCATGCGCAATGCCGGCCGGGTGCTCACCCGCGGCCAGCTCATCGACCGCGTCTGGGGCGCGGACTACTTCGGCGACACCAAGACCCTCGACGTGCACATCAAGCGCATCCGCTCGCGAATCGAGGAGAACCCGGCGGAGCCGGCGATGGTCGTGACCGTGCGCGGGCTGGGGTACCGGTTCGAAGACTGACCCGGACACGAACAGGCGCCCGGCTCGTCGGAGCCGGGCGCCTGTTCGTGCGGTTCAGTGCGTCACGGTGTGGGCGTGGCGCCGGGGGTCGCCATCGGGGTGGCCACCATGGTCGGCGTCGCCTGCGGCGTCGGCACCAGGCCGTTGTAGTACTTCTCGGTGTTGTCGAGCACCGGCACCTGCGAGACGACCGGTGCGGTGTCGCCGGACTGGAAGGCGATCTTCACGGTCGA
>NZ_DATEJS010000265.1:0-2279 GCF_035277845.1 Microbacterium sp.
CCAGTCCGACCGCCACCACGACGGCGACCACTCCAGCAGCAACGCGCGACCTCATCCCGCCACCGTAGCCAATTCCGTGCCACCGCCTCGAAAGTTATCCACAGGCATCCGATTCAGCAGGATCAGGCCGATTCAGGAAGAATCCCGCCGAATCCTCCTGAATCGGCGACATCTTTGCTGAGTCCGCAACCGTTGCGCGACGCGGTGCCCCCGTGCGACAGCGCCACCTCTCGCCACGCCTCGCCCCCCGCCGCCACACGGCAGAGGGGGTGGGATGCCGCAGCATCCCACCCCCTCTCGTCTCTCTGTCAGCTCCCCAGGTACGCCCGGTGGAGCACGGCGGGGTCCGACTTCAGGGTTGCGGCATCCCCCTGGTAGGTGACGCGGCCCGTGGCGACGACGATCGCCTCTGCGGCCAGACCCAGCGCGAGCTCGGTGAACTGCTCCACGAGCAGCACCCCGGCGCCCTGCTCGGCGAGCTTCGCCACCATCGGGAACAGCCGCGTGAACACCACCGGCGCGAGGCCGAGCGACATCTCGTCGATCAGCAGGAACCGGGGCTTCGCGGCGAACGCGCGGGCGAGCACCACCATTTGCTGCTCACCGCCCGACAGCAGCTGCGTCGGGGCGTCGATGCGCTTCTCCAGCTCCGGGAACTGGGCGATCGCGGCATCCACCTCGGCCGGGGTGCGCGCGGTCAGCGACAGGTTCTCCCGCACGGTCAGGGTCGGGAACACGGCCCGGCCCTGCTCGATGTGCACGATCCCGCGCCGGGCGCGGCTCACCCGCGACACCTTGTCGATCGGCTCGCCGCCCAGGCGGATCGAGCCCGACGAGTGCGAGATGACGCCCGAGATCGATTCGATGAGGCTCGTCTTGCCGGCGCCGTTGGGTCCCACGAGCGCGAGCACCTCGCCCGGCCGGAGCGTCAGCGAGACGTCCGAGATCACCGGGCCGGCACCCCGGCTCACGGTGACGGATTCGAGTTCCAGCGTGTCGCTCATTGCAGCAGCTCCGTCTCGCCCATGTAGGCCCTGATGACGTCCGGGTTCTCGAGCACCTCGACCTGCGGGCCGGATGCCAGCACCTTGCCGAAGTTCAGCACCGTGAGGCGCGGGCACACCGAGCGGACGAGGTCGAGGTCGTGCTCGATGATCACGAGCGACATCCCGAACCGGTCCGGCAGGTCGCGCAGCCGGGCCGCGAGCGCCAGGTGCTCCTCGTGCGACAGGCCCGCGGCGGGCTCGTCGAGGATCAGCAGCTTCGGCCGCGCCATGACGTTCGCCGCGACCTCGATGAGCCGCCTCGTGCCCACGTCGATGCTGCTGAGACGGGCGGATGCCGGCGGGCAGCCGAAGAAGTCCAGCGTCTCGGCGAGCTCGAACGGATCGATCCGGCGCCGCGCCACGAAGCTGACGTACGCGCCGACGGTGAGCGACGGCGGAACGCGGTCCTGCTGGTACGTGCGCCGCAGGCCGAGCCGGGCGCGTGCGGTGGGCGTCATCCCGGCGAGGTCCGTGCCGTCGAGCGTCACCCGCCCGCCGTGCCGCGGCAGGAACCCGCTGATCGCGTCGACGAACGTCGACTTGCCGGCGCCGTTGGGCCCGATGAGCCCCATCACGGTGCCCGCGGGGACCGAGAACGACACGTCGTCGAGCGCCTTCAGCGCGCCGAACTCGACCGTGAGCCCCTCGACCACGAGCACGGGTGCGTTGGCGTCCTTCGCCGGGTCGACGGTCGCGACCGTCGTCGTGGAGATGTGCGCCTCGTCCGCGGTCTCGCGGGCGGCGGCCTCCTTGACCGCGGCCCGGGCGGCCGCCTGCCGGCGGTCGGCGCGCTTGTGGATGAGGTCGCGGATCACCTGACCGAGGTTCGAGCCGCTCGTCAGGGCCTGCACGCCCAGCACGCCGAAGATCACGAAGCCCCAGTTCTGGTTGATGTTCCAGGCCTTCAGCAGCTCCGGCACGAGCACCCACACGATGCCGCCGAAGATCGCCATGTCGAGCAGCTGGGCGCCGCTCATGACGGCGAGCACGTACAGTGCCAGCGACTGCAGGGGAGTGAAGCTCGACTCGTACGGCAGGCCGACCTGGCCGGCCAGGAGGCCCCCCGCGACACCGGCGAGGGCCGCGCTCACGGCGAACGCGGACAGCTTCGCCGTGCGCACGCTCTGCCCCGCCGAGGCGGTGCCGCGCTCCGAGAACGCGACCGACTTCCAGCTGGATCCGGTGCGGCCCCGCTGCAGGAAGAACACGATCAGGCCGCAGATCACCAGCACG
>NZ_DATEJS010000266.1:0-6835 GCF_035277845.1 Microbacterium sp.
ATCGCGCGCCGCTCGCGCGGCACGCCCCGCATCGCGAACCGGCTCCTGCGCCGCGTGCGCGACTACTCGGTGGTGCACGGCGGCGACCTCGACGTCGCCACCGTGGGCGCCGCCCTCGACCTGTACGACGTGGACGCGATCGGACTCGACCGGCTCGACCGGGCGGTGCTGGATGCCCTCGTCCGGCGATTCCGCGGTGGGCCGGTCGGCCTCAACACCCTCGCCGTCACCGCCGGCGAGGAACCGGAGACCATCGAGTCGGTCGTGGAGCCCTATCTCGTGCGCATCGGATTCATGGGCCGCACCCCGCGCGGGCGCATCGCCATGCCGGAGGCGTACGCCCATCTGGGCGTCGCGCACCCGGACGGGGCGCTGAGATTCGATGACCTATAATCGCTGAAGGCTCTCGCCTGCTCTTCTTCTCACGGCAACGCCGCCACCCGGCGCGCGCCGTCATCCGAAAGGTGCCCCAGACTCCATGTCTTCTGTGTTCGCAGCCGCCGCCACGAGCAACCCGATCGGGACGTTCTTCTCCCAGTACGGCCTGATCATCATCCTGGCCGTCCTGCTGATCTTCATGTTCTGGAGTTCGCGTCGCCGCCAGGCCAAGCAGAAGCTCGAGCAGGAGGCCAAGGCCCGCCAGACGGTGCCGGGCGCCGAGGTGCTGCTGCAGGGCGGCCTGTACGGCACCATCGTGTCGTACAACCCGGACAACCTCGACGAGCCCGCGATCATCGAGCTCACCGACGGTGTGCACATCCGTGTGCACAGCCAGGCGATCCTGCGCGTCGTGACGCCCACCGAGTTCGAGGCGCACGAGCACGACGCCGTGGACGCCGACGCCGAGGCGGCCATCGAGATCCCCGACCACGAGCAGATCACGCCCGAGGCCATCGCGCCCGAGCTGGGTCGCGACACGGCCGCCGAGCCGCACGTCGAGACGCCGGAGGAGACCGCTGCGCGTCTCGCCGACGAGCAGCGCAAGGCCGACGAGAAGAAGGACGACCCCGAGGCCTGAGCGCCCGTCGCCTCTTTTCCCGTCCCGAAGAAAGCTGACCCGTCGTGGCCTCATCCACTCCCGTCCGGCATGCGTGGCGCGCCCTGCTGGGCCTGCTGCTGATCATCGTCGTGCTCGCGGGCGTCAACGCCCTCGGCGTGTACGGGTTCAAGAAGAGCTTGTGGACCCCCACCCTGGCGCTCGACCTGCAGGGTGGCACGCAGATCATCCTGGAGGCGGACACGCCCAACGGGGCGCAGCCGACGAGTGACCAGATGAACCAGGCGGTCACGATCATCCGCAACCGCATCGACGCCTCGGGCGTCGGCGAGTCGGACATCTCCACCCAGGCCGGCAACCAGATCGTGGTGCAGGTCCCCGGCCAGGCCACCGACCAGGAGCGCCAGCGCATCGAGGCCTCCGCCCAGATGCAGCTGCGGCCCGTGCTCTACACGGGTGCCCCGGCGAACTCGTTCGTCGGCAAGGACGGCAAGTCGACCCCGTACCCGACTCCGGCCCCCACGCTGCGGTCGACGCCGTCGCCCAAGCCGACCAACGCCAGCGACACGAGCTGGATCACGCCCAAGCTGCAGGCGCAGTTCCTCGCGTACGACTGCAACGCCAAGTCGAACAACCCGGCCGACCAGCCGCGGGGCGAACCGCTGATCACCTGCGATGTGGGCAACCAGGCGAAGTACATCCTCGGCCCCGTCGAACTCGACGGCTCGATGATCTCCAATGCCACCTACGGCATGAACTCCCAGAACGGCCAGTGGGAGGTGCAGCTCAACTTCAACGGCGACGGCACCAAGAAGTTCTCCGCCGTCAGCCAGCGGCTGTACGGCGCGACCGCCCCGCTGAACCAGTTCGCGTTCGTGCTCGACGGCAAGGTCATCGAGGCACCCTCGATGAACGCGGTCATCACCAACGGCGAGGCCTCCATCTCGGGCAGCTTCACCCAGCAGTCCGCGCAGACCCTCGCCGACCAGCTGAAGTACGGTGCGCTGCCGCTGAGCTTCAAGGTGGTCAGCTCCGACACGATCTCGGCCACGCTCGGTTCGCAGCAGCTGATGACCGGCCTCATCGCCGGCCTCATCGGACTCGCGCTGGTGGCGGTGTACTCGCTCATCGTCTATCGCGCGCTCGGCTTCGTCATCATCGCGTCGCTCGGCGTGATGGGCGTCATCACCTACGTGATGCTGTGCATCCTGGCGTGGCGCATGGGCTTCCGCCTGTCGCTCGCCGGCGTCGCCGGCCTCATCGTGACGATCGGCTTCACGGCCGACTCGTTCATCGTCTACTTCGAGCGCATCCGCGACGAACTGCGTGACGGCAAGACGATCACCGCAGCCGTCGAGACCGGCTGGAGCCGCGCGAAGCGCACGATCTACATCTCCAAGTCGGTGAACATCCTCGCCGCCGTGGTGCTGTACATCCTCGCCGACGCGACGGTGAAGGGCTTCGCGTTCACCCTGGGCCTCACCACCGCGATCGACATCGCGATCTTCCTGCTGTTCACCCACCCGATCATGCAGCTGGTCGCCCGCACGCGGTTCTTCGGCTCGGGGCATCCGCTGTCCGGCATGGACCCGCAGGCGCTCGGCGCGGTCTACCGCGGTCGCGCGCAGTTCCGCGCTCCCGTGCTCCAGGACACCGTGGGCGGAGCCGCCCGCAAGGCGGAGCGGTCGCGCGGCGAGGCCGCCCGCCGGCAGACGATCGCGGAGCGCAAGTACGCGGAGGAGCAGGCCGCCAAGGGCGGGCGCGACACCGCCGTCGCGACCAAGGACGGAGACGACTGATGGGTGCCATGAGCCGTTTCGGCAACGACCTCTACTCGGGCAAGCGCTCCTTCCCGTTCGTCGGCAGGCGCCGGCTGTGGTTCATCATCGCCGCGCTGCTGGTGCTCGGATCGGTGCTCGTGCCGCTGTTCCGGCCCATCCAGTTCTCGATCGAGTTCACCGGCGGATCCCAGTTCACCGTGTCGGGCCTCAGCAGCCCGGACCAGGCCACCGCGACGAATGCCGTCTCCGGTGTGGTGCCGAACGCGCACGTGACGGTCACCACCGTCGGCAACAGCGGGGTGCGCGTCGAGACCGACCAGCTCACCGACCCGCAGACGCTCGCCGTGCGCTCCGCACTGGCGAAGGCCTACGACGTGCAGGTGAACGACGTCACCACGTCGTTCGTCGGGCCGAGCTGGGGAGCCGACGTCACCCGTCAGTCGCTGTGGGGCCTCGCGATCTTCCTCGCCCTGACGTTCGTCATCCTGGCGCTGTACTTCCGCACCTGGAAGATGTCCGCCGCAGCGATCATCGGCCTCGTGGACGTGCTCGTCATCACGGTCGGGATCTACGCGCTGTGCGGCTTCGAGATCTCGCCGGCCGCCGTGATCGGCTTCCTGACGATCCTGGCGTACTCGCTCTACGACACCACGGTCGTGTTCGACAAGATCCGCGAGAACACCAGCCAGGACGGCGAGTCGGCAGGACGCACCTTCGGCGAGTCGGTCAACCTCGCGGTGAACCAGACCCTCGTGCGCTCGATCAACACGACGGTGGTGGCGATCCTGCCGGTCGGCGCGATCCTGTTCATCGGCGCCTTCCTGCTCGGGGCGTCGACGCTGAGCGACATCTCGCTGTCGATCTTCGTCGGCATCATCGTGGCCGCCTATTCGACCCTGTTCGTCGCGGCGCCGCTGTTCTCCCTGTTCCGCGAGAGCGAGCCGAAGATCGCCGCGCACGACAAGAAGGTGCTGCAGGCGCGCGAGCGTGCGGTCATCGCGGCCTGAGACGCCGGGCTCGTGGCACTCCGGCGTAGGATGAGAGGATTCCAGCGCAGAGAGGGGTCCCGATGAGCGAGGCTCCTGCGCCGGCGGCGTCCCAGGCTCCGTCGCTGCGGCGCCTGGTGCCGCGGATCTTCTCCCGGAGCGGCCGTCCCGACGGTGTCGATCAGCTCCTGCGCACGGTGCGGACGCACCACCCCAAGGGCGACCTCGGCATCATCGAGCGCGCCTACGAGGTGGCCTCCCGCGCCCACGCCGGGCAGAAGCGGCAGAGCGGCGAGCCGTACATCACCCACCCGCTCGCCGTCGCCCAGATCCTCGCCGAACTGGGTCTCGGACCCCGGGCCATCGCGGCGGCGGTGCTGCACGACACGGTCGAGGACACCGCCTACAGCCTCGAGCAGCTGACCGCGGATTTCGGCGACGAGGTCGCCATGCTCGTCGACGGCGTCACCAAGCTCGACAAGGTCAAGTACGGCGAGAGCGCGCAGGCCGAGACGGTCCGCAAGATGATCGTCGCGATGTCCCGCGACATCCGGGTGCTGCTCATCAAGCTCGCCGACCGCCTGCACAACGCCCGCACGTGGGGATTCGTGCCGCCCGAGAAGGCGAAGAAGAAGGCCACCGAGACCCTCGAGATCTACGCTCCGCTGGCCCACCGGCTCGGCATCCAGGCGATCAAGTCCGAACTCGAGGATCTGTCGTTCGCGGTGCTGCATCCCAAGATCTACGCCGAGATCGAGAGCCTCGTGCGCCAGCGCACGCCGCAGCGCGAACAGTACGTCCACACTGTGATCGCCTCGGTCGAAGAGGACCTGCGCGAGCTGCGGATCCGCGGCCGCGTGATGGGCCGCCCGAAGCAGCTGTACTCCGTCTACCAGAAGATGGTGGTGCGCGGCCGCGAGTTCGACGACATCTACGACCTCATCGGCATCCGTGTGCTGGTCGGAACCGTCCGCGACTGTTACGCCGTGCTGGGCGCCATCCACGCCCGCTGGACGCCGCTGCCGGGCCGCTTCAAGGACTACATCGCCACCCCCAAGTTCAACCTCTACCAGTCGCTGCACACCACGGTCATCGGGCCCGGGGGCCGCACGGTCGAGATCCAGATCCGCACCAACGAGATGCACCAGCAGGCCGAGTACGGCGTCGCGGCGCACTGGAAGTACAAGGAGCGGATGTCCGGCGGCAAGGCGGACTCGAAGGCCGCCGACGCCGACATGGCCTGGCTCGCGCACATCTCGGACTGGCAGGCGGAGACCGCCGACCCCGGCGAGTTCCTCGACTCGCTGCGTTTCGAGATCGGCGCGAAGGAGGTCTACGTCTTCACCCCGAAGGGGCGCGTCATCGGGCTTCCCGCGGGGGCGACGCCCGTCGACTTCGCCTACGCCGTGCACACCGAGGTCGGTCACCGCACCATGGGCGCGAAGGTCAACGGCCGCCTCGTGCCGCTCGAGTCCGAGTTGCACTCCGGCGACGTCGTCGAGGTGTTCACGTCGAAGAATCCGGATGCCGGCCCCAGCCAGGACTGGCTGGGATTCGTCAAGAGCACGCGGGCACGCAGCAAGATCCGCGGCTGGTTCACCAAGGAGCGCCGCGAGGAGGCGATCGAGCAGGGCAAGGAGGCCATCGCCCGCGCGATGCGCCGGCAGAATCTGCCGCTGCAGCGGCTGATGAGCCAGGACTCGTTCGCCGAGGTCGCGCGCCAGCTCAAGTACGAGGACGTGACGGCGCTGTACGCCGCGGTCGGCGAGGGACACGTCTCGACGCAGTCCGTGCTCGAGAAGGTCACGGCGCTCGTGGCCACGGAGGACACCACCACGGGTGCGATCGACCTGCCCTCGGTCGGCCGTTCGCGGGCGCCGCGGGGAGGGGACTCCGGCATCCTCGTCCGCGGTGCCGACGACATCCTGGTCAAGCTCGCCAAGTGCTGCACGCCCGTTCCGGGCGACGAGATCGTCGGGTTCGTCACCCGCGGCAGCGGCGTGTCCGTGCACCGCGCGGACTGCACGAACGTGAAGTCGCTGATGAGCGACCCGGCCCGCCTCATCGACGTGGAATGGGCGCCCACCTCCAAGAGCGTGTTCCTGGTGCAGATCCAGGTGGAGGCGCTCGACCGATCGGGACTGCTCAGCGACGTCACCCGCGTGCTGAGCGAGCACCATGTGAACATCCTGTCCGCGACGGTCTCGACGACCGACGACAGGCTGGCGCTCAGCCGCTTCGTGTTCGAGATGGGCGACACCGTGCACCTCGACCGGGTGCTCAACGCCGTGCGGCGCATCGAGGCCGTCTACGACGTGTACCGCGTCACGTCGTCCTGAGGCGGCCCAGCAGACGCAACGCGGATCCGGTGTGCGGCAGACCGCTGTGGGTCCACAGCCAGCGCCGCGCGGCATCCGGATCGGCGATCCCGGTGCCGATCAGGAGCCGGACTGCCGCCCGGGATGCCTCATCGCCGGTCCGCGCGAGGTCGGCGAGGGTGCGCGTCGGAGTGGTCACCGGAAGTCCGCCGACCGTGACGAGATCGGCCGGCGCGAGGAGGCTGTCCCGGTATTCGATGCGCAGGGACTGATCGACGCGGCGCCGGCCGGGGCGGGTGCGCTGCACCGCGACCCGCACAGGCGGCGACGGCACGGCGCCGTGGATCCAGGCCGCCGCGAAGTGCGTCACGGCGCAGTCCGCCGGCACCAGGGTCGCGAGGGATGCCGCGCGCAGCTGCGCCGTCTCCACCGCGTCCGCGGGGATGTAGGCGTCACCGACCTCGACGACGTGCCCGTCGATGCGCGCGGCACTGAGCTCGGCGACGCTCAACGCCGCTCCGGGTGCGTACAGGAACACGGAGGCCACACCGACAGTGTGCGCCGGACGGGGGCGCCGGCGCCGCCCGGAGGACCGTGCTGTGGATAACCCTCAGCCGCCGAGTGCGCGCAGCCACGCGCGCCGCGCCTCGAGGGCTTCGCGCGCCTCGGCGATCGATCGGGCGTCGCCGGATGCCTCGGCTGCGGCGAGGTCGTCCTCCAGCTTCGCGATCGCGTCGGTGAGCTGACGGGTCA
>NZ_DATEJS010000267.1:0-36385 GCF_035277845.1 Microbacterium sp.
CTCTCCTCGTGATCACGCCGACCGGACGCCGCTCGGATGCCGTCGGGCCCGCCCTCGATTCGCTCGTGGCCGGGGCCACCGTGCTGCACTTCCCCGCGTGGGAGACACTGCCGCACGAGCGGCTGAGCCCGAGTGCCGAGATCGTCGGGCGGCGCCTGGACGTGCTGCAGCGCATCCGCGAGTGGGATGCCGCCGACCCTGCCCAGCGCGGCCCGCTCGTCGTGACCGCGTCCGTGCGTGCGGCGTTGCAGCCCTTCGCCGCCGGCCTCGCGGAGACCGAGCCGATCGTGCTCGCCGCCGGTGCGCGCGGCCACGACCTCGGCGCGATCGCGGCGCAGCTGGTCGAGCGCGCGTACCACCGGGTCGACATGGTGTCGCGTCGCGGCGAGTTCGCGATGCGCGGCGGCATCCTGGACGTCTTCCCGCCCACGGCGGACCATCCCGTGCGCATCGAGTTCTTCGGCGACGAGGTCGACCAGATCCGGGCGTTCTCGGTCGCCGACCAGCGCAGCCTTCCCGGTGACGTGGCGCGCGTCGAGCTGCTCGCGGGCCGCGAGCTGCTGCTGACCGACGACGTGCGCGAGCGCGCCCTCGCCCTGAGCGAGCAGTTCCCGGGCCTGCGGGGCATGCTCGAGAAGATGGCCGAGGGGATCCCGGTGGAGGGCATGGAGTCCCTCACCCCCGCGCTCGTCGACGGCCTCATCACCCTCGTCGACGCGCTGCCCGCCGGCACGGCTGTCGCGCTCCTCGACCCGGAGCGGTCCGAGACGCGGGCCGTCACCCTCGCCGAGACCAACCGCGAGTTCCTCGAGGCGGCCTGGAACGCCGCCACCGCCGGTGCCGCGACTCCCATCGACCTGGGCGCGGGCGACTTCGTCGCGCTCGACCGGCTGGCGGAGATCGCGCGCGACCGCGACGGCGTGTGGTGGACCTTCAGCTCCTTCGACTCGGGTGCAGCGGACGCAGCCTCCGAGGGGCTCATCGACGACGGGCCGGATGCCACGGCCCTGCGCGTGCCGGCGACGCCCGTGCCCTCGTTCCACGGCAACGTCGATGGCGCGACCGAGCACGTCGGGCAGCTGCTGCACGACGGCTGGGCGGTGGTCGTCACGGCATCAGGGGCGGGTCTCGCGGATCGCGCCCGCGACGTGCTGGGAGAGCGGGGGATCGCCGCCCGGCGCGTCGATGCGGTGCACGACGCGCCCGAGCCCGGCGTCGCACACATCGTCGTCGCGTCCCTCGAGCGCGGTTTCGAAGCGCCCGGCGCGAAACTGGCGGTGCTCACCGAGTCCGAGTTCTACGGCCGCACGATCAGCGGGGACGCGCGCGTCGTGAAGAAGCTCGCCTCCCGCCGGCGCAGCGTCGTCGATCCGCTGCAGCTCAAGGCGGGCGACTTCGTCGTGCACGCCACGCACGGCATCGGCAGGTTCGTCGAGATGCAGCGCCGCGAGGTCTCGAGCGGCGGCCGCCACGCGGTGAAGACCACCCGGGAGTACCTGGTGCTCGAATACGCGCCGTCCAAGCGCGGGCATCCCGGAGACAAGCTGTTCGTCCCGACCGACCAGCTCGACCTGCTCTCGCGGTACGTCGGCGGGGAGGCGCCGACCCTGTCGAAGATGGGCGGCAGCGACTGGGCTCAGGCCAAGAGCAAGGCGCGCAGGGCCGTGCGCGACATCGCCGTCGAGCTCGTCAAGCTGTACTCCGCGCGCATGGCCGCCAAGGGGTACGCGTTCGGTCCGGACACCCCGTGGCAGCGGGAGCTCGAAGAGGCCTTCCCGTTCGCGGAGACCCTCGACCAGCTGCAGACGATCGACGAGATCAAAGCGGACATGGAGAAGCCGATCCCGATGGACCGGCTGCTGTCCGGCGACGTCGGCTTCGGCAAGACCGAGGTGGCCGTGCGTGCCGCGTTCAAGGCGATCCAGGACGGCAAGCAGGTCGCGATGCTCGTGCCGACGACGCTGCTGGTCAAGCAGCACCTGGAGACCTTCGGCGAGCGCTTCGCCGGGTTCCCGGTGAAGGTGCGGCCGCTGTCGCGCTTCCAGACCGACAAGCAGGCCCGCGACACCATCGCCGGTCTCGCGGACGGAACCGTGGACATGGTCATCGGCACCCACCGCATCCTCACCGAGAAGGTGCTGTTCAAGGACCTCGGGCTCATGATCATCGACGAGGAGCAGCGGTTCGGCGTCGAGCACAAGGACTCGCTCAAGAAACTCAAGACGAACGTCGACATCCTCGCGATGAGCGCGACTCCCATCCCGCGCACGTTGGAGATGGCGGTCACCGGCATCCGGGAGATGTCGACGCTGCAGACCCCGCCGGAAGACCGGCATCCGATCCTGTCGTACGTCGGCCCGCGCAACGACAAGCAGATCGCCGCGGCGATCCGCCGGGAGCTGTTGCGCGAGGGCCAGGTCTTCTACGTGCACAACCGCGTGCAGTCCATCCAGCGCGTCGCGAGCGAGATCGCCGAGCTCGTGCCGGAAGCGCGCGTCGTGGTCGCGCACGGCCAGATGGGGGAGCACCACCTCGAGCAGGTGGTCGACGACTTCTGGGAGCGCAAGGCCGATGTGCTCGTCTCGACGACCATCATCGAGACGGGCCTCGACATCTCCAACGCCAACACGATCATCATCGACCGCGCGGACAAGTACGGGCTCAGCCAGCTGCACCAGCTGCGCGGCCGCGTCGGCCGCGGGCGCGAGCGGGCGTACGCGTACTTCCTCTACGACGACAGCAAGCCGCTGAGCGAGACCGCCGCCGATCGCCTCGAGACCATCGCGGTCAACAACGACCTGGGTTCCGGCATGCAGGTGGCGCTCAAGGACCTCGAGATCCGCGGTGCGGGGAACCTCCTCGGGGCGGAGCAGGCCGGGCACATCGCCGGCGTCGGATTCGACCTGTACCTGCGCATGATCGGCGAGGCGGTCGCCACCTTCCGCGGCGAGGAGAACGACGGTCCGGTGGAGCTGCGGCTCGAGCTGCCGGTGCACGCCCGGATCCCCGAGGACTACATCGACAGCGAGCGCCTGCGCCTGGAGGCGTACCAGAAGCTGTCCGCCGCGGCATCCGTCACGGCGAAGGACGAGGCGATCGACCTCGTGGTCGAGGAGCTGCGCGACCGGTACGGCGAGCTCCCCGCCCCCGTCGAGGGACTCGTCGCCGTCGCCCGGCTGCGCCGACGCGTCGGCCAGGCGGGGCTGACCGACGTCGTCGCGATGGGCTCCAACCTGCGCCTGGCGCCGGCGAACCTCCCCGACTCCATGCAGGTGCGCCTGCAGCGCCTCTACCCGAAGGGGAAGCTCGTCGCCGGGGGAGAGGCCGTGCTCGTGCCGCTGCCGCTCGTCGACGGCGAGGCGCCGGCGGATGCCGCCCTCATCGAGTGGGTGGGGACTCTCGTCGGCCAGCTGTGGCCGGTGAAGGATGCCGCGGCATCCGTCCCCGCCTGACGCCGCGCGGCACGCGGGAACGAAGGGCGTCGCGTCGAGGTCCGCGCTACGGTGAGGTCATGCAGTTCGAGCACCTCGGCGCACGCCCGCGCATCGACCCGTCCGCCGTGATCGCCCCCACCGCCGTGATCAGCGGCGATGTCACGATCGGTCCCGACACGCAGGTGCTCCACGGGGCGGTGATCACCGCGGAGGGCGGCCCGATCACGATCGGTGCGAGCGTCATCGTCATGGAGAACGCGCTGATCCGGGCATCCGCCATCGACCCGGTGCACATCGGCGACCACGCCCTCATCGGCCCGATGGTGAGCATCTCCGGCGCCGTGATCGGTGACGAGGTGTTCCTCGCCACGGGGACGCGCATCTTCAACGGCGCGCGCATCGGCGCGCGCAGCGAGGTGCGCATCAACGCCGTCGTGCACCTGCGCACCGTGCTGCCGGAGAACACGGTGGTGCCGATCGGATGGGTCGCCGTCGGCAACCCGCTGCAGATCCTGCCGCCGGACGAGCACGAGCGGATCTGGGAGGCCCAGCAGGAGCTCGACTTCACCGGCTACGTCTTCGGACTGGATCGCGACACTCCCGACCTCATGACCCAGCTGACCGAGCGCTACGGGCGCAGTCTCGCCCGGCACTCCACCGACCGGCAGATCGACTGAGCGCCGCCGGTCACCCGGTGTTCTGCAGGCCGGCCGCGACGCCTGAGACCGACAGCAGCAGCAGGCGCTGCAGGTCGGGGTCCGCCGGGGCATCCTGAGGCGCCTCGCGAAGCGCCCGCAGGGCCCGCAGCTGCAGGAGCGAGAGCGCGTCCACGTACGGGCTGCGCAGCTTGACCGCCCGCTGCAGCACCGGCTTGTTGGCGAGAAGCTCGACGGAGTCCGTGATCCGGATCACCCAGTCGCGGGTGAGCGCCATCTCGTCGAGCACGAGCTGCGCGAGGTCGTCGCGGTCGCCGAGTTCCAGGTATCGGCGCGCGATGCGGTCGTCGGTCTTCGCGAGGCTCATGGCGACGTTGTCGATGAGCGTCCGCAGCAGCGGCCAGTCCCGGTACGCCTGCTGCAGGCGCGGCTCGTCGCCGACGGCTTCCAGGGCCGATCCGAGCCCGAACCACCCGGCGAGGTTGATGCGGGCCTGGGTCCAGGCGAACACCCACGGGATCGCACGCAGGTCCTCCAGCGACTCGACCGACAGCCCCCGGCGTGCGGGCCGGGAGCCGAGGGCCAGCAGGCCCACCTCTTCCATGGGGGTGACGGTCGCGAACCACGGTGCGAACCCGGGCGCCTTCACGAGCTCGAAGAACCGCGCCCGGGAGGTGGTGTCCATCACGGCGGCGATGTCCGCGTACTCGTCGGCGGCGGTGCTGTTGCGGTGCTCGTTCGACGGCGCGGAGGCCAGCAACACGGCGGCGGCGACCTGGTCGATGTGCCGCATCGCGATCGCCGGTTCGCCGTAGCGGGCGAAGATGACCTCGCCCTGCTCGGTGAGCTTGAAACGACCGTCCACGGAGTGCGGCGGCTGCGCGAGCACGGCGCTGTTGGCCGGTCCGCCGCCACGGCCGAGCGCCCCGCCGCGGCCGTGGAAGAGGGTCAGCTGGATGCCGGCATCCCGCGCCCAGGCGGCGATCAGGGCCTGCGCCTCGTACAGGGCCAGGTTCGCGGCCACCGGGCCGACGTCCTTCGACGAGTCCGAGTAGCCGAGCATCACCTCGAGGCGCCGGCCGGTCTCGTCGAGGCGGGCGGCGAACGCGGGATGGGTGACGATCTCGGCGAGGATGCCGGGGGCGGCCTGCAGGTCCGCGAAGGTCTCGAAGAGGGGGATGACGTCGAGCACCGGCGGCGTGCCGGACGGCCCGACCGCATGGCGCGCGAGGCGGTGCACGGCATCCAGATCCGCCGCGGACTGCGTGAACGACACGATGTAGCGTCCCGCGGCGCGCAGGCCGTACCGCTGCTGGATGTGCGCGATCGCCCGGAAGACGTCGAGCACCTCCTCGGCGAGCTCGCTCGTCGGCGCGCCCGCGTCGAGTTCGGCGAGCACCTTGCGGTGCACGGCGGAGTGCTGGCGCACCTCGAGCTCGGTGAGGTGGAACCCGTAGGTCTCGACCTGCCAGATGAGCGACTGCAGCTCGCCGTACGCATGCCGCGGCGCACGCGCGTCGACGAGCGAACGCTGCACGGTGAGGAGGTCGGCCAGCAGGGCGTCGGCGTCCGGGTAGGCGAGGTCGGCGTCGCGCGTGCGCGTCGCCTGGATCTTGCGCGCGACCAGCAGCAGCACCCGGCGGTGCGGCTCGTCCGGGGAGCGCTTGGCGATCTCGGCCGCGGCATCCTCGTCGGCGTCCTTCAGCCGCAGCCAGAGCGTCTCGACATCCACCGACGGGGGAGTCGAGGCGGCGTCCAGGGTCAGCGTGCGGCCGATGCGCGTCGCGGCGCGCTCGAGCCCGAGCAGAACATGCTCGCTGGCGATCGCGGCGGCCTTGCGGGTCGTGGCGGCGGTGACGAACGGGTTGCCGTCACGGTCGCCGCCCACCCAGGATCCGAGTCGCACGAACGGTCGCACGACGGGTTTGCGGCTGCCGGCGGCGACTCCCTGCAGCGCGTCGTCGATGCGGCGGTAGACCTTGGGCACCGCCGTGAAGAGCGTCTCGTCGAAGACCGACATGATGGTGTGCACCTCGTCGGTCGGGCTCGGCTTCTGCGGGCGCAGGGGGGCGGTGCGCCAGAGCAGGTCGATCTCGGCGAGCATACGGCGCTCCGCGCGTCGCTGGTCCGCCCCGTCGTGCGCCGAGTTCTCGTACTCGGCGAGCAGCCGCGCCACCCGCCGGATGCTGCTGGACACCGCGCGCCGTCGTGCCTCGGTCGGGTGCGCGGTGAAGACCGGGTGGAAGCGCAGGTTCTGCAGGCGCTCGAGCGCGGAGTCGTCGCCGATCTCCGCGGAGAGGCGCACGAAGGCCGCGGCGACCGAGTCGGTCGCGTTCTCCTTCTCGGGCCGGCCGTCGCGCTCGCGCAGAATGCGGACGCGCTGGTGCTCCTCGGCGAGGTTCGCGAGGTGGAAGTAGACCGTGAAGGCGCGGGCGACCTCGTCGGCGCGCTCGACGCTGAAGGAGTCGGCGATCTGCTCCGCCTGGGCGAAGGCCTCGGGGGTCTCGTCGGTGTAGGCCTGGATCGTGGCGACCCGGAGGCGCTCCACGTCCTCGTACAGGCCGGGCGTTCCGCTCTCGCGCAGCACGCGGCCGAGCAGGGTGCTGAGCAGACGCACGTCGCCGCGCATCCTCTCCGGAATCTCGTGACCGGCCTCGTATCGTCCGACAAGGTCAAGGGCTTCGGTGGGGGTGGGTTCACGCATCGGCACCACCCTATCCGCGCTCGTGTTTCCGGCTCGTGTCTGAGGCGCCTCGTTACGATGGGTGCCGATGAGCCTCCTCCGATCCGAGCGCTTCGCCGCGTCCCTTCTGCTGGTGGCGGCCGCCGCGGGCCTGATCGTCGCGAACTCCGCCGCCGCGCCGGCAGTCATGGGATTCGCTCAGGGGCACGTGGGGCCCCCGCCGTTCGACCTTTCGGTCGCGCACTGGGTGCAGGACGGCCTGCTCGCGATCTTCTTCTTCGGCGTCAGCGTCGAGCTCCAGTTCGAGATCACGCGAGGCGAGCTGAGCAGCGTCCGGCGGGCGGTCCAGCCCGCCATCGCCGCGCTGGGCGGCGTCGCCGCGCCGGTCGTGATCTATCTCGCGGTGACCGCCGGACGGGGTGTCACCGCCGGCTGGCCGGTGCCGACGGCGACGGACGTCGCGTTCGCCCTCGGCGTGCTGGCGGTGTTCGGGCGCGGGCTCCCCGCCGGCATCCGCGCTTTCCTGCTCGCCCTCGCGATCATCGACGACCTCGTCGGGATCGTGCTCATCGCGCTGCTCTATGCGCGGGATCTGCACTGGGGGATGCTGGCGCTCGCGGTCGCCGGGGTCGTCGTCTTCGCGGTGCTGAGCCGTCTCGACGCCGGCAGGGCGCGCCTCGTCATCGGGATCGTGATGGGGGTCGTCGCCGTGGCCACCTGGTGCGGCATGCTCCTGTCCGGCGTGCACCCCACGATCGCGGGCGTGCTCCTCGGGCTCGCCATGGCGCAAGGCTCGGCCATGCGCGCCCGCCACGCGCTGGAGCCGTGGATCAACGGCGTGGTCCTGCCGGCGTTCGCGTTCTTCGCCGCACTCGTGGTCGTCCCGGCCGTCGGCGGCGGGCTGTCGTGGGCGTTCTGGGGGGTGCTGATCGCGCTCCCCGTGGGCAAGCTCGTCGGCATCACTTCGGCCGCCTGGATCTCCCAGCGCACGATCGGGCGTCGCGGCGAGCAGTTCGCGGCCGGCGACCTGCTCGCCGTGTCGGCACTCGGCGGCATCGGGTTCACGGTGTCGCTGCTGCTCGCCTCGCTCGCGTTCGCGCAGAGTGCGCCGGATCGGGATGCCGCCACGCTGGGGGTGCTGGCCGGGTCGGTCGTCTCCCTCATCGCGGGTGCCGTCCTGGTCGCGTGGCGTGCCCGCATCTCCCGTCGGAAGGAGTCCGCATGACCGATCCCGAACCGCGGCAGGGACCCGGCCGGAAGGACCGAACCGGCCGTCCGCCCGCATCCGATCCGCTGCGTGAGGCCGCCGACGTGATGCACACCGTGCGCGACCGGTGCGTCTGGACGCAGCAGATCACGCACCGGGACCTCGTGCCCTACCTCGTCGAAGAGAGCGCGGAGGTGATCGATGCCGTGGAGGACGGCTCCCGCGCCGACCTGCGCGAAGAGCTCGGCGATCTGCTGTGGCAGGTGCTGTTCCACTCCGAGATCGCCTCACGCGACCCCGACGACCCGTTCGACATCGACGACGTGGCGCGCGGCCTCACCGAGAAGATGGTGCGCCGGCATCCGCACGTCTTCGCCGGGGAGATCGCGGAGACGCCCGAACAGGTGCTCGTGCTGTGGAACGCGGCGAAGGCCGCTGAGAAACGCGAGCGCACCAGTGTGCTCGACGGGGTCAGCGAGCGGATGCCGTCGCTCGCCCTGGCTCAGAAGCTCCTCGGGAAGGCGGCGCAGGTCGGCCTCGATCCTGCGCGGACCGTTCCCCACGCCCCGAGCGATGAGGCCGACCTCGGCGATGCGCTGCTGGCCCTGGTGGCGACCGCCCGCGCCAACGGCTGGGATGCCGAGCGGGCGCTGCGCGAGCGCGTGCGCACGCTCGCGCGCGAGGTTCGTGAGGCGGAGCGCTCCGACTGAGTCAGAGCGCGGCCAGCACGGCGTCGAGGCGCTCGAAGTCCTCGTCCATGCCGGCGTCCATCCCCGAGGCGAGCATCGCGTCGCACGCCTCCTTGGACGTGTAGGTCGACGTGACCTCGAGCGCGCTCCGACCCTCCGGCAGGTCGACGAAGCGCAGCGTCTCGAGCGTCGCTCCCGGCTCGCCCTCGTACTCCCAGGTGTGCACGATGACACCGGGGGAGACCTCGTGGTAGGCGCCGCGGAAGGCCCACGCACCGCCGTCCGGGGCTTCGACGACGTAGCGGAAGGCGCCGCCCGTGCGCGCGTCGAAACGGTCCAGCCGCACGGTCGTGCCCTTCGGCCCCATCCACTGCTGGAAGAGGTCGGCGTCGATGTGGGCGCGCTGCACGAGTTCGGCGGGGAAGGCGAACTCACGGCGGTGGAGGATGCTCTGCTCGCCGGTGCGCGTGTGCGCGGTCAGGCCGGGGAATGCGATGTCGTGCTCGGTCATGATCTGTCTCCTTGTCGGGGTGGGGCGGTGGGGGCCGCGTGCGGCGGGGCCGCGAGTGCGGCGAGCACCTCGTCGAGCCGGGCGTAGCGCTCCTCGAGCCGGCGCCGTCGGGCGAGCATCCACCCGGCCGCTTCGTCCAGTCGCGCCGGTTCCAGGCTGACCCGGCGCGTGCGCCCCTCGCGGCGCCGCGAGACGAGGCCCGCCCGTTCGAGCACGTCGAGATGCTGCGACACGGCCTGGAACGAGATGTCGAACAGGCTGACGAGCTCGCCGACGGTGGCGTCGGATTCGGCGAGGCGGTCGACGATGGTGAGGCGCACGGGATCTCCGATCGCCGCGAACGTCTGCGTCACCGCACTCATACCTCGATTATTCAAGCGATCGCTTGAATGTCAAGAGGTCCTGCGCGAACTGAGCGAGGGGCGCGGGTTCGGGCTCGTCGCGGCGACCTGAAATGATGGAGCCGTGGCATCCGTCAATCCGCCGCGCGGCATGCGCGACTTCCTCCCCGCCGACAAGTCCCGTCGCGAGCGCGTGCTCGCCGTCATCCGCGAGCGCTACCGCGCGCACGGATTCGACGAGATCGAGACGCCGGTCATGGAGGAGTACGACCGGCTGCACGCAGGGCTCGGTGCCGACAACGAGAAGCTCGCCTACAACATCCTCAAGCGCGGGCTGGATGCCGACGCCATCCGGGCAGCGGCACACGATCCGGCCGCGCTCACCGACCTCGGCCTGCGCTACGACCTGACGGTGCCGCTGGCGCGGTTCTACGCCAGCCACCGGGGCGAGCTGCCCGGCGTCTTCCGCTCGATCCAGATCGCGCCGGTCTGGCGGGCCGAGCGGCCGCAGAAGGGCCGTTACCGCCAGTTCGTGCAGTGCGACATCGACATCATCGGCGACGCGTCCTCGCGCGCCGAGGCGGAACTCGCGGTCGCCACGCTGGACACCCTCGACGCGCTGGGACTCGAAGGCGGCAGCATCCGCATCAACGACCGCCGTGCCCTCGACTGGATGCTGGACACGTTCGGGTTCGCCGCGGCGGAACGCGCCGGCGTCCTCATCACGATCGACAAGCTCGACAAGGTGGGTCCCGAGGGCGTCGCCGCGGAGCTTCGCGGTCGCGGCGCCGTGGACTCCGCCGTGAGCGCCTTCGAGTCGTTCCTGGGGCGGCCGGCGGCGCAGGGTCTCCCGTTCGGCGAGCAGCAGATCCGCGCGGCCCTCCCGGCGGGCGCCCCCGACGACGTCGTCGCGCACCTGGTGGGCATCGGCGACGCCGTCGCAGCGGCCCGAGGTGGCGCGGACATCCCGTTGGTCTTCGACCCCTTCCTGGTGCGCGGGATGGGGTACTACACGGGCACGATCCTCGAGCTCGCGCACCCGAGCGTGGGCTACTCGCTCGGCGGCGGCGGACGGTACGACGGCATGATCGGGCGGTTCCTCGGCCAGGACGTGCCCGCCGTGGGGTTCTCGATCGGCTTCGAGCGGATCGTCGACCTGATCGCCGACGATGCCGACGGCGCGGCAGACGCCGTCGTGCTGGTGCACGACCGGGACGTGCCCGTGGGTGAACTCGTGGCGCACAAGACGCGGCTGGTCGCGACCGGGGCGCGCGTGCGCCTCGAGACGCGCACGAAGAACCTGAAGGCGCTGCTCGAGCGCGCCGCGGCCGACGGCTACAACCGTTTCGCACTCGTCGGTGCGCAGACCGACGATCTCGAGATCAAGCCGCTCGCCTGACGCGCCGGGAAGGGGAACCGAAGATGGGGAGCGCGGACGGCGCACAGCCGGACGATCCCACCCTCGCCGCCCTCGGGGCGCTGCTGCTCGAGGCCGAGGTGTCCGTCACAGACGTGCGCGAGGCGCTGATCCACGTGTCGCGCGTGAACGGCGCCGAACCCGTGCCCCCGGTCGCCGTGCTGCCCGCCGCCGTCCTGGTCGGCGGCACGACCGCGCAGCCCGGCACCTCGATGTCGATCGTCCCGTCCCAGTCGCTGACCATGCGGCAGTCCGCGCACGCGATCCGTCTGGTGCACAGCCTCGGCGCGGGCGGCATCCGGCTCGAGGACGCCGCACCGCACATCAGCGCGATCCGGCGCCTGCGGATGGCGCACCCGGACTTCGCCTGGGTGGCCGGCAGTGCGCTCGTCTCCGGCGGGCTCGCGCTGGTCTTCCGGAGCCCGTGGTGGGCGATCGCCGCGGCGACCCTCGTCGGTCTGCTCCTCGCGGTCGTCACCGCCGTCATGGGACGGGTCCGCCCGGCGGCCGCACTCGTGCCGTTCGTCGCCGCGTTCCTGTCCACGGTCGCCATGGCCGCGATCGACTCCCTCTTCGCCCTCGGTCCGATCCCGCTGTTCGCCGTCTGCGCGCCGTTCGCGATCCTCGTGCCGGGCGCCCTGATCACCAACGCGCTCCTCGAGCTGACCGCGACCGACATCGTCACCGGGTCGGCGAGGCTCATGTACGGCCTGATCGTGCTGGGATTCATGTACGTCGGCATCATCGCGGGCAGCACGGTCGCCGGCGTGCACGTGGATGCGCGTTCGGAGAGCCTCGTAGGAAGCGCCATCACGGGCGACACGACCGCCGCCTGGGCCGGCGCCCCGTCCGGTGCGGTCGCCTGGCTCGGCGTCGTCGGCCTCGCCCTCGGCGTGTGCGTGGCGTTCGGCTCCGGCATGCGGCTCGCCCTCGTCAGCGTCGCCGTGATGCTGTGCACCTACGCGCTGCTGACCGTGCTCGCCCCGGTGTTCGGCGCGGCCGTCGCGACCGGTGTCGTCGGCGCCGTGCTGTTCATCGCCGCCCGCGTGATGGAGCGGATGCCGCTCGGGGTTCCGGCATCCATCATGTTCCGGCCCGCCTTCCTGCTGCTCGTCCCCGGCACAGTGGGCCTCGTCGCCCTGGCGTCCCTCGGGTCGTCGTCGGCGCCGACCGCCGTGCTCACCTTCGTCAGCCTGTGCATCGGGGTCAAGGCGGGCTCCGTCGTCGTCGACACGGACTGGGCGGGCGCGTTCCGCCGGCGGATGCCGCGCCGCTACCGGCCTTGAACCGCGCGCGTCGCGGCCTTGACGTGGGCCCGGTGAAGTGCGCGAGGATCGGAGCATGAGCCTTCGCATCCGCACCCTTCTCGAGCCGCACGGGCCGGCCACCGCGATCGAGCTGACCGATGCCCAGGTCGCCGAGCTCGGCGGGGGCAAGCGCGCCGCCGTGCGGGTCACCGTCGGCGACCGCTCGCTGGCCCTGCGCCTCGGCGTCATGGGCGGCCGCAATCTCATCGGCCTGTCGAAGGCCGCTCGCGCCGACCTCGGCGTGGACATCGGGGACACCGTGGACGCGCTCGTCGAGCTCGACACCCAGGAGCGCACCGTCGAGGTCCCGGACGATCTGGCCGCCGCCCTCGACGCCGACCCGGCCGTGCGCGCCGCCTTCGACGCTCTCGCCTACACGCCGCGCAAGGAGCACGCGCGAGCGGTCGCAGAGGCGAAGCGCGCGGACACGCGGGAGCGTCGCATCGCCGCGATCGTGGCGCAGCTGCGCGGCTGAAGTGACGTGCTTGACGGAGGCGGTGGGGCACGCGACCCTGAGGGCATGACCGAACTCAGCCTGGATGCCGCGCGCCGCGTCGACGCCTACCTCACCGACACGCTCGTCGGCCACGACGAGGGCCTCGCCCGGGCCGTCGCGGATCAGGACGCCGCGCACCTGCCCTCGATCGAGGTGGCACCCCTGAACGGCAAGCTGCTGCACCTGCTCGCCCGCATCTCCCGCGCGCGCCGCGTGCTCGAGATCGGCACGCTCGGCGGGTACTCCACGATCTGGCTGGCGCGCGGCATCCCGGCGGACGGCACCGTGACGACCATCGAGGCGGAGCCCGCGCACGCCGCGGTCGCGCGGGCGAACCTGGACCGCGCCGGGGTGGGGGGAAAGGTCGAGATCCGGCTCGGGCGCGCCGCGGACGTGCTGCCGACGCTGCCCGGCGACTACGACCTCGTGTTCATCGACGCGGACAAGGAATCCAACACGATCTACCTGGACTGGGCGGCCCGGCTCGGGCATCCCGGCACCGTCGTGGTGGTCGACAACGTGGGGCGCGGGGGAGACGTGGCCGATCCCACCGCGACGGCCTCGCACGTGACCGGCACCCGCGCAGGCCTCGCGATGCTCGGGTCCGACCCGCGCTTCGACGCGACCGCGCTGCAGACCATCGACCGCAAGGGCTGGGACGGCGTCGCGATCGCGGTGCTCACCGATGTGGTGGATGTGACGGGGGACGACATCGCTCCCTGAGTTCTCGGATGGTGGATACCGCCCCGCTAGACTCGGAAACCCCACCCCCTCCAAACGAAGGAGCCCACCTGTGGCACTGATCGAGGCTGTAGGCGCACGCGAGATCCTGGACTCGCGCGGCAACCCGACCGTCGAGGTGGAGGTGCTCCTCGACGACGGCATCGTGCAGCGCGCCGCCGTCCCGTCGGGTGCATCCACCGGCGCGTTCGAAGCGTACGAGCTCCGCGACGGCGACAAGAGCCGCTACGGCGGCAAGGGCGTGCTGAAGGCGGTCGACGCGGTGATCGACGAACTCGGCCCGGCGATCGAGGGCATCGACGCGTCCGAGCAGCGCGTCATCGACGAGATCCTCATCGAGACCGACGGCACCGAGAACAAGTCGCGCACCGGCGCCAACGCGATCCTCGGCGTCAGCCTCGCCGTCGCCAAGGCCGCGGCCGACAGTGCCGACCTGCCGCTGTTCCGGTACCTCGGCGGCCCGTCCGCGCACATCCTGCCCGTTCCGCTGTTCAACGTCATCAACGGTGGCGAGCACGCCGACAACGGCATCGACATGCAGGAGTTCTTCCTCGCCCCGATCGGCGCGTCGAGCTTCGCGGAGGCGCTGCGCTGGGGCGCCGAGACCTACCACGTCCTCAAGGGCGAGCTGAAGGCCGCCGGGTTCAACACCGGCCTCGGCGACGAGGGCGGCTTCGCCCCCGACCTGCCCAGCAACCGCGAGGGTCTCGACTTCCTGGTGCGCGCCATCGAGAAGGCCGGGTTCGCCCCGGGCCGCGAGATCGCCGTCGGCCTCGACGTCGCCGCGACCGAGTTCTTCAACGATGGGGTCTACCGCCTCGAGAACAAGGACTGGACGGCCGCCGAGCTGACCGAGTACTACGTCGGACTCGTGAACGACTACCCGATCGTCACCATCGAGGACGCCCTCGCCGAGGACGACTGGGACGCCTGGAAGGCACTCACCGACAGCCTCGGCAAGAAGGTGCAGCTGGTCGGCGACGATCTGTTCGTCACCAACCCGGAGCGGCTCGCGAAGGGCATCGAGCTCGGCGTCGCGAACTCCCTCCTGGTCAAGGTGAACCAGATCGGCACGCTGTCCGAGACGCTCGACGCGATCAGCCTGGCGCACCGCTCCGGCTACACCACCATGCTGTCGCACCGCTCGGGTGAGACCGAGGACACCACGATCGCCGACCTCGCGGTCGCCGTGAACTCCGGTCAGATCAAGTCCGGTGCGCCTGCCCGCTCCGAGCGCGTCGCGAAATACAATCAGCTTCTGCGCATCGAAGAAGAGCTGGGGGATGCCGCCGACTACATCGGCGCCGCCGCCTTCCCGCGCTTCGGCAAGTAAGGCCTGCCCGCGCACGTAGACGATCCATCCGAGAGGGGAGCCGCATGAGACGTCCGGCTCCCCTCTCGGCGTCTCACGACCGCGACAGGACGCCCGCGTCGAAGGCGGCCGGGAAGCATCCGCAGCGACAGGCTCCGCACCCGCGTCGGGACGCACCGCCGACCGCCGCGGCGCCTCGACGGGTGGACGTGCGCGCGTGGCTCGGGGGCCTGCGCCTGTCGGGCTTCACGGTGATCATGATGGGCCTCGTCATCCTCGCGGTCTGCGTGCTCGTGCCCACGGTGTCCACGTACGTCGGGCAGCAGCAGCAGATCGCCGCACTCCGGCACTCGGTTCAGGTCGCGAAGGACGACGTCGCCGCCCTCGACCAGGAGCGCGAGCGCTGGAAGGACCCGGCGTACATCGCGAGCGAGGCGCGCGAGCGCCTCTATTACGTCAAGCCCGGAGACGTCGTCTACCTCGTGATCGACGACCTGCCGGCATCCCGGCTGCCGCCGCAGCAAGCGGCGGTGAGCCGCACCGTGGAGCAGACGAAGACCGACTGGACCTCGCAGCTGGTCGCATCCGTCGTGCAGGCGGGCACCGCGCGAATCGCCGTGACCAAGTAGCGGGAGGGGCCTGATGCGGGCGTCCGGCCGCGGTGTCGTTAGCCTTGTCTGGTGACGACACCGCCCTTCGCCCCGCTCGCACCCGCCGACATCGCGGTGCTGCGCACCCAGCTCGGCCGCGAGCCGCGCGGTGTCGTCGGCATCGCGGCGCGATGCGCCTGCGGCAACCCCACGGTGGTGGCGACGTCGCCCCGGCTGCCCGACGGGTCCCCGTTCCCCACGTTCTACTACCTGAGCCATCCGGCGGCGACGGCGGCGATGTCCACGCTCGAGGCGGAGCACGTGATGCCCGAGCTGCAGGATCTGCTCGCCGTCGACGACGACGTGCGCGCGGCCTACGCGGCGGCCCATCTCGCCTACCTCGCCGACCGTGCGCAGTTCGGCGACGTGCCCGAGATCGCGGGCATCTCGGCAGGCGGGATGCCGACGCGCGTGAAGTGCCTCCACGCCCTCGCCGGGCACGCCCTCGCAGCCGGTCCCGGCGTGAACCCGATCGGCGACGCCGCCCTGGCCCGATCGTCCTGGTCGCCCCACCGGTGCGTGTGCGCCGAGCCCGGCGCGGCACTCGCTCCCGACGCGCGGCCCACCGCCGGATAGCCGCGATGAGACGCGGCGTCTTCCTGGTCGTCACGGGCATCCTCGCGGTGCTCGTGCTCACCGGCGCGACCCCGCCGCCCGACGACCCGGTCGACGCGACGCGTCAGGCCGAATACTGGCTCGACAGCACGGCGGTCCGTGATGCCTGGCAGACCACCCAGGGGCAGGGGCAGACGATCGCGATCATCGACACCGGGATCGGCCGCAACCCCGAGCTCGACTCGGCCGTCGTCGGAGGCACGGACGAGTCCGGGGTGGGCTCGGCGGACGGACGCACGCCGGTGGGCGCCGTCGACGCCGACCACGCCAGCTGGGTCGCGTCACTGCTTGCCGCGCGCGGAGACCCCGACGGGACCGGGATGATCGGGGTCGCGCCCGCCGCGCACCTGCTGTCCATCTCGGTCGGGTTCGGATCGGTCTCCCGGGTGCCGTTCGCGGAGCAGGTGGCCAAGGGCATCCGCTGGGCGGTGGACCATGGCGCCGACATCATCAACCTCTCGTTCACCACCAACTCGACCGAGTGGGATCCGAGCTGGGACAGCGCGTTCCTGTACGCCTTCGAGCACGACGTCGTCGTCGTGGTGGCGGCAGGCAACCGCGGGGCGGGGACCACCCAGGTCGGCGCCCCGGCGACCATCCCCGGTGTGCTCACGGTCGCCGGCGTGACGCGCACCGGCGCGGCCAGCCGCGAGGCCTCCACCCAGGGGATCACGATCGGGGTCGCCGCCCCGAGCGAGGAACTCCTGGGCATCTCCGCGGACGGCCAGACCGTCGGCTGGGAGGGCACGAGCGGTGCAGCTCCGATCGTGGCCGGCATCGTGGCGCTCGTGCGGTCCGCGCACCCGGGCCTCGACGCGAACGACGTGATCGAGCAGATCATCAAGACCGCGCGACGCGCCCCGGCGCAGACGCACGTCCCGGATGCCACCTACGGCTACGGCATCGTGGATGCCGCCGCAGCGGTGACGGCGACGGGCATCGCGCACGTCACGGGCAACCCGATGGGAAGCCTCCAGGACTGGATCCGGCTGCACCGCAGAGCAGACGTGGTGCCGGTCCCGGAGCCCAGTCAGGTGCAGGTGACGGTGCCCCCTCTGCCGCCCGCGACGGACGTCGGCGACACCACCTCCGCCCTCCTTCCGACAGCGGAAACCCTGCGTTACGGCACCGTTCCGCTGGCCGGGCTCACGGTGCCCGCTATACTGGTTGCGTTCGGCGTCACCGTGGCTGTCCGACGCATCCGATCGGCGCGTCACCCCCGTACGCCGAACAGTTGAACCCGCGAGGAGCTCTCCCATCGTGAACAGCGCACAGACCACTGCGCCCAGAATCCTGATCGTCGGCGGCGGCTACGCCGGCTTCTACACCGCCTGGAAGCTCGAGAAGCATCTGCGCAAGGGTGAGGCCGAGGTCACCATGGTCGACCCGCTGCCCTACATGACGTACCAGCCGTTCCTGCCCGAGGTCGCCGCCGGCGAGATCGAGGCGCGGCACGCGGTCGTCGGGCACCGGCGCCACCTCAAGCGCACGAGGGTCGTCACCGCGAAGGTCACGGGCATCGACCACGCGACCAAGACGGCGACGATCACCCGCGCCGACGGCGTCAGCTGGCAGCACGAGTACGACCAGATCGTCGTGACGGCCGGAGCGGTCTCGCGCACCTTCCCGATCCCGGGCATCGCCGACAACGCGATCGGCCTGAAGACGATCGAGGAGGCCGTCGCCATCCGCGATCGCATCCTGACGAACTTCGACCGCGCGGCGACCATGCCCCCCGGGCCCGACCGCGACCGCCTGCTGACGGTCGTCGTCGTCGGCGGCGGCTTCGCCGGCATCGAGGCGTTCGCCGAGCTGCGCGCCCTCGGCTCGGCCCTGCTGAAGAGCTACCCCGAGCTCACGTTCGACGACACCCACTTCCACCTCATCGAGGCGATGGGGCGCATCATGCCCGAGGTGTCGCTGAAGACGAGCGAGTGGGTGCTGAAGAGCCTCGCCAAGCGCGGCGCGTACGTGCACCTCGACACGCAGGTGATGAGCGCGGTCGACGGCAACGTCGAGCTGTCCGACGGACAGACCATCTCGACGGACCTCATCGTGTGGACCGCCGGCGTCATGGCGAACCCGACCGTGGTGCGCGGCAGCGACCTGCTCGTCGAGGGCCGCGGTCGCATCCAGACCCGCGCCGATCTGCGCGTGGGCTCGGACGACGAGATCATCGAGGGTGCCTGGGCGGCCGGCGACGTGTCCGCGGTCCCCGACCTCAGCGGCGGCGGCGTCGGCGGCATGTGCGTGCCGAACGCGCAGCACGCGGTCCGTCAGGCGAAGCTGCTCGCCAAGAACCTCGTGGCGGTGCTGCGCGGCGAGGAGCCGAAGCAGTACTTCCACAAGAACCTCGGCGCCGTCGCGGGTCTGGGCCTCTACAACGGCGTCTTCCAGTCCGGCAACCTGGCGCTCAAGGGTTTCGTCGCGTGGGTCGCGCACCGCGGCTACCACGGTCTCGCCATGCCCTCGTGGGAGCGCAAGTGGCGCGTCATCGGCGACTGGTGGCTCGACTTCTGGCTCGGACGCGACAACGTGAGCCTGGAGGCGATCCAGTTCCCGCGTGCGGCGTTCGAGGAGTTCGCGGCCCGTCCGAAGCCCAAGGCGGAGACGGCCCCCGTCCCGGCGCCCGAGGCTCCGGCTCAGCCCGCCGCGGCTGCCGCGCAGCCCGCCGAAGCCCCGGCCAAGGTCGAGAAGCCGGCCGAGAAGCCGGCGACGCCTCCGAAGCCCAAGGCCGAGAAGGCGAAGGCGGAGAAGGCCAAGGCCACCGTCTCGAAGTGATCGGATTCCGGATGCCGCAGGCCCGTCTGAGAAGATGGCCCTGCGGCATCCGCGTCTCCGCCGGTGGATGCCCGGCCCCCGTAGCCCAATGGCAGAGGCAGGCGACTTAAACTCGCTTCAGTGTGGGTTCGAGTCCCACCGGGGGCACGGTTCCGCGTGGGACTGAGTCCCGTACCCGGTGACTCCGCGTTCCTCCCGTAGGGTGGTGGGATGCGAAGGAGCCGCCCGTGAGCCTCGATCTTCTTTCGCCGGCGCCGCTCGTCGGCCGGCCCTGGGAGGACGGCGCGTACTGGCCCGGGATGGCCCAGGCGGTCGCGGGGGAGTCGGGGCCGATCGCCACGATCGACCTCGCCGCACTGCGCTTCAATGCGCTGGACATGGCGGTTCGCGCCGGCGGCGTGCCGATCCGGCTCGCGAGCAAATCCGTCCGTGTCCGCGAGGTCATCGACGCCGCCCTGGCGCTGCCCGGCTTCGCCGGCATCCTCGCGTTCACGCTCCCCGAGGCCCTGTGGCTCGCCGAGCACGGCCACGACGACATCGTGCTCGGGTACCCCACGGCCGACCGGGCGGCGATCCGGCGGCTCGCGACCGACCCCGTGGCAGCATCCCGCGTCACCCTCATGGTCGACGACACCGCGCAACTCGATCTCATCGACGCCGTGCTGCCGCCCGCCGAGCGGGAGACCCTGCGACTCGCGATCGACGCGGACGCGTCGTTCCGGTCGGCGCCGCTCGGACACGTCGGGGTGCGCCGGTCACCCGTGTTCGACGATGAGGATGCGGCGCTGCTCGGCCGGGCCATCGGGCGGCGGCCGGGATTCCGCCTCGTCGGCCTGATGATGTACGAGGCGCAGATCGCCGGGCAGCCGGATGCCGCCGGCACTGCGCAGGACGCCGTCATCCGATGGATGCAGAGCCGGTCGGCGGCCGAACTGCGGGAGCGCCGCGCCGCGATCGTCGCGGCGCTCCGCGAGATCGCACCGCTCGAGTTCGTCAACGGCGGGGGCACCGGGTCGCTCGAGCGCACGTCGTCCGATCCGTCGGTCACCGAACTCGGCGCGGGCAGCGGACTGCTCGCCGGGCACCTGTTCGACGGCTACCGCGCCTTCCAGCCCGCTCCGGCAGCCGCCTTCTCGCTCGAGGTCGTCCGCAAGCCGGCCGCCGACATCATCACCGTGCTGGGCGGCGGATGGATCGCGTCAGGCCCCGCCGTCGCCTCGCGCCAGCCCCGGCCGGTGTGGCCGGTCGGACTTCGCACGCTGACGCGGGAGGGCTCCGGCGAGGTGCAGACGCCGCTTCAGGGTGAGACCGCACGCGATCTGCGGGTCGGCGACCGGGTCTGGTTCCGGCATGCGAAGAGCGGCGAGCTGGCCGAGCGTGTCGACCGGTACCTGCTCGTCGACGACGGCCGTGTGGTCGGCGAGCTCCCCACATACCGCGGCGAAGGAAAGGCGTTCCTGTGACACGACCCGGCGGAGAATGGCGCAACTGGGGCCGATCGGCGCGGGTGCGGCCGCAGCGCGTGGAGTTCCCCGCCAGTGCGGGTGCGGTCCAGCGCGCCGTCGTCGCCGCGGCGGCGCGGGGCATGCGCGTGAAGGCCGTCGGTGCGGGGCACAGCTTCACCGGGATCGCGGTGGCACCCGGGGTACTGCTCGATCTGAGGGATCTGAGCGGGCTCGTGTCGGTCGAGACCGACCGGGCACGCGTCACGCTTCTGGCAGGCACCCGGCTGCACCAGATCCCGAAGCTCCTCGCGCCGTACGGGCTGGCCATGCAGAACCTCGGCGACATCGACCGTCAGTCGATCTCGGGCGCGATCTCCACCGGCACGCACGGCACCGGGGCGGGCTTCGGCGGTATCGCGACGCAGATCGTCGGAGCGGTGCTCGTCACCGCCGACGGCGGACTGCTTCGCGTCGACGACGAGCAGAACCCCGAACTGCTGCCGGCGGTGGTGCTCGGACTCGGCGCCCTGGGCGTGCTCGTCGAGGTGACCGTCCAGTGCGTGCCGGCGTTCGTGCTGCAGGCGGTGGAACACCCGGAGCCCATCGAGGACGTGCTCGCGACCCTGGACGCGCGCGTCGCGGCGGCCGACCACTTCGAGTTCTACTGGTTCCCGCACACCGACGTCGCGCTCACCAAGACGCAGACGCGGATGCCGGCGGCCACTCCACTGCGTCCCCTCCCGCCCGTGGGACGGTGGATCGACGAGGAGCTGCTCTCCAACGGCGTGTACCGGGTCGTGTGCGCGACCGGCGCCGCCGTGCCGGCCGTCATCCCGCCGTTCTCGCGCCTCGCGGTGCGGCTCACCGGCAACCGCGAATACACGGACCTGTCCCACCGGGTGCTCACGCAGAACCGGGACGTGCGCTTCCGCGAGATGGAGTACGCGCTGCCCGCGGAGAACGTGCGCCCCGCCTTCGAAGCGGTCCGCGCCCTCATCGCCCGCGAACGCCTGCGCATCTCGTTCCCGATCGAGGTGCGCTTCGCCGCGGCGGACGATCTGTGGCTGTCGACCGCGCACGGCCGCGCGACGGGGTACATCGCGGTGCACCGGTACTGGCGCGAGGATCCGACCCGCTACTTCACCGCAGTCGAGCAGATCATGACGTCGTTCGGCGGCCGCCCGCACTGGGGCAAGATGCACACGCAGGATGCCGCATCTCTGCGCGACCGGTATCCGCGCTTCGACGACTTCACCGCCCTGCGCGACCGGCTCGACCCGACGCGGATGTTCCGGAACGCCTATCTCGAGCGTGTTCTCGGTGAGTAAGCACTGAGAGATCGATGCGCGCTCGGCGGCGCGCGAAGCGCCGCCGATAGACTGTGGGCAACCCTGGAAACGGAGACATCTGCAATGCTGGAATGGCTGATCCCAGTCCTGATCGTGGTCGCGATCGTCGTCATCATCGGGATCTACCTGTGGGCGACGTACAACTCGCTGGTCCAGCTGAACGTGCGGGTGGACGAGGCCTGGAGCGACATCACGGTGCAGCTGAAGCGGCGCGCCGATCTGCTGCCCAACCTCATCGAATCCGTGAAGGGCTACGCCGCGCACGAGAAGGCCGTGTTCGAGAACGTGACCCAGGCGCGTGCGGAGACGCTGGGCGCCTCCAGCCCCGCCGATGCCGGCGTCGCGGAGGGGCACATGCAGCAGGCGCTGCGTTCGATCTTCGCGGTGGCCGAGGCTTACCCGCAGCTGCAGGCGAGCCAGAACTTCCTGCAGCTGCAGTCCTCCATCACCGACACCGAGGACAAGATCCAGGCATCCCGCCGCTTCTACAACGGCGGCGTCCGCGAGATGAACACCAAGGTCAAGACGTTCCCGAACAACATGTTCGCCAGGCGCCTCGGGTTCGGCGAGCGGGAGTTCTTCGATGTCGTGGACGCCGCGGCGATCTCCGAGCCGCCGCGCGTGCAGTTTTGAGCCGAGACCGGTCGAGGTCGCGCAGCGACCTCGATCCGTCTGCGGCTCGAGGTTGAGCAAGCCGCAGACGAGTCCGAACCCACAGAGCAGGCGGGCCCTCATTCGTGTACTCCGCGATCGCGCGCAACAAGCGCAACACCTGGTTCATCCTCATCGGCTTCGTGCTGTTCATCGGCGCCATCGGGCTGCTCGCCGGCTGGCTGATGGCGAACAACTGGTGGGTCACCGGCTTCGTTCTGGTCTTCGCCGCCGGCTATGCGACCGTGCAGTACTTCGCGGCATCCGGTGAGGCGCTCGCCCTCGCCGGAGCGTTCGAGGTGACGCAGACCGACGCGCCCCGCTACTACCGGATCGTCGAGAACCTCTGCATCACGACCGGCACCCCCATGCCCCGGCTCTACGTGGTGGAAGACGCCGCCCCCAATGCTTTCGCGACCGGCCGCAAACCCGAGCTCGCCGCGATCACGGTGACCACGGGTCTGTTCGAGATCATGACCGATCGGGAGCTCGAGGGGGTGCTCGGGCACGAGCTGGGGCACATCCGCAACTACGACATCCGCGTCTCGATGCTGGTGTTCGGTCTCGTCGTCGCCGTCGGCATCATCGCCGACCTGATGCTGCGCATGGCGTTCTTCGGCGGCGGACGGCGCAACAACGACAACAACGGGGGAGGGCAGCTGCAGCTGCTGTTCTTCGTCTTCGGCATCGTCGCCGCCATCCTGTCGCCGCTCCTCGCCGGGGCGGTGCAGGCGGCGATCTCACGGCAGCGGGAGTACCTCGCGGATGCCACGAGTGCGCTCACGACGCGCGACCCCGAGGGCCTCGCGTCCGCGCTCGCGAAACTGCAGGACAACGCGCGTCCGCTGGCCCGTGCGAACACCTCGATGGCGCACCTCTGGATCGCGGACCCGCTTCGCCCGAACGCGCTCGAGCGCATGTTCTCGACGCACCCGCCCATCCCGGATCGCATCGCGCGCCTGCACGAGATCGGCGGCAGGTTCTGATGCCGCTCAGCCATAGACTGGCGGGATGACCGGTCCCGACAGCACGCCGCCGTCCCGGTGGCGGGGGATGCGCAGCGACCGGCGAGTCGTGGGCACCGTGCGCCCGGAGGCCGAGCAGCTGGTGCCCCGCGGTCTGCGGGTGGCGACCGCCTACGCCTGGCGCCTGCTCGTCATCGCCGCCGGAGTCGGGGTGCTGGTGTGGCTCGTCATCCAGCTGAAGCTCCTCGTGGTCCCGTTGCTGGTCGCCATCCTGGTGACGGCACTCGTGTGGCCCGCGTTCTCGTTCATGGTCCGGCATCGGATGCCGCGGTGGGCGGCCATCGTGGTGACCGTGGTCGCTGCGGTCGCGGTCGTGACGGGACTGCTCACGCTCGCGATCTGGCAGATCACGCTGCAGTGGTCGTCGGTGCAGGCGAGAACCGTCGAGGGCATCGACGCGCTGCGCACGTTCCTCGTGACCGGGCCGCTGCATCTCACCGAGGCGCAGATCGACTCCGTGATCTCGCAGGTCGGCGATTTCGTCCAGCAGCGGGCGCAGGTGCTGTGGACCGGCGCTCTCGCGATCGGGGCCACTGTCGGGCATCTGGCGACCGGGGCGCTCCTGGCGCTGTTCGTGCTGCTCTGCCTCCTCGCGGACGGCGGCGGCATCTGGCGCTGGACGACCAACCTGTTCCCACGCCCCGCCCGAGCCGCGATCGACGGCGCGGGACGTGCCGGCTGGCGGTCGGTCGTCGACTACGCGCGCACGCAGCTGCTGGTGGCCTCCATCGACGCCGTCGGCATCTCCGTCGGCGCGTTCCTGCTCGGGGTTCCGCTTGCGCTGCCGATCGGCGTGCTGGTGTTCCTCGGCGCGTTCGTCCCGATCGTGGGCGCCGTCGTCACCGGCGCCGTCGCCGTCTTCCTCGCGCTCGTGTACAACGGCTGGTTCATCGCCGTCTGGATGCTCGTGGTGGTGCTCGGCGTGCAGCAGCTCGAGGGGCACATCCTGCAACCGCTGCTGATGGGCTCCGCGGTCAAGGTGCATCCGCTCGCCGTCGTGCTCGTGGTGGCGGGCGGCGCGATGATCGCCGGCATCCCGGGGGCGCTGTTCGCGGTGCCGATGGCGGCCTTCGTGAACGTGGTGTGGGTGTATCTCAGCGACCGGGCCTGGGAGACGGGACACATCCCGAGCACCGCCGATCTGATCTGGAGCACGGTGCCGCGCACCAAGAAGGGCGACGAATGAGCTTTCCCACCCTGGCCGACTACGAGGATGCCGCCGCCGAGCTCACCGGCGTCATCTCGGACACCCCCGTCGACCACTCGCAGCATCTCTCGGACGTGCTCGGCGCGCCCGTGCTGCTCAAACTCGAGAACCTCCAGCGCACCGGGTCGTTCAAGATCCGCGGCGCCGTGAACCGCCTCTCCAAGCTCACCGAGGCCGAGCGGCGCCGCGGTGTGGTGGCGGCCTCCGCGGGGAACCACGCCCAGGGGGTGGCGCTCGCGGCGCACCAGCTCGGGATCCCCGCGACCATCTTCATGCCGCTCGGCGTGCCCGTGCCGAAGCTGCTGGCGACCCGCGGCTACGGCGCGGACGTCGTCCTGGACGGCGAAACCGTCGAGACCCCGCTGCAGCGTGCGGCGGAATTCTCCGAGCAGACCGGCGCCGTGTTCATCCACCCGTACGACCACCGCGACGTCATCATCGGACAGGGCACCCTCGGCCTCGAGGTGTGGCGCCAGGTGCCCGACCTCGACACCGTGATCATGGGCATCGGCGGCGGCGGTCTCATCGCCGGCGTCGCCGGAGCGATCAAGGCCCGTGCTGCGGCCGTCGGGCGCACGGTGCGCGTCATCGGGGTGCAGGCGGCGAACTCCGCGCCCTATCCGCCGTCCCTCGCCGCAGGGCGCCCCATCGAGCTCGAGACCACGCCGACGATCGCGGACGGCATCGCGGTCCGGCGGCCCGGTGACGTCCCCTTCGAGATGATCCGTGCGCTCGTGGACGAGGTCGTCACCGTCACCGAGGACGACATCGCGCGCGCCCTCCTGGTGCTGCTCGAGCGCGCGAAGCAGGTCGTCGAGCCGGCCGGTGCGGTCGGCGTGGCGGCGATCCTCGCCGGCAAGATCGCGCCCACGGGCACGACGGTCTCGATCCTGTCCGGCGGGAACATCGACCCGCTGCTCCTGCAGCGCGTGGTGGCGCATGGCCTTGCGGCATCGGGCCGCTACATGACCCTGCGCATCCCGCTGCCCGACCGTCCCGGCCAGCTCTCCCAGGTGTCGGAGCTGCTGGCGAGTGTCGGCGCGAACGTGATCGAGGTGCTGCACACGCGCCACGGTCAGGGCCTGCAGATCAGCGAGGTGATCCTGCAGCTGAGCGTCGAGACGCGCGGCGAGGATCACCGGGCCGAGGTGATCCGCACCCTGACCGCCGCCGGGTTCTCGCCGACCGTGATGCCCGACTGACCGTTCCCGCGACGCACGCAGAGAGCCCCGCTGCCCGGAATGACCGGCAGCGGGGCTCTCTTGCAGGGGATCGACCTACTGGCCCGCGTAGGTCTCCACCTTGATGATCTCCACGGCGATGTCGCGCCCGTTGGGAGCCTGGTAGCTGGTCTTCTCGCCCTCCTTGAGTCCGAGGATGGCTGCGCCGAGCGGTGAGGCCTCGCTGTAGACGTCGAGTTCACTGTCCGCCGCGATCTCACGGCTGCCGAGCAGGAAGACCTCTTCGCCGCCGGCGATGGTCGCGGTCACCACGGTGCCGGATTCGACGATGCCGTTGGATTCCGGCGCCTCGCCGACCTTCGCGTCCTTCAGCAGCGCCTGCAGCGTGCGGATGCGAGCCTCCTGCTTGCCCTGCTCGTCCTTGGCGGCGTGGTAGCCGCCGTTCTCCTTCAGGTCGCCCTCCTCGCGGGCGATCTCGATGCGCTTGGCGATCTCCTCGCGCCCGACCGTCGAGAGCTGCTCCAGCTCCGAGGCGAGGCGGTCGTAGGCCTCCTGGGTGAGGAATGTGACGGGAGCGTCGTTCGACACGTCGGTCTCCTTCGTTCATCGGATATGAAGGACGCCCCGGTGCAGACCAGGGCGTCGAAAGGGCGTTCGGCCAGCCTAGGGCACCCAGCAGGAGTTCACCAAACCTGTCGTCGCTCTGCCGACGGTGGGGATGGACTCGGTCAGCGTGCGGTTGTGGCCGGCGGCGGATGCCGGATACTCGATCACCTTCCAGCCCACGATGCCGTGGTCCGTGTCGTCGGCTTCCAGCACGCACGCCACCTTCGAGCCCGCCGGCGCGGTCAGCTGGAAGGTCACGCTCGTGGACGAGGCATCCACGATCTTGTACGAGGTCGCGGAGGCGCTCACGGCGTTGGAGGCGTTGCCGAACGACATCCACGCGATCACGCCGACGATGACGGCGATGACGGCGCCGGCGATGATCGAGGACCGTCGCCGCGACGTCTTCGCGCGGGTGCGGCCATAGCGCTCGTCGAGCATGGCTTGCGTCGTCATCGGGTCTCCATCGGCAAGTTAGGCTTGGAATCCAGGCTAAGCGCTTCCGCGCGGATCGAGGACACATGCACCCTTTGCTCATCGTGCTGAGCGCGGCGACGCCGAGCCCGTCCCCGACCGGACCCGACCCGACGTCGGTCACGCCGGGCGCCTGGGGCTTCGGCGCGATCCTGCTGATCGCGCTCGTCGCGGTGCTGCTGGTGTGGGACATGATGCGCCGCATCCGCCGGGGAAGGTACCGCGCAGAGGTGCGTGAGGAACTCGACGCCGAGCAGGCCGCGTCGGACACGCGGGACGACGAGCCCCGCGACTGACGTCGGCACGCTCGCCGTCCGCCCACCCACGGAGCGGTTCAGCCCGCGTGATACACGGGGTTGAGCGCGATGAGCAGGCACGCCGACCAGTGGCAGGCGAAGGCGAGCACCGTGCACACGTGGAAGATCTCGTGGAAGCCGAAGACGGACGGCCACGGATTGGGGCGCTTGAGCGCGTAGACCACGGCACCCGAGGTGTAGAGCAGGCCGCCGATGATGATCAGCACCATCATCGCGACATCGGCCTGGAACAGCGGCACGATGTCCATCACCGCCGCCCAGCCGAGCACCATGTAGAGGGCGACGTAGATCCATCGCGGCGCGCCCAGCCAGAAGACGCGGAACAGGATGCCCGCGATCGCCCCGCCCCACACCAGCGAGAGCAGCAGCACCGCCTTGTCGGTCGGCAGGGCAAGCACCGCCATCGGCGTGTACGTGCCGGCGATCAGCAGCAGGATGTTGGCGTGGTCGATGCGCCGGAAGACCGCTTTCGTGCGCGGCCGCCAGGGGATGCGGTGGTAGAGCGCGGAGTTGCCGAACAGCAGCAGAGACGTGAGCGCGAGGACCGCAGACGACCACTTGGCGGCGGCGCCGTGGGCGAGGCAGATGAGCACGATCCCGGCTGCGACGGCCAGGGGAGTGGTGGCCGCATGGATCCAGCCGCGCCAGGCCGGCTTGATCTCCAGCAGAGGCCCCGGGGTGGCAGGAGGCAGCGGGCTGCCGGCGACTCCGGGCGGGATTGCGGTCATCTGCCGATTTTACGCGCCGTGGTATGCCGTCCGCCGTACATAGGCTGGACGCCGCCTGGGCAGCGGGCGACGGGCGGGCTCGGGCGGTAGCGTAGGAGCGTGACATCTGCCGGGTCGAACGAGGGCCGGGGTCCGCTGTACCGGCTGTACATCAATCGACTTCGCCGCCAGCTGCCCCCGCAGGCTGTGCCCCGCCATGTCGCGATGATGATCGACGGCAACCGGCGCTGGGCCCGGCAGCTCGGCTTCTCGTCGGTCGCGCACGGCCACCGTGCCGGCGCGGCGAAGATGCGCGAGTTCCTCGAGTGGTGCGACGACGTGGGCGTCCGCGTGGTCTCGCTCTACCTGCTCTCCCTCGACAACCTGCAGAAGCGGGACGCCCAGGAGCTCACGGATCTGCTGCAGATCATCGCCGAGCTCGCTGACAGCCTCTCGCACGCCCGCGACTGGAGGGTGCAGCACGTCGGCCGCGCCGAGGCGCTGCCGCCCGACCTCGCCCGGGTTTTGGCCGCGGCCGAGGAGCGCACCCGCGAGAACGCCGGCCTGCATGTGAACCTGGCGGTCGGGTACGGCGGCCGCGGGGAGATCGTCGACGCGGTGCGCAGCATCATCCAGCAGCACGACGAACGCGGCGGCACCCTGGAGGAGCTGGCGGCGAGCCTCACCCCGGAGCAGATCGGCGAGCATCTGTACACCGGGGGACAGCCGGACCCCGACCTCGTGATCCGCACGTCGGGGGAGCAGAGGCTCAGCGATTTCCTGCTGTGGCAGTCGGCGCACAGCGAGTTCTACTTCGTGGAGGCCCTCGGCCCCGACCTGCGCGAGGTCGACTTCCTCCGCGCGATCCGCGACTACACGCGCCGGAACCGCCGCTTCGGCGGCTGACCGGTGCCGGTCGTCGCCGGCCGTTCATGTTCCGGTCACGGACTGTCGGCGTGTCATCCAGCCGAGCGGGGACCCGCGGGCAATAGGTTGCGGGTATCGGGCATCGTGCCCGATCGGGTCGGCCGGACGGAAACGACTCGGAGCCGCCGGCAGCCTGAGAGCGTCCGGGACATGTCCCGGGTGGGGAGCCGGTCGTGACCGCACAGGTTGAACTGCACGGACCAGCAGAAGCTTCGATCCGCGAGGGGGCGCCCCGTCGGGGGCGTGCGCGCGAAGCGATGACGCCGCAGGGGGTGCGCACGTACGTGCTCGACACGTCCGTGCTGCTGAGTGACCCGGGGGCCTTCTTCCGCTTCGCCGAGCATACGGTGGTGGTCCCGCTCACCGTGATCGTCGAGCTCGAGGGCAAGCGCCACGATCCGGAACTCGGCTACTTCGCACGCCGTGCGCTGCGTCATCTGGACGACCTGCGGGTGGCGCACGGACGCCTCGACCTTCCGATGCCGATCGGCGACGGCGGCACGCTGCGCGTGGAGCTGTCCGACGCGGACGCGAGCGCGCTGCCGGCCGGGATGCGGCTCGGCGACAACGACACGCGGATCCTCGCCGCAGCCGCATCCATCGCGGCGGACGGCGAGGACGTCACCGTCGTCTCGAAGGACCTGCCGATGCGGGTGAAGGCGTCCGCCGCAGGGCTCTCGGCGGAGGAGTACCGCGCCGACCAGGTCATCGAATCGGGCTGGACCGGCGTCGCCGAACTCGCCATCTCGGGCGACGAGATGAGCGACCTGTACGAGACCGAGATCGCGACGAGCGATGCGGTGCGGGGGATGCCGGTGAACACCGGCCTCGTGATCCACTCCGAGCGCGGTTCGGCGCTCGGGCGGGTGACGGACGCGGACGGCGAGTACCGGCTGGTGCGCGGCGACCGGGACGTGTTCGGCCTGCACGGGCGCAGCGCGGAGCAGCGCCTGGCGATCGACCTGCTGCTGGATCCCGCCGTCGGCATCGTCTCCCTCGGCGGTCGTGCCGGAACCGGAAAGTCGGCCCTCGCCCTCTGTGCGGGGCTGGAAGCCGTCCTGGAGCGTCAGCAGCACCGCCGGATCGTGGTCTTCCGCCCGCTGTACGCGGTCGGCGGCCAGGAGCTCGGCTATCTGCCCGGCGACCAGCAGGAGAAGATGAGCCCGTGGGGGCAGGCGGTTTTCGACACGCTGGGCTCGGTGGTCTCCGGGAACGTGGTCGAGGAGGTGATGGCGCGGGGCATCCTCGAGGTGCTTCCGCTCACCCACATCCGCGGGCGCACCCTGCACGATGCATTCGTCATCGTGGACGAGGCGCAGTCCCTGGAACGCAACGTGCTGCTCACGGTGCTGAGCCGGATCGGTCAGAACTCTCGCGTCGTGCTGACCCACGATGTGGGCCAGCGGGACAACCTGCACGTCGGCCGTCATGACGGCGTCGCGTCGGTCATCGAGACGCTCAAGGACCACGACCTGTTCGGTCATGTGACCCTGACGCGGTCGGAGCGCTCGGCTGTGGCGGCCCTCGTGACACGCCTGCTCGAAGCAGGCGAGCTCTCGTGAGCCCGACGGACTAGAATGTGAACGAAGAACCGTGTGAGAAGAGTCTCATGGGTGATTCATGACATTCGCGGCAGGTTGCGCCACACTGTTATTCAGGCACGACTACGCACCTAGATGAGGAGAACCGCGGTGGACTCGCGACAGAGCATGATGATCGGCGGCGCAGCCGTTGCCGTCGTCACGCTCGCCGTCGCGTCGGCCGTGACGATCGGCAGCGCACTCGCGCTGAACGACGCATCCGGTCAAGCCCTCGCGCAGTCCGCGATCAGCCTGCCCGGCGGCATCCAGCGCGTCGCGCACAGCACGGCTCACACGGACGCGGTCACGGTGGCCGCGCCCGCGCCGGCCACGGTCGCGCGCTCGACGAGCCGTACGGTCGCCGACGCGCAGTCCGTCTCGGCGAGCACGGCGACCCGCGCGACCGCCTCGGCATCGAGTGCTCATCGATCGACGACCGCGGCCGCGAACTCGGGTTCGTCGTCCGCGGGCACCGACCGGTCCGCGGCGGCAGCGCCGGCTGCGGCCCAGGCCGCGCGGCAGAGCGCGGTGGCAGCAGCCGAACGCAAGGTCGAGCAGGAGCTCGCCCGACTCGCGAAGCTGGCCGAGCGCACCGTGCACCCGCACCGCAACGCCCTCCTGATCGCAACTCCCCAGATCTCGTCCCTCGGGACGATCCAGACCCCCGCCATTGCGGCGGGCGACGAATCCGGCACGAAGGAGTCCCCCAGCTCCGCCGGATCGAAGAAGGAACAATCGCCGCGCTCCCCAGACGCGCGCGATTGATGGTTGAAGTCCCCAGCTTCAACCCCTCGAGCTCCCGGCGTCCCCAGCGCCGGGAGCTTCTTCGTTCGGTCGCGGTCGCGCCCGGTCACTCCCAGCGGTAGCCCGCGCCGCGCACGGTCGTGATCCGCTCGTGGCCGAGCTTGGTGCGCAGGTAGCCGACGTAGACGTCCACGACGTTCGACCCGGGATCGAAGTCCATTCCCCACACCTGACGCAGCAGGTGCTCGCGGGACAGCGTGTCACCGGCGTTCCGGAGGAACTCCTCGGCCAGCGCGAACTCCCGTGCCGACAGGTCGATCTCGCGGCCGTTGATGCTCGCGCGCCGTGAGGACGGGTCGAGCAGGAAGCCGTCGCGCAGCAGCGGGCCGCCCTGCACCTCGGCCTCCCGCAGACGCGAGCGCACGCGGGCCAGCAGCTCGTCGACCGTGAAGGGCTTGCGCACGTAGTCGCTGGCGCCGGCATCCAGCCCGAGAACCGTGTCGTGCGTGCTGGTGCGGGCGGTGAGCATGATGATCGGCATGCGGAGGCCATCGGCACGCAGGGTCTGCAGCACCTCGAAGCCGTCCATGGTGGGCAGCCCGACATCGAGCAGCACCAGGGAGATGTCGCCGTGGCGGGCCCGTTCCAGGCCCTCCGCGCCGTCCTCGCAGATCACGGTCTCGTACCCGGCGTGCTGCAGACCGCGCGCCACGAACGACGCGATGTGCGGCTCGTCTTCGACGATCAGGATCCGTGTCATTCCACTGCCTCTCGTTGCATGAGCACATCTCCGGCGCGCACCGGCGAAGGGAGGTGCTCGGCGCGCAGCGGCAGATGGATGGTGATGGTTGCGCCGCCGCCGGGTGTGTCGGTCACGGCGACCGAACCGCCGTGGGCGCGGGCGATGGCATCGACGATCGCGAGGCCCAGCCCGGAACCGCTGACACCGCGACTTCCCCCGGCCCGGTCGAAGCGCCGGAAGACGCGGTGGCGGGCCGCAGGCGCGATGCCGGGACCGTGGTCCCGCATCCACAGGCGTACGTGCGTCGCGTCGGCGTCGCTTCCGACCTCGATCGGGCTGCCCTCCGGCGTGTACTTGGCGGCGTTGTCGGCGAGCTGGAGCCACGCCTGGAGGAGGCGATCGCTGTCCCCGGCGATGACGCCGTCGTACACATCGGCGACCAGCCAGGTGTGCCCGGGGATGACGGCGACGAGGTCGCCGGCGCGTCGCGTCAGGTTGGCGACCTCGACCTCGGTGATCGTGAGGTCGTCCGGACCCTCGAGCGAGGCGAGCGCGTCGATGTCCTCGACCAGCCGGGTCATCCGATCCAGCTCCGCCATCCCGATCTCGCGGGTCGCCTCGACGTCGGCCGGGTCCGCCGCGTCCATCAGCTCCAGATGTCCCCGCACGATCGTGATGGGCGTCTTCAGCTCGTGCCGGACGTCGTCCAGCAGCTGTCGCTGCACGTCGACGGAGCCTTCGAGCCGGTCGAGCATCGAGTTGACGGTCCTGGTCATGTCGGAGATGTCGTCGTTCCCCTGTTCGGGGATGCGGGCGCCGAGGTCGGTGAGCGTGATCGCGTCGGCGGTGTCGCGCAGATGTCGGATGGGGGAGAGCAGGCGTCCGACGACGAACCATCCCACCGTGCCGATGGCCACCAGCATGATGAGCGCCGCGAGCGCGTAGGTGGCCCCGGATGCGGTCACCGGCGCCAGTTCGCCGTCGAGATCGACTGCCCGGATGTACACGCCGCGCTCGGGATCGCCCTTCATCGTCACCGGGATGGCGATGTAGCGAAGCGACCCCTGGGCGGTGCGGGCGGTGCCGAGAACGGCGGCATCCGCATTCCTCGTCTCGGCGACCACGCGTTTGATGAACGCGGTGTCGTGCGAGATGTCGAACCCGGACAGCGTCTCGGGGCGGTACCGCGCCTGCCCGTCGAGCACGGCCACGGACGCCTCGTTCTGCGCGGGCACGAGCAGCGCGACGGCGGCCTTCAGGTAGGCGTCCACGGACGCGAAGTTCTTGATGTTGAGCGGGTCGCCCGATGCCGACCCCGAGGACGTCTGACCGGTCGGTCCGGCGCTCGCGACCGTCTGCAGGCTCGCCACCTGGGCGTGCAGTCGCTGGTCGATGTCGGAGAACGCCCTCTTCTGCTGCACCGCGAACGTCACGCTGCCCACCACCGCCAGACCCACGCACGCGACGGCGAGAACAGCACCGACGATGCGTGCGCGGGCCGAGACGGGCTTGCGCGTACGTTCCACTCTGCGATTATCGCCGCAGCGACTGGGAAATGGAGCCGGTCAGCCCGCGTGGGTCATCGAGAGCAGGTCGAGCCGGGAGTCCAGTTCGGCCTCCGTGATCTCGCCGCGCGCGACGTAGCCGAGATCGATGACGGCCTCGCGCACGGTGATGCCCTGGGCGACCGAGTGCTTCGCGATCTTCGCGGCGGCTTCGTACCCGATGACCTTGTTGAGCGGCGTCACGATCGACGGCGACATCCCGGCGAACGCGGCGGCGCGCTCGAGGTTCGCCTGCAGGCCGTCGACGGTCTTGTCGGCGAGGACGCGCATCGCGTTGGCGAGCAGTCGGATCGACTCGAGCAGAGCGGTGCCCATCACCGGGATGGCCACGTTGAGCTCGAACGCGCCGGAGGCTCCGGCCCAGGCGATGGTCGCGTCGTTGCCGATGACGCGGGCGCAGACCATGAGCGTGGCTTCCGGGATGACCGGGTTGACCTTGCCGGGCATGATGGACGATCCCGGCTGCAGGTCGGGGATGTGCAGTTCGCCGAGGCCGGTGTTGGGGCCCGAGCCCATCCAGCGCAGGTCGTTGTTGATCTTCGTCAGCGACACGGCGATGGTGCGCAGGGCTCCGGATGCCTCGACGAGGCCGTCGCGGTTCGCCTGCGCCTCGAAGTGGTCCTTCGCCTCGGTGATCGGGAGCTCGGTCTCGGCCGCGAGCAGCTCGATGACCTTCTGCGGGAAGCCGATCGGCGTGTTGATCCCGGTGCCGACGGCCGTGCCGCCCAGCGGCACCTCGGCGACGCGGGGGAGGGCGGCCTGCACGCGCTCGATCCCCAGGCGGATCTGCCGCGCATATCCGCCGAACTCCTGGCCGAGCGTGACCGGGGTGGCATCCATCAGGTGGGTGCGGCCCGACTTGACCGCGTCCTTCCACAGCTCCGCCTTCGCCTCGAGGGCGACGGCGAGGTGGTCCAGGGCCGGGATCAGGTCGTCGATGAGGGCCTGCGTGACGGCGATGTGCACCGAGGTCGGGAAGACGTCGTTGGAGGACTGCGACGCGTTCACGTGGTCGTTCGGGTGCACGGGGGCGCCGAGACGGTTGGTGGCCAGCGTCGCGAGCACCTCGTTCATGTTCATGTTCGAGGACGTGCCGGACCCGGTCTGGTACGTGTCGACCGGGAACTGGTCGTCGTGGACGCCGGAGATGACCTCGTCGGCGGCACCGGCGATCGCATCGGCGATCGCGGCATCCAGCACGCCCAGTTGGGCGTTCGCGAGCGCGGCGGCCTTCTTGATGCGGGCGAGCGCGGCGATGTGCGCGGACTCGAGGCCCTTGCCCGAGATCGGGAAGTTCTCGACGGCGCGCTGCGTCTGCGCACCGTACAGGGCGGATGCCGGCACCCGCACCTCACCCATGGTGTCGTGCTCGATGCGGTACTCAGTCATGCTCGTGCCTTTCCTGCGGCGGGGCCGCGCGTGTGCGTGTGTGTTCAGGCCTCGGTGTCGGACACCGGGCCGATGATGATGTGGGCGTCGGCGCGCCCCTCTTCGAGTCGGTAGTTCGCGCCCACCACGGCCAGGCGTCCCTCGTCGACGGCACGGGAGACGATGTCCGAGGAGTGCATCAGCTCGTCGATGGTGTCCCGCAGATGCTCTCGGCCGACGAGTTCCGAATCGACGTTCAGCGGCGTCGCGTCGGGATCGGCGCGCATCACGCGCTGCACGGCCGGGACGATCGGAGCGATCAGCCGCCAGATGTGCGGCGGAAGCTCGGGGGCATCCTGACGCGTGCTGTCGATCGAGGCGCGCACCGCGCCGCAGGCGTCGTGGCCGAGCACCACGAGCAGCGGCACCTCCAGGATCGCGACGGCGTACTCGATGCTCCCGACGACGGATTCCGACAGCACCTGCCCGGCGTTGCGGATGACGAACAGGTCACCGAGCCCCTTGTCGAAGATGATCTCCGCCGCGAGGCGGGAGTCGGCGCAGCCGAACAGCGCGGCGATGGGGCGCTGACCGGTGGTCAGCTCGTGGCGGCGCTCCACGTCCTGGGCGGGGTGATGGGGCGCTCCGGATACGAAGCGGTCGTTGCCGCTGCGCATCTCGTCCCATGCCTGCTGGGGAGTCGGGCGGACGTCGGTCATGAGGCTCCTGCACGTAGGGATCGGATCTGGTCGGCGAGGGCACGGGCCGCCGTGGCCGCCGTGTCGGGGTCGGTGGCGCCGTAGACCATGATGCGGTCGCGGCCGGCGGCGGTGGCGAGGGCGTACGAGACGTTGCCCGCCTGAGCCGGGTCGCCGATCTCGTAGCGCGTCCAGACGATCCCGTCGATGGTGACGGTGCCGTCGCTCGGCGCGCTGTTCAGCAGCCGCGCATCCCAGGTGGTGTCGGCGCCGAACCCCTGCGCGACGTTGAGGAAGCCCTGCGTTCCGGGAACGTACGTGATCGTCCAGGTCGCGACCTTGTCGCCGCTGACGTTCGCGGCGTTCACCCGCCAGGACGACGGCACGACGGGGACGACCGGCTTGGTGCCGTAACCCGACGCCACCTGCTGTGCCTGGGCGGCGACGTCGATCTTCGCGTTCTGGGCGATGTCCCCACGCGGCACCATGGCCGTGACGACGAACACGATGGCGAGGGTCGCGATGAGCGCGGCGATCAGATTGCGGAACGTCTGGCTCGAGCGGTAGACGCGGGATGCCTCCGCCTTGCGGTCCGCGGTCTCCTCGGGTGTCTCGGGGCGACCGAGCTCCGCCACGATTCGCGGGTGGGATGCCATCAGGCGTCACCGTCCGACGATGCACCTCGGGCCGCGTCGAGGCGCTTGCGGGCGCCGACGAGCCATTCGTCGCAGCGGTTGGCGAGCGCCTCGCCCCGTTCCCACAGCGACAGCGACTGCTCGAGGGTCGGTGCGCCCTGCTCGAGCTCCGCGACGACGTGCATGAGCTCGTCGCGGGCCTGCTCGAACGTCAGGGTCGCCACATCCGCAGCGCCGTTCGCATCGGTCATGGTCACCAGTCTACGGGGCCGCGGATTCGGCGACTTCGCCTTCGGACACCGCGGCGATCGAGCCCCGATCGAC
>NZ_DATEJS010000268.1:0-2621 GCF_035277845.1 Microbacterium sp.
GGACTACCAGGGTATCTAATCCTGTTTGCTCCCCACGCTTTCGCTCCTCAGCGTCAGTACCGGCCCAGAGTGCCGCCTTCGCTACTGGTGTTCCTCCCGATATCTGCGCATTTCACCGCTACACCGGGAATTCCACACTCCTCTACCGGACTCGAGTCACGGCAGTATCGAGTGGCCCCTCCACGTTGAGCGTGGAGATTTCACACCCGACTTACCGAACCGCCTACGAGCTCTTTACGCCCAATAAATCCGGACAACGCTCGCCCCCTACGTATTACCGCGGCTGCTGGCACGTAGTTGGCCGGGGCTTCTTCTGCAGGTACCGTCACAATCGTCCCTGCTGAAAGCGGTTTACAACCCGAAGGCCTTCATCCCGCACGCGGCGTCGCTGCGTCAGGCTTTCGCCCATTGCGCAAGATTCCCCACTGCTGCCTCCCGTAGGAGTCTGGGCCGTGTCTCAGTCCCAGTGTGGCTGGACATCCTCTCAGACCAGCTACCCGTCGTCGCCTTGGTAGGCCGTTACCCCACCAACAAGCTGATAGGCCGCGAGACCATCCCGAAGCGGAATCCATTTCCTCACCGATCCATGCGACTCGATGAGGGCATCCGGTATTAGCACCGGTTTCCCGGTGTTATCCCGGTCTTCGGGGCAGGTTCCTCACGTGTTACTCACCCGTTCGCCGCTAGGACATCCCGACCGAAGTCGGGAGCCTCGCTCGACTTGCATGTGTTAAGCGCGCCGCCAGCGTTCGTCCTGAGCCAGGATCAAACTCTCCATCGAGATCTCGACCCCGTCACCGAGGTGACGCGGCCTCCGATCCGTTGAGAGCCGCCGGGACGGACCACTCGTCCGCTCCGGCAACCGGCACGTCGGCGCGGCGAACCGCACCGCCGTGCGTGAATTGACGACGTCTCACGACCTCGACACCGAGACGGTGGCCGAGGGCGCGGACGCCCGCACTGGCTTTTGGCAATCACTCTTCCGTTTTCAAGGAGCGGCTGCCCGAGGTCATGAGGCCGCGGCCGACCCGGCCGGGCTGGTCTCGGGCGGACACCCATCCGGTCGCTCTGCGAGCGTCGGAGCTCGTTGCGAGCTGCGCGTTCGCTCGGGGCGACAGGCGTCCGTGTCAATCCGCTCGCACCGGGCCGCGGCGTACCGCAGTCCCGGAAGCGGGACCCCTCATCTTACGAGAGGCGCTCGGTGGAGTCAAACGTGCACCGGGCCCACCGGGTTCCGGCCGGCCGGGGCGTCTCCGCCGCCCGGGCCGTCACCGCGCCCGGGATGGTGCAGTGTACACGGATCCGACCCATCCACGGCCCGGCCCCGGCCCGCCAAATCGGGGCAGAACTGCCCGTTGTTGCACGTGAGGCGCGTTGTTAGCCTGCCGCGCGTTCGCCAGTCCGGGCGAGGTGGGATCGCCGTCCGGGCACGAGCGAAGGGCGGGCCACGATGGACCAGGGCAGGGATGGCGCCGCGCGCCGCGCGAGCGCCCCGGCAACGCCACGAACGGACCGGCGGAGCGCAGCCGATCGACGCTTCGCCCGCCGGGGGGCCGCGCACGATGCGCGCCTCGCCCTCGCAACGGTGCGCGCTCTGCTCACGACGCAGCTCGAGCGCGACCCGCAGCTGCCGGCCGACGTCGTGGCGTGCCTGCACGACGCGACCCGGGAGGTCGACCGGATCACCGTGCTCCTCGCTCCCGACGTGGGCGGGGCGGTCACCCGCGCGTGCGATCTCGGCGCCGTCGCGCGTGACGTCGCCCGCGCGCAGGCCGTGGTCTTCGGCATCCCCGTGACGTGTCGCGGCCCGGCGGTCGACGTCGCCTGCGATCACGCGACGGTGTGGCGCGTGCTCACGAACCTCGTCCACAACGCGTGCCGCGCGGCGGGTCCGGCCGGCGCGGTGACCGTGGCCGTGGCCGTCGGCGCGCATCCGGGCGCGGTCGTCGTGCGGGTGCGCGACACCGGAGCGGGCTGCGCGCCACCGTGGACGGCCGGCATCGGGCTGGAGGTCGTGGACCGTCTGCTCGACACGCTCGGAGGCTCGCTCGACGCGGCGGGTGTCCCGGGCGGCGGGACCGAGGTCGTCGTGACACTCCCCGCCGCGGCGCCGGCGTGGACGACGACGGGCTGTGTAACCGCATGAACGGCGAACGGCCCGCACGCGTACTGCTCTGCGACGACCACGCCGTGTTCGCCGAGGCGGTCGCGAAGCTCCTGCGCACTCGCGGTGTCGAGGCCGTCGTGTGCCGCCATCCCGGTGCCGCCGAGGACGCCGTGCGCGCCGACCGCTTCGACGTGTGCCTCATGGACCTCGTCTTCGACGACGACGGTGGCGACGGCAACGACGGCAACGACGGCGCCGGCCGCGACGACGAGAACGGCGACGTCGACGGTGTGCGGGGCATCCGGCGCGTCCGCGCGGCGTCACCCGCCACGGCGGTGATCGCGCTCACCGGTACGACCGACGAGAACCTCGTCCGCCGCTGTCGCGGGAGCGGCGCGTCGGCGTTCGTGTCGAAGACGGCGAGCGCGGACGCACTCGTCGACGCGATCGACCGCGTGCGCCGCGGGGACGCGTACTTCACGGCACGCGACGCGACACCGATCGTCGAGGTGAG
>NZ_DATEJS010000269.1:0-17856 GCF_035277845.1 Microbacterium sp.
CGCTCACGGTGCTGTTCGTCACCCACAACGTGCGCGAGGCCGTCCGTCTCGGCGACCGCGTGCTGCTCATGCAGCCGGGACCGGGCCGGGTCGCGAGCGAGCTCGTGGTCGACCTGCCCCGCCCGCGGCGCCTGGACAGCCCGGAGATCGCGCAGCGCGCGGCGCACCTGCACGATCTGCTCGACGCGCAGCCGGGCGGCGACCGCGAGGAGTTGGCGGCATGACCGCCGTGACGCGGGGCCTGCCGCTGGACACCGCCGGCCCGGCGCTGCCGCCGCCCGCCGTGCCGCCGTTCGCCCGGCGCCTGTGGCGGAGACTGTGGCCCGGCCTGCTCGCGATCGCCATCGTGCTGGTCGCGTGGCAGGTGATGTACCTGTCGGGCGTCAAGCCCGCGTACGTGCTGCCGGATCCGCTCACCGTGTTCGATCGGCTGGGCGCGCTGCTGGTCGCGCCGTCGTTCTGGCTGGGCGCCGCGACCACCATGACCCGGGCCGTGACCGGGTTCGCCGTGGCGCTCGTGATCGGGACGGCCCTCGGCGCGGCCGTGGCCCGCTCCCGCATCCTGCGCTCCGCCATCGGGTCCCTGCTCTCCGGCCTGCAGACCATGCCGTCGATCGCGTGGTTCCCCCTGGCGATCCTGTTCTTCGGGCTCACCGAGCAGGCGATCCTCTTCGTGATCGTGCTCGGGGCCGCCCCCTCGATCGCGAACGGCCTGATCTCCGGGATCGACGACGTGCCGCCGCAGCTGCTGCGCGCCGGGCATACGCTCGGTGCCCGCGGATGGCGGATGCTGCGGTACGTCATCCTGCCCGCCGCACTGCCCACCTACGTCGCCGGCCTCAAGCAGGGCTGGGCGTTCGCGTGGCGGTCGCTGCTGGCCGGCGAGCTGCTGGTGACGATCTCGCAGGTGACCGCCCTCGGCGTGCTGCTCTCGAACGCGCGCAGCTTCGCCGACGCGCCGACGCTCCTCGCCGTGATGATCGTCATCCTCGTCATCGGGATGATCGTCGACGGCGTCTTCTCGCTGATCGCCGGGGGCATCCGGCGTCGTCGCGGACTGGGGGTGGCACGGCTCTGAAGGATGCCGTGCCGGTAGGATCGAGGCCAGGATTCCTCGATGGGCAGGTGAAGTCCGGTGCAGATCACGGCGCGCGCCGACTATGCCGTGCGGGCACTCGTCGAGCTGGCGAGCCGTGCCGGCGCGAGCGCCACGCGCGCCGAGATCGCCGAGTCCCAGGCGATCCCGTCGAAGTTCCTCGAGTCGATCCTCACCGACCTGAAGAAGGCCGGACTGCTGACCGCGCGCCGCGGCACGACGGGCGGGTACGTGCTGGCGGTCGCGGCCGAGCGCATCACGATCGCGGACGTCGTGCGCGCCGTCGACGGTCCGCTCGCCGCGGTCCGGGGCATCGCCCCGGAGGCCGTGCAGTACACCGGCACGGCCGAGCCGCTGCGCGACGTGTGGGTCGCGGTGCGGGCGAGCGTCCGGCTGGTGCTGGAGGCGACGACCGTCGCCGACCTGCTGGCGAACCGGCTGCCCGACCACGTCCGCACCCTGTTGCAGGGCGAGGGCGCCTACGAGCGCCGCTGACTCAGCGCACGGGAATCGCGCCGAGCAGCGCGCGCAGCTCGGCGTTCGCGGCCGCCGACCCGGACTCGCGGGCGGCCCGATCCGCGATGAGCGCGTCCAGCCAGTCGCGCGCCTCCCGCGGAGCATCCGCCGGCAGCGGCGCGCCGAACGTGGTGTGCGCGGTGAGCGCGCCGTACAGGGCGTCGACGCCGGGAGGCGCGTAGCCGGCATCCTCCCAGTCGATCACGTAGACGCGGCGGGCGAGGTCGGTGCGGACGTTCCAGGGCGTGAAGTCGCCGTGCGCGGGAACCCAGTGCGCGGGCACGCCTGCGGGCCGGTCGAGCACGCCCGCGAGGATGCCGCCGAGCTCGTCCGCCACCGCTCCACGGCGCCGGGCGCTGCGCAGCGGGCCGAGCGGATAGTTCGGCACGGAGCGCGTCAGCATCCACGGCAGCGCCCCGTCGTCCGCCGCGATCGGCTCGGCGACCCGGAACGTCCGCGGCCGCGCGCGGTGCACGCCGGAGACGACCTCGAACTCGCGGCGGATGCGGGCGGCCTCCGGATGCAGCCGCGCGAACGCGACTCCGCGTCCCGCCCGGAGGAGCAGCGCCGCGAACCCGGTGCGCCCGGTCTGCGGCCGGTGGTACACGGCGATGCCGTCGAAGGCGCCGGCGGCATCCCGCCACTGCGCGAGGAGCGACTGCCATTCCTCATCCGGCACGGGCGGCTGCCACGTCACCCGCTCGCCCGGGATCAGGCGCGGGCCGGCCACCCGCACCCCGGCCCAGAGCGCCCGTTGCGCGAGCACCTTCAGCGGGTGGCAGGGCGAGTGCATCGACAGGCCGGATGCCGCGGCACGGCGTCCGTGCGCGGGGATCCAGATGTGCCCGGACGCCGGGAAGCGGATGCTGCGGGTGTCGAGCCGGTCGCTCATGTCCAGGGCAGCGAGCGTCCGATCATCCGCTCGAGTTCGGCGTTGTCCTCGGCGAACAGCGTGCCGAGCCGCTCCTGCACGTCGGGCGGCAGCGGCTCGCCGCTCGCCGCGTTCATGCGCTCGCCGGCCGGCACGTCCCCGCCGTCGACGCCCAGGAAGGCGGCCACCCGGGCGACGGTTCCGGGCTGGTCGGCGTAGTACTCCTCGCTCGGCACCACGAGGATGTTCGCCATGCCGTACAGCTCCGCCCAGCGTTTCAGCGACCGGGCGTAGCGGCTCTGCGCGACGTACGACTGCTGCTCGTGCGCGTAGCTGTAGTAGTGCGGGTCGGCGACGATCTTCTGCTCCTCGCCCGCCAGGCGCGATTCCTCGGCGTCGAGCGCCGCGAGGAAGTCGAGCGGCTCCGCGTCGCCGCGCCGCCGCTCCTTCCAGTGCGAGTACGTGCGCTGCACCGGGTCGCGCAGCAGGGCGATGATCTTGGCATCCGGCGCGGCGGCGTGCGCGCGCTCGGCCGCGAGCGGGTGGAACAGGTAGTACGGAGAGGCCTCGCCCACGATGACCGGGGCCCCGCCCAGGCGCTCCTGCGCCCGGCGCCGGGCCGCCCGCGACGGCATGTACGAGCGGTACCAGCGCAGGCTCTTGTAGTAGTGCGTGTCGAAGTAGTGCACGCCCTTGGTCTCGTTCGCCTTCGGCAGGTGCTTGGCCGACGGGAAGAGCGTGACGATCTGCGGCACCTTGAGCAGGTCGTAGTACAGCGACGTCGTGCCGCCGCGCTTCGTGCCGACGATGAGGAAGTCCGGCATCGGCCGCGAGCCCGCGTTCACCGACCCGATCAGCCGGAACGCCCCGCTGCCGGCCCGCATCACGAGTCCCCGCACCCCGGTGCGGCCCTCGTGCAGCGTCGTGCTCCTGCCCTGAACCATGCCGTCCCCCGATCCGCTCAGTTCTCCGTGATCACGCCGGCGCCCACCGTGCGATTGCTCGCCTCGTCGATGAGGATGAACGATCCCGTCTGCCGGTTGCGCCGGTACGGGTCCACCAGCAGCGGCTGCGTCGTGCGCAGCGTGACGCGTCCGATCGAATTGAGCCCGAGCGACCCGGGCGACAGCTCGCGATGCAGGGTGTTGATGTCGAGCTCGTAGGCGATGTCCTTCACGAGCGCGCGGGCGCTGCGGGTGGTGTGCTTGATGGCGTACTTGCCGCCCACCCGCATCGGCGCCGAGTCCATCCAGCAGATCATCGCGTCGATGTCCTGCGTCGGCTCGGGCTGGTTCGCGGGGCGGCTGATCATGTCGCCGCGCGAGATGTCCACCTCGTCCTCGAGTCGCACCGTGATCGACATCGGCGGGAACGCCTCGTCGACCGCGCCCGCGGCCGTCTCGATCGCCGTGATCCGCGACGGCAGGCCGCTCGGCAGCACGATGACGTCGTCGCCGGGACGCATCATCCCGCTCACGAGCTGGCCCGCGAACCCGCGGTAGTCGCCGCGTCCGTTCTGCGGCCGGATGACGTACTGCACCGGGAAGCGCACGTCGACGAGATTCCGGTCGCTGGCGATGTACACGTGCTCGAGGTGGTGCATCAGGGCGGGGCCCTGGTACCAGTCCATGTGCGTCGAGCGCGTCACCACGTTGTCGCCGGTGAGCGCCGAGATCGGGATGGTGGTGACATCCGCGAAATCGAGCTTCGCGGCGAAGTCGACGAAGGCCGCGCTGATCTCCTCGTACACGTCCTGCGACCAGTCGACGAGGTCCATCTTGTTGATCGCGAGCACGACGTGCGGCACGCGCAGCAGCGAGACGATCGTCGCGTGGCGGCGGCTCTGCTCGAGAAGGCCCTTGCGGGCGTCGATCAGGATGATGGCGAGGTCGGCCGTGGAGGCGCCCGTGACCATGTTCCGCGTGTACTGGATGTGGCCCGGGGTGTCCGCGATGATGAACTTCCGCCGCGGGGTGGAGAAGTACCGGTACGCCACGTCGATCGTGATGCCCTGCTCGCGCTCCGCGCGCAGGCCGTCGGTCAGCAGGGCGAGGTCGGTGTACTCGTCGCCGCGCTGCGCGCTCGTGCGCTCGACCGCATCCAGCTGATCCGTGAAGATCGACTTCGAGTCGTACAGCAGACGGCCGATCAGCGTGCTCTTGCCGTCGTCGACCGACCCGGCCGTGGCGAAGCGGAGGATGTCCATCAGAAGTAGCCCTCCTTCTTGCGGTCTTCCATCGCCGCTTCACTCACCTTGTCATCGCCGCGGGTCGCTCCCCGTTCGGTGATGCGGCTCGCCGCGACTTCGGCGGCCACGTCCGCCGCGGTGCGGGCCTGCGACAGCACCGCCGCGGTGAGGGTCGCATCGCCCACGGTGCGGTACCGCACGGTCTCGGTGAACGTGTCCTCGCCGTCCCGCGGCAGGCAGTGCCGGTTCACGGCGAAGTACATCCCGTTGCGCTTGAAGACCTCGCGCTCGTGCGCGTAGTAGATGGACGGCACCTCGATGCCCTCGCGGGCGATGTACTCCCAGATGTCGAGCTCGGTCCAGTTCGACAGCGGGAAGCAGCGGATGCTCTCGCCGGGGTGGATGCGGCCGTTGTACAGACCCCAGAGCTCCGGGCGCTGGTTCTTCGGGTCCCACTGCCCGAACTCGTCGCGGAACGAGAAGACCCGCTCCTTGGCGCGCGCCTTCTCCTCGTCGCGGCGGGCGCCGCCCATGAGGGCGGTGAGTCCGTGCTGCTCGGCGGTGCGCAGCAGCACCGGCGTCTGGATGCGGTTGCGGGAGCCGCTCGGCTCCTCGCGCACGAAGCCCTCCTCGATGGCCTCCGGCACCGAGCCGACGATGAGGCGCACGCCGAGCTCCTCGACGAGGCGGTCGCGGAACAGCAGCACCTCGTCGAAGTTGTGGCCCGTGTCGATGTGCACGACCGGGAACGGCAGGGATGCCGGCGCGAACGCCTTCGCGGCCAGGTGCAGCATGACGATGGAGTCCTTGCCGCCGGAGAAGAGCAGCCCGGGGCTCTCGTTCTCCGCGACGATCTCGCGGATGATGAACATCGCCTCGGACTCGAGATGGTCCAGCTGCGAGAACCCGTGGCCGTCGGAGGCGGTGGCATCCATCATGAGCGGTCCTCTTCCAGGAGCGAGTCGAGCCGTCGCAGGATCTGCTGCGAGACGTGCGGGTTGCAGACGACGAGGTCGGGCAGGTACACATCGGGGCCGTTGTAGACGAGCGGTGAGCCGTCCACGCGCGAGGTGAACAGCCCCACGTGCCGGGCCACCGCGACCGGCGCGGCGGAGTCCCACTGGTACTGCCCGCCGGAGTGGACGTAGGCGTCGACCTCGCCGCGGACGACGGCGCCCACCTTGTACCCGGCCGATCCCATCGGCACGAGCTCGGCGTCGAGCTGATCGGCGAGGCGCTGCACGAGCGGTGTCGGGCGCGACCGCGAGACGGCGAGGCGGACACGGCCGGGCGCAGCCCACGGCGTGGCCGGATCGGCGGTGGAGAGGACGGTGTCGAGGCCGGGCAGGGCGACCGCGCCGGCGGTCAGCTCGCCGCGCTCCCACAGCGCGACGTGCACCGCCCAGTCGTGCCGGCCCTCGGAGAACTCCCGCGTGCCGTCGAGCGGGTCGATGATCCACACCCGGTCGGACGTCAGGCGCCGGTCGCTGTCGGCCGCCTCCTCCGAGAGCACAGCGTCGTCCGGGAACCGGGTGGCGAGTTCGCGCGCGAGGAACTCCTGCGCGCGCCGGTCGCCCTCGTCCTTCAGACCCGCGGTGCCGATGCGCTGCGGGCCCGCGTCGGCGCGCACGCGCAGCAGAAGCTCTCCGGCGCCCCGCGCGAGTGCACCGGCGATCGCGGTGTCGTCAGCCATCGTCTCCCCAGAATCGATTCTGTGCCGCCCCGGCCCCTGATCTGGTCCTTCGTCAGCAGTGAGGCGACGGGTGGCCCCCATGATACGGGGGCGCGTCGCCCCCGGGTCAAGGACGGCGGCGCACCTGATGGTGCGCGGAATCGACCCGTGAGCGTGGCGCGCCCGTGTGCGAGACTTTCCGCCATGGACTGGTGGTTGGCCCTCGGCGCGCTCGCGGTCGGGATCGTGGTCGGCCTCACCGGCATGGGCGGAGGCGCCCTCATGACGCCGATGCTGGTGCTGTTCTTCGGCATCAATCCGCTCACCGCCGTGTCCAGCGACCTCGTGGCCGCCGCCGTCATGAAGCCCGTCGGCTCGGTGGTGCACCTGCGCCGCGGCACGGTCAACCTGAAGCTCGTCGGCTGGCTCTGCGTCGGGTCGGTTCCGGCGGCCTTCTGCGGTGTGCTGGTGCTGAAGTCGTTCGGGGATGCCGCCCAGGTTCAGGACGGCGTGAAGATCGCGCTCGGCGCGGCCCTGCTGCTGTCGGCGGCGCTGCTCATGGTGCGCGCCTACCTGCGGCTCGTCGAGCGGGCGCGCACGCGGGACGGACGCGGCGAGCCGCTCCCGCAGGAGCGTCCCGACGTCGCCGTGCGACCCATCCCGACCCTGCTGCTGGGAGCGCTCGGCGGCCTCATCGTCGGCATGACGTCGGTGGGATCCGGATCGCTCATCATCATCGGGCTGATGTTGCTCTACCCCGGACTCAAGGCCAGCCAGCTGGTGGGCACCGACCTCGTCCAGGCGGTGCCGCTCGTGGCATCCGCCGCCATCGGACACGCCCTGTTCGGCGACCTCGATCTCGGCGTCACCCTGCCGCTCATCGTCGGCGGCGTCCCCGGTGCCTACATCGGCGCGCGGCTTTCCGCGCAGCTGCCGGGCGGCATCGTCCGCCGCGCGCTCGCCTTCGTGCTGCTGGCGTCCGCACTGAAGATGTTCGGGCTCAGCAACGAGCTGACCGGCATCCTGCTGCTCGCGGTGCTGCTCATCGCGCCGGTGGTGTGGATGGCGATCCGACGCCGGCACGGGTTCCCCGCGCTCGCCTCCGTCGAGATCCGCCAGGTCCGGGAGCAGCGCCGCCGGGAGGAGCAGGAGCGCGAGCAGCGAGACGCGGGAAGCGGCGGGCCGTGATGACCGAGCCGATGGTGGCGCTTCCCCCGGACGACCTCGACCGGCTCGAGCTGCTGCTCGGCGGCTTCTTCGCGCCCGCCGCCGGCTACTGCCTGCCGGGGCGCCCGCCGCGCGGCTGGCCGATCGAGGTCACGCTGGCCGTGCCCACGGCCGCGGCGCACGCGGATCCCGGATGCGGGGGAGTGCTGCTCACGGACTCGGAGAACACACCGCTGGCGCGCGTACGCCCGGTCGAGGTCGAGGCCCGCGACGACGTGACGAGCTGGATCGCCGGTCCCGTCGAGGCCCTGCATCCGGCCGAGCATCCCCCCGCCCGCGCGCTGCGCCTCACGGCGCCCCGCGACCTGGCCGGTCATGCGGTCGCCGTCTTCGCCGGCCGCGTGCATCCCGCCGACGTCCTGCGCGCGGCCGCACGACGTGGGGATCGGCCGCTCGTGCTGGTCGGCGTCAGCTCCGGCGTCGGGCCTCGCGTGGATGCCGCGCTGATGGACGATCTGGCGGATGCGGCGGCCGAGCTCGGCGCCGAGGCCCTGTACCTCGGGGTGCCCGCCTCGCACGACGGCGGGTCCCGCGACGAGACCCTGCGGACTTTGCTGGAGCGGCTGGGCGCACGCGACGTGCTCGACTTCCGCCGCCCTGTGCCGGCGCGGGCGGGGGGTGCCGTGGTGCTGTTCACCGGGCTGTCCGGGGCCGGCAAATCCACGGTGGCGCGCGCCGTCGTCGACCGGATCGACCGCGCCACCGGCGACCGTCCGGTGCTGCTCGACGGCGACGAGGTGCGCCAGGTGCTGTCCTCGGGGCTGGGATTCGGGCGCGAGGACCGCGAGCGCAATCTCGCGCGCATCGCCTGGGTCGCCGCTCGGGTCGCCGAGGTCGGCGGTCTCGCCGTATGCGCTCCGATCGCCCCGTTCGACTCCTCCCGTGCCGCGATGCGCGCGATCGTCGAGACGGTCGCCCCGTTCATCGTCGTCTACGTCTCCACCCCGCTCGAGGTCGCCGAGAAGCGCGACCGCAAGGGCCTGTACGCCCGCGCCCGGGCGGGCGAGCTCACCGAGTTCACCGGGGTCGATTCCCCGTACGATGTGCCGCAGGACGCCGACCTCGAGATCGACACCTCCACGATGGGCGTCGACGAGGCCGCCTCGGCCGTGCTCGACCTGCTGCGCGACCGCGGGGTGTTCCTCGCATGAGCGCGCGCGGCAGCGCCGGACGGAGGGGTGCATGAAGCGGTCGGCTCTCAGCGCGATCCTGGCGCAGGGCGTGCAGGCCGGGATCAGCTTCGTGCTCCAGCTGCTCGTCGTCCGCGCCCTCGGGCTGTCCGAGTACGGGCGATTCGCGGTGATGTACGGCATCCTCGTGCTGGCGAGCGGCATCGTCACGGGACTCGTCGGCGACTCCCTGGTCGCGCTCGAACGCGACCGGCGCGACATCCGCGCGGGGCTCCTCGGAACCATGCTGATCGCCGCCGTCGGGAGCGCGACGATCTCGTCCGGCATCCTGCTCGTCACGGGGTTCATCGACTGGCCCGAGGCGATCGCGTTCGCCGTGGCGGTGGCGTTCTTCGTGATCGAGGAGGTCTTCCGGCGTCTGCTCGGCGCCAACATGAAGTTCCACCGCATCCTCGTCATCGACAGCGCGGGCTTCGTGGTCGCGCTCGCCGTGCTGGGCGTCGCGCTGCTGCTGCACGGGCTCTCGCTGGCCGTGTTCTTCGCGGCCATCGGGGCCGGGCAGATCTTCGCCACGCTGCTCGGCGCGGTGCTCGTGCCCAAAGCCGACCGGTGGATGCCGGGCCTGTGGCCGGGGTCGTACGGGGCGGTGTTCGGCTACGGCACGTGGCGCGCGCTCGTGCAGACGCTGCGCCCGGGCATGTTCACCGGCGTGCGGCTGCTCGTCGCGGCTTTCGTCGGGCTCGCCGCGGTCGGCGGCCTGGAGGCGGCCCGCACGTACACGTCCCCCCTGCTGCTGGTCGTCGGCGGTCTGTCGTCGTTCCTGTTCGTGCGGTTCGCCCACCAGGCGAAGTCGCAGGGCGCCGGATCGCTGCACGAGGCCGACCGCGTCTCCCGGGCGCTGCTGCTGGCCACGGCGGTGCTCGGCGGTCTGGCCGTCGCGGTGGCCCCGTGGATCGGCCCGCTGCTGTTCGGCGTGCACCTGGACCTCGTGGCCACCGCCGCGTGGGCGGTCTACGGCGTCTCCGTGGCGGTCGTCACGCCCTACGGCGCCCTGAGCGCGGTGTCGGGGATGCAGACGCCGGTCTTCTTCATCCGTCTCGGCGACACCCTGCTCGGGCTGGTCGTCACCGTCGGGATGCTGCTGCTGCACATCGCGCCGCCGTACCTCCCGTTCGGGCTCGCGGTGGCGTCGGCGCTCGGCGGCTTCGGACTGCGCTGGCTGTCCCGCCGGGTAAAGGCAAAGAATCGATTGCCCGAGCCGTCTGTGGACTTCACCGAGTGATACGTTCAAGTCCTGGCTGCCGTTTCACAATGGGGGGGAATGCGTGGAGGACGTGCCCTACGGCCGCATCCTGCGCGAAGGCTGGCTGATCATCCTGATCGTGGCGCTCGCGGGTGCGCTGGCCGCATTCGGAGTGACGAAGCTGATGCCGAAGACCTACGCGGCGACATCGACCCTGATGCTGCGGGTCTCGTCGACTCCGGACACCCTCTTCCAGCAGAACCAGTTCAGCCTCGCGCGCATCCAGTCCTACCCGCAGCTGGTCGACAGCCCGTCCGTGATCGACGGCGTGCGCTCCGACCTCGACCTGAGCGAGCGCGACTACAGCGACGCGGACATCACGCGGATGCTGTCGGCCACCAACCCGTCGAACACGGTGCTGCTGGTCGTCGAGGCGGATGCCTCCACCGCGAAGCTCTCCGCCGACATGGCGAACTCGGCGGCGCGGCACCTGTCCGCGCTCATCGAGGAGACCGAGAACACGAACGGCACCAAGATCGTCGTGCGGCTCGACGTGGTGCTCCCCGCGGTCGAGCCGCTGCAGCCGATCTCGCCGCAGGTGCTCGCCGTCACGGGCCTCGGGCTCATCGCCGGGCTCGCGATCGGCGCGATCGTGGCCGTGTACCGCACGACCACGAACCGCAGCCTGCGCACCAGCTCGGACATCCGCAAGGCGAGCCGGCTGCCGCTGGCGGGGCGCATCCCGCGCCGGTCACGCGCGCCCCGGCGCAACGCGGACCTGCTGCGCAAGGCGGCCTTCGAAGAGACCGTCGGCAATCTCGGCAGTCTCGGGGGCCTCGGCGTCGAGCGGTACGTGCTGGTCTCGGCGTCGCCGGAGTCGCTCAACGAGTCGATCTTCCGCGGCCTCGTCGACGCGTTCGACGAGGCCGGCGCCCGGGCGTGCGTGCTGGACGTGCGCTCGGATCGCGACCCGGATGCCGGTGTCCGTCCTCTCGATGAGATCGTCAACCTCACGGGCGGGCCGGTCGACGAGCCCGCCGGCGACAGGGACGGGTCGGTGTTCGCGCTGTCCGAGCCGGTGCGGTCCGCGGAGATCGCCCGCCGGTTGCCGGAGGCCTGCCTGCGCCTGCGCGACGACTTCGAGGTGGTGATGGTCGCGGCCGACGCGAGCGCGTCCGGACTCATCGAGCGGATGGCCGCGCTCGAATCGGGTGTCGTCATCGCGGTGCGCAACAAGTCGACGATGGCCAGCCAGCTGGCCTCGCTCGTCACCCGCCTGCACGTGATGGGCATCCGTCCGGTCGGGGCCCTCATGACCCACGCGCCCCTCGGCGACGTCAGCGCGGTCGCCGAGACCTGGCGGCCGTCCGACCGGCATCCGGTCCGCGGTGAGCATCCGGTGGCGGTCGGCGATGTCCGGGCAGATCACTGACGGCGAGACGATCCATCGCGACGCGGGCGCACCGAGTCGTGAGCGACTCGCCGCGGTCGGCGGCCTCTTCCTGGTGGTGATCGTCAGCGTGCTGCCGTGGCGCCCCAACAACCTGTACAGCGGCGGCACGGACCCCGTCGTGCTCGCGAAGGCCGTGCTGGCACTGTGCGGCCTCGGCGGTGCCGTGCTGCTCACGCTGCGGACGCGGGTGCGCGCCCCCGTCGGCCTCGGTCCCGCGGGCGTCCTCTCGCTCGCGCTTCTGATCTCGCTGCTCGGGGCGTTCGTCTCCGGGCACGGCAGCGAGACGCTCGTGCTCGTCATCCGCGTGTTCATCGTGATGGCGACCGTGCTCATGCTCGTCTCGAGCGTGCCGTGGACCGCGGCGCTCGCCTGCCTGTTCACCGCGATGACCACCGTCGCGGTCTTCGCCGCGCTCACCGGACTGCCGAAGTACGCGTCCTCGGGCCGGCTCGGCGGCGGCATCCCGGAGATCCACCCCAACGAGCTCGCGGCGCTCGCCGCCACCCCGCTCGTCGGGCTCGTGGTCTTCTCGCTCCAGCGCGGCTGGCGGGAGTGGCGGGTGGTGCTCGTGGTCGTGCTGCTCGGGATCGTCGTGGCCACCGGATCCCGCACCGCCCTGCTCGGCGCCCTCGTCGCCCTGCTGCTGGCGGCGATCTTCAACGGCATCCGCGACCGGTCGATGCTGTTCGTCCTGCTGGCCGCAGCGCCTGTCGCCTATGCCACGGCCACCTTCACGAACCTCGTGGGCGACCTGGCCTCGCGCGGCGGGTCGAATGCGGTGGGCTCGTCGCTGAACTCCCGCTTCACCGCGTGGCAGGTGGTGCTCGGCTGGGACTGGGGGAGCTGGGAGCGATGGCTCGGGCTCGGGCTCTCCGTCGAGCAGGTGCCCGTGGACAACAAGTGGGACCCCTTCCAGGTGCTCGACAGCAGCTGGGTGTCGCTGCTGGCGCAGGCCGGTGTGCTCTCCGTCGCCCTGGTCGGCGTGCTGGTCATCTGGACGGCGGCGACCGCCCTCGTCTCGACCCGGCGGAGCGTCATGCTGCCGCTGCTCATGCTGGTGCTCATCCGGTCCGCGACCGAGAGCGGCCTGGTCGACAGCGCCATGCCGTTCGTGCTGCTGGTCACCTACACGGCGATCCTGACGCACCGCAGCCGGCACCCGAAGGCGGAGCCGGAGGAGCCCGCGGAGATCGGTGCGCGCAGCCGGCACGCAGTTCCCTGATCGCGGTCTCCTGCACGCCTCACTTCCAGGCCCGGGCCGAGGGAGTGAGAATTCTTTCACACTCTAGCGATTTCTCAAATTCCGCTGATATCTTGGCCGTGCGCGGCCTTGCCCCAGATGGGTCGCGTACGCGGCTCTGCCCCCAGCTGAGCCGCGGACAATGACTGCGTCTCAATTCGGGTGGGATGCTCGACGAATACAGGAACCTCACCTCCCCATGAGATTCACACGCAAAACCGCGATGACGGCTGCCGCCGTCGTCCTCATATCCGGGGTTGCGACGGCTGCCGTCGTCACGACCCACCATCCCGCCCCCGTCACGAAATCCCTGAGCCGAACTGCGGACACCACCGCGAGCACGGCGTCGAAGATCGTCGCCGATCCGGTGATCGGCTCGTCGACGACAGTGAAGGCCGAGACCTCGGTGGCGCCCGCCACGGTCGCGGCACCGGCCACGGTGGGAAGCCCCACCGACACGGCCTGGAACATCAGCGGCGCCCGCGCCAGACGGGGCGCCGCCACCGTCGGGACCACGGCCTACGCCGTGCCTACCGGCGCGATCTTCGCCTCGCCGACGGCTGCCGCCGGCGGCAACGGCAGGGCCGCCACGCCCTACAAGACCGCCCAGGCGGCCATCAATGCCGCGCCGAGCGGCGCGACCATCGTGCTGCGCGGCGGTACGTACCACGAGAACATCACGGTTCCCGCGGGCAAGAAGCTGACGATCCAGGCCTACCCGAAGGAGGCCGTCTGGTTCGACGGCACTGAGGCGCAGACCGGATGGACCGCCTCCGGCTCGAAGTGGTACGTCGGCGGCTGGAACCACGTGTTCGACTCCAGCCCCACGTTCACGCGCGGGGCTCCGGACGGCACGTCGGCCGGGTGGCAGTGGATCAACCCCGCCTACCCCATGGCCGCCCACCCGGAGGAGCTCTTCATCGACGGCGCCCCGCAGCGCCAGGTCGCGAGCCTCAGCCAGGTCGTGCCGGGCACCTTCTTCGCCGACACCACGGCGCACCGCCTCTACATCGGGTCGAACCCCTCGGGTCACCAGGTGCGCGCGGCGACGCTGACCAAGGCGATGTCCCTGCGCGGCGCCGGCACGACGGTGCGCGGAATCGGCATCCGCGGCTACGCCACCTCCGTGTGGATGATGGGCGCGGTCACGGTCGAGGCGCCGGGCACACGCCTGGAGAACGTCTCGATCTCCGACACCGCGACGACCGGCCTCTTCGTCGGTGCCTCGAGCGCCACGCTGCAGTCGGTCACGGTCGCCCGCAACGGGCTGATGGGCATCGGCGCGAACTACGCCGACGGCCTCACTCTGAACAACGTGCTCTCGGTGCAGAACAACAGCGAGCACTTCAACCGGGCTCCGGTCTCGGGCGGCCTGAAGGTCACGAAGACCCGCGGCCTCACGATCCGCAACTCCGCATTCCTGCGCAACGACGGACCGGGCCTGTGGACGGATCAGTCCGTGTACGCGATCAGCGTCGCCGGCACCGACTTCGTCGGGAACGCCGGCCACGGTGCGTTCTTCGAGATCTCGCAGAAGGTCGACTTCGTCAACAACCTGCTGCTCGGCAACCTCGACAGTGCGCTGAAGATCAACGACACCGGCAGCGTCCGAGTGTGGAACAACACCATCGTCGGCGGAGACCGGACGCTCGAGATCGTGCAGGACGGCCGCAAGGCGAACGACCCGTCCGTTCCCGGTCACGACATGCGCCAGCCGTTCCCGGATCCGACCATGCCGTGGCTGATCCGCAACATCAGCGTGGCCAACAACGTGATCGCAGGCACCACCGGCAACTGCGCGCTGTGCGTGGAGGACTACACGCACACGTACTCCGCCTCGAGCCTGAACATCACGCCCAACGGGAACATGTACCAGCGGACGTCCGGCTCGAGCCCGACGTGGCTGGTCGTGTGGTCGCGCGGTGCCGGCAACCCGGCGGTGTACACGCTGCGCTCCTCCTTCACCAAGGCGACCGGACAGGACCCGCGCTCCAAGGAGTTCTTCGGGAACCCCATCACGGCGTCGAACGGGCAGCTCCTGTCGGCGTACACGAGCTGGCGCTCGTCGACGGCCATCACGCCGCCCTCGGCGTTCACCTCCCTGCTGGGCACCGCGACTCCGCAGCTCGGCGCCATCTTCAACTGACAGCGGTCTGGGCGGGCGCGCAAAGCGCCCGCCCAGCCGCACCCCCTCCGCTTTGTCGTATGCTCGCTCCAAGCACATGCCTGGGGGAGTCATGAGAACGAGCGCAAGACACGGCCTCGTCGCCGTCCTGGTCGCGTCGGTCGTGCTGACCGGCTGCACGAGCGCCAAGCCGGCCGCGAACACGCCCAGCCCGAGCTTCAGCTACAGCCCGGGCACTCCCTCGCGGCTCACGAACCCGCCCACCGGAACGCCGACGCCGGTCGACGCCGGCACCTCGAAGACGCTTCCGCCCGTGCCGATGACCTCGCCGGCGAAGCTTCCCGGCAAGGTGACCCTCGCCGTGGTGCGCACCACGTCCGGCACTGTCACGGGGTCAGGGCCCGGCGTCGTGACCGGTCAAGCGCAGGTGGCGTTCACGCTGAAGTTCACGAACGCCTCGGCGAAGCCCTTCACGATCGACACCGTCGAGGTGAACGCCTGGTACGGCACCGCGAAGAAGCCGGCATCCCCGGACAACGCAGCCACGAAGCCCTTCCACGGCACGCTGGCCCCCGGATCGAGCGCCACCGCGGTGTACGCCTTCGCCATTCCATCGAGCGCGCGCGGCCACGTCGGCCTCAGCGCCTGGTACCAGCAGGGCGGCCCGACCGTGGTCTTCGAAGGCCCCGTCGGCTGACCCGGAGATCGCCTCGGAATTCTAAGAAGGCTCTTGGCAACATTTGCCTGATGCCCTATCCTGGGCACAATCGCCGTACGTGCTGGGGCACGTGCGAACGCGCCGTGGGGGCGCTGCGAGGTTACAATCTGGGGAATCTAGGGGAATCATGGGTACGTCCCGTGCGTCATTGCGACGTTTCAGTGCTGTTCTGGGGATTGCGGCACTCGTCACCGCAACTGCCTTCGCCACCGTCTTCATCGCGCCGAGCAGTGCCCGCGCGGATACCGCGCCCCCTCCCGGACAACCCGCCACGGTCAGTGCGGATGCGCTGCCGACCGTGCAGCAGAACGGTGTCGTGTGGGCGGAGGTGACCGTCGGCAACACCGTGTACGCAACCGGGTCGTTCTCGCAGACGTGGCCCGCAGGGGCTGCCAACACCGCGGCGAACTACACGCCGCGCGCGAACCTGCTGGCCTTCGACATCCGAACGGGCGCCCTGATCACCTCGTTCAACCACACCCTCAACGCACAGGGGCTCGTGATCACCGCGTCGCCGGACGGCTCGCGCGTGTACGTCGGCGGCGACTTCACCCAGGTCGACGGCGTGACGCGCAACCACATCGCCGCGTTCGACACCGCCACCGGCAGCCTGATCTCGAGCTTCGCGCCGAACGTGGGCGCACGCGTCGCCGGCATCGCCGCGACGAACTCGACGGTGTACGTCGGCGGTCAGTTCCTCAGCATCGGCGCCACCGCCCGCACGCGGCTGGCGGCCTTCCAGGCCTCGAACGGGGCGCTCACCTCGTGGGCCCCGAGCGCCGACGACGGCCAGGGAGTCACCGCCCTGGCGGTCACGCCGGACGGCAGCCAGGTGGTGATCGGCGGCAGTTTCAGCACCCTGAACGGCACCGTCGCCACCAGCATCGGCTCGGTCACGACCGCCACCCCGGCGACTGTGGTGCCGTACCAGATCAACCAGTACGTGCACGACTGCACCAACACCGCGGCGAACTGCTACACGACCAGCAGCTCGGGCGGCGCGGGCATCACCAGCCTGACCACCGACGGCACCCTGATCTACGGCTCGGGATACTCGTACTCCGCCGGCAACTTCGAGGGCTCGTTCGCGGCCGACCCCGATACCGGCGCGATCAAGACCCTGAACGACTGCCACGGCGACACCTACAGCGTGCAGCCCGTCGGCGGGGTGCTCTACACGGTCAGCCACGCGCACGACTGCTCGGCGATCGGGTCCTTCCCCGACGTCACGCCGCGCATCAACTACCACGCCCTCGCGTTCACGGTCGCATCGACGGGGACCAACAGCGGCCCCGACACGTACGGCTGGAACTACGCGGGAGTGCCCGACTCGACGCTGCTGCCGTGGCTGCCGCTGTTCACGCTCGGCACCGTGACCGGTCAGAACCAGGCCGCCTGGGCCGTCACGGGCAACAGCAACTACATCGCCCTCGGCGGCGAGTTCCCGACCGTCAACGGCACGGCGCAGGTCGGCCTCGTGCGCTTCGCGATCAGCTCGCTCGCGCCGAACAAGATGGGGCCGGTCAACGGCACCTACCTCAACGCGAAGGCGATCTCGTTCTCCGCGGGCACCGCGCGCATCTCGTGGCAGGCGGACTACGACCGCGACAACGCCACGCTGACGTACAACGTCTTCCGCGACGGAGGCAACACCCCGGTCTACACGACGACCCAGACCTCGGCCGCCTGGAACCTGCCCGCCATGGGCTGGATCGATACCGGGCTCGTGCCCGGGTCGACGCACACCTATCGGGTGCAGGCGGTGGATCCGTTCGGCAACAAGCTGGGCGGAAACAGCACCAGCGTGACGATCGCGACCAGTGGGCAGGCCTCCGCCTACGTCAACGACGTGACCGGCGACGGGGCATCCAACCTCTGGCGCTTCAACGAATCGTCCGGCACGACCGCGTACGACTGGGCCGGTTTCAGCGACATGACCAATGAGGGATCCGGCGTCGTCGAGGGCGCCACCGGACCGGTCATCGGCGACAGCTCCACCGCGGCGACCTTCAGCGGCTCGTCCTCGGGCACCGCGTCGACCACGCAGGCGATCACGGGTCCGAACACGTTCTCGATCGAGGCGTGGTTCAAGTCGACCAGCGGAAGCGGCGGCAAGATCGTCGGCTTCGGCTCGTCGACGGCCCCGACGAACAGCAGCAGCTACGACCGTCAGATCTACATGACCAACGCGGGCAAGCTGATGTTCGGTGTGTACAACGGCGGCACCTTCACCGTCCAGTCCTCGAAGTCGTACAACGACGGCCAGTGGCACCACGTGGTGGGCGAGCTGTCCGGCGCGGGCCTCACGATGTACGTGGACGGCGCGCCGGTCGGGCAGAACGGCGGAACCACCGTCGCCCAGGCGTACAGCGGCTAC
>NZ_DATEJS010000270.1:0-2672 GCF_035277845.1 Microbacterium sp.
CTGCTGCGCAGGGCGGTCGCCTGGTCCGCGGCCGCGGTGCTCGAGCCGGTCGCCGGCTCCCTGTCGCCCCGCCACGCCGAGTTCGCCGAGCGTGTCGTCATCCGCTCGCTCGACCGATCCGCCTGAACCGATCCGAGGAGATCCCATGCCGCTCGTCCCGATGTCCGAGGCGCTCGCCGGACGGCGCGCCGTGTGCGCGTTCAACGCCGTGCAGCTGGAGGTGGCGGAGGGGATCGTCGCGGGCGCCGAGGCGGCGAGGACGCCGGTGGTGCTGCAGCTGTCCGAGAACGCGGTGCGGTTCCACGGGGCGCTGGCGCCCATCGGCGAGGCGTTCCTGGCCCTCGCGCGGAGCAGTTCGGCGCCGGTGGTGGTGCACCTCGACCACGCGACGGAGGAGTCGCTCGTCGACGAGGCGATCGCGCTCGGGTTCGCATCGGTGATGTACGACGGCGCCCACCACGAGTACGCCGACAACGCGGCGCGCACGGCGGCGGTGGTGCGGCGCGGGCACGCGGCCGGCGTGTGGGTGGAGGCGGAGCTCGGCCGCATCGGCGGCAAGGAGGGCGCGCACACGCCCGGGGTGCGCACGGACCCGGCCGAGGCGGCGCAGTTCGCCGGTGAGACGGGCGTGGATGCGCTGGCGGTCGCGGTGGGCAGCGAACACGCGATGCGGGAGCGCACGGCATCCCTCGACCTCGGGCTGATCGCGCGGATCGCGGCATCCACCGGGCTGCCGCTGGTGCTGCACGGGTCGAGCGGGGTGGCGGATGCCGCGATCGTCGACGCGATCGCCGCGGGCATGCGCAAGATCAACATCGGCACGCATGTCGGGCGGGTGTTCACCGACGCGGTACGCGGGGCGCTCGCCGACGAGTCGCTGATCGATCCGCGCAGGTTCATCACGCCGGGACGTGCCGCGGTCGCCGCCGAGGTCGAGCGGATGCTCCGCACCCTGACGCCGGCCTGATCGACCCGGGCGGGCCGGCGCGACCGCCGGCCTCAGGCAGCGGAGTCGAGCCCGGATTCCTCGATGATGCTGATGGGCCGCGTCTCGTCGATCTGCATGCGCAGACCGCCGTCCTCGTGCCGGTGCAGGTGCCCGTTCGTCGCCAGCCAGACCGCGCCGAGCACGAGCGCCGCGACGCCCGCGACTCCGCCGACCTGGATCGCCGCACGCGGACCGAACGCGGATGCCACCCATCCGGCGGTCGGAGCGCCGATGAGGGTGGATCCCTGCAGCACGCCCATGTACAGGGCGAGCACACGGCCGCGCAGCGCCGGGTCGGTGGTGGTCTGCACGTACCCGTTCGCGGTCGTCAGCATCGAGACGGTGCAGAACCCGACGAACACCAGCGTGACCGCGTAGAGCACGTAGGCCGGCATGAAGGACGAGACGAGGGATGCCACGCCGAACCCGCCCGCCGCGAACATCACCACCCTCATCCGTGCCCGCTCGCGGCGCGCGGCCATGAGCGCGCCGGCGAGCGAGCCGACCGCGAGCACGGAGCTGAGCAGGCCGTACCCGTCCGCGTTGCGGCCGAAGGCGAGCGCCATCGTCGAGGCGAAGATCGGGAAGTTCATGCCGAACGCGGCCACCAGGAATACCATGCCGATGACGATCTGCAGGTCCTTGCGGCGGGCGACGTAGCGGAAGCCGTCGGCGAAGCGGGCGCCGCCCTGGGCGCGGATGGTCGGCACGAGCTCGTCCTTGTGCAGCAGCGACAGCGCGATGAGCATCGCGAGGAACGTCGCGGCGTTGACGATGAACACCCAGCCGGTGCCGACGAGCACGATCATGAAACCGCCGACGGCCGGCCCGATGAGGCGTGCGGTGTTGAAGGATGCCGAGTTCAGCGCCACCGCGTTCGACGCGTTCTCGCGCGAGACCACATCCGAGACGAACGTCTGCCGGGCCGGAGCGTCGAACGCGTTCGCGATGCCGAAGCACAGCGCGAAGAACCACATCAGGGGCAGCGTCATCACGTGCGTGAGCAGCAGCACGCCGACCGCGATCGCCAGGGCCATCAGGGTCGACTGCGTGACCATGAGCAGCTTGCGCCGCTCGAACCGGTCGGCCACCCATCCCGTGATGCTCACGAGAAGCAGCGGGGGAGTGAACTGCAGCGCCATGGTGACACCCATGGCGGTCGCGTTGTTGTGCGTCAGCTGGGTCAGCACCACCCAGTCCTGGGCGGTCGACTGCATCCACCCGCCGATGTTCGAGATCAGCGCGCCGACGATCCAGAGGCGGTAGTTGTAGATGCGCAGGGAGCGGAACATCGCGTTCACAGGTCGGCGACCTTCCGCATCAGGGCGGATGCCGCGGCCAGCAGTTCGCGTTCGTCCGGATCCAGTTCGGCGAGCACCGATTCGAGCCAGGCATCCCGCCGGCGCACGGTCTCGGTGACGACGGCGAGTCCCTCTTCGGTGAGTTCGATGTTCACCTTGCGACGGTCGACGTCGTCGGGGGTGCGGGTGAGCCAGCCCGATTCCTCGAGGCAGTTCACGGTGCGGTTCATCGACGGGGGAGTGACCCGTTCGCGTGCCGCGAGCTCGCCGAGCGTGTGCGGGCCCTCCTTCTTGAGGGCGGCGAGCACGGCGAATTGGCCGTCGCTCATGGTGTCGATGGCGCGTTCCGCGCGCAACCGGCGGGCCAGTCGGAAGGTCGCCAT
>NZ_DATEJS010000271.1:0-30415 GCF_035277845.1 Microbacterium sp.
GTTCGTGGGTTCGACCCCGATCGCGCAGTACATCTACGAGACGGCGGCCAAGACGGGCAAGCGGGTGCAAGCCCTGGGCGGCGCCAAGAACCACATGCTGGTGCTGCCGGACGCCGACCTGGACCTCGCCGCCGACCAGGCGATCAACGCCGGGTACGGCGCCGCCGGAGAGCGGTGCATGGCCATCTCGGTGGTGCTCGCCGTGGAGCCGGTCGCCGACGACCTGGTCGCGAAGATCCAGGAGCGCATCGCCAAGCTGCGCATCGGAAACGGGTCCGCCGACCCCGAGCCCGACATGGGGCCGCTCATCACAGGAGTGCACCGCGACAAGGTGGCCTCGTACGTGGACATCGCGGAGGCCGACGGTGCCGAACTCGTCGTGGACGGCCGCGGATTCACCGTCGACGGTCACGAGGACGGCTTCTTCTTCGGACCCACCCTGCTGGACAAGGTCCCCACTTCGTCGGCCGCCTACCAGGAGGAGATCTTCGGCCCGGTGCTCTCGATCGTGCGCGTCCAGTCCTATGACGAGGGTCTGGAGCTCATCAACTCGGGGCGGTTCGGCAACGGCACGGCGATCTTCACGAATGACGGGGGAGCTGCCCGGCGCTTCCAGAACGAGGTGGAGGTGGGCATGATCGGTGTCAACGTGCCGATCCCGGTGCCGGTGGCCTACCACTCGTTCGGTGGGTGGAAGGCCTCTCTGTTCGGCGACGCGAAGGCGTACGGAACCCACGGGTTCGACTTCTTCACGCGCGAGAAGGCGATCACCAGCCGTTGGCTCGACCCCGCCAAGCACGGCGGCATCAACCTCGGCTTCCCGCAGAACAACTAGACACCCGGTCCTACGCTTCGACAGTCTCAGCGCGCATGCCGCGCCCCGAGCTTCGGGAGCTCAGCGCGCACGTCGCGCCCTGAGGCTGTCGAAGGGCATTCCCCAGGAGCAATCGACATGACGAACGAGTGGTTCTTCCCCCGAGGGGAGCTGACGCGCGACGGGTGGGAGTCCGTCGTCGACGGGAGCATCCCGGGCTGGCAGCACACCGGTCTGCGGGTCGCGCGCCTGCGCGGCGGGGCCGTCGAGCTGCCGGCCGCTGACGTCGAGCGGCTGGTCATCCCGCTCGCGGGTTCGTTCTCGGTCGACCACGACGGCACGACGACCGCACTCGCCGGCCGCCGCAGCGTCTTCGACGGCCCCACCGACGTGCTGTACGTGGGCGCGGGGGCCGCGGTCGCGACCCACGGCGCGGGCGCGGTCGTGGTCGCGGAGGCACCGACGATCGAGCGCAAGCCCAGCCGGCACGTCACCCGCGACGACGTGCCCGTCGAGGTGCGCGGTGCCGGGCGCGACACCCGCCAGGTGCACAACTTCGGCACCCCGGCGGCACTGGATGCGGCATCCTTCATCGTGTGCGAGGTGATCACGCCCGCCGGCAACTGGTCGTCTCATCCGGCGCACAAGCACGACGTCGATGTGCCGGGGCACGAGTCGAATCTCGAGGAGATCTACTACTTCGAGGTCGCCACGCGACGCGGCAGCGCGTCCCCGGCGGAGGCGGACCCCTTCGGTACGTTCGCGACCTACGCCAGCGACGAGCGGCCGATCGAGACCAACGCCCTGGTGCGCACCGGCGACATCGCGCTGGTGCCGTATGGCTACCACGGTCCGGCATCCGCCGCTCCCGAGTACGACCTCTACTACCTCAACGTGATGGCCGGACCCGGCACGGAGCGCGCGTGGCTCATCAGCGACGACCCGCGCCAGGCGTGGCTGCGTGAGGACTGGAAGACCCAGCCGGTCGACGACCGCCTCCCGTACGGCACCCCCTCGCCCGTTTCCACCCAAGGAGCATCCGCATGACGCGCCACATGACCGTGGGCCAGGCCCTCGTCGAGTTCCTCGCGCACCAGTACACCGTCGACGGCGACGTGCGGGAGCGCACGATCCCGGGCATGTTCGGCATCTTCGGGCACGGCAACGTCGCCGGCATCGGCCAGGCGCTCAAGCAGGCGAACGTCAACGACCCGGCGCTGATGCCGTACTACCAGGCGCGCAACGAGCAGGCCATGGTGCACCAGGCCGTGGGGTTCAGCCGCATCCACCGCCGTCGCGCCACCCTCGCCGCAACGGCCTCGGTCGGCCCCGGCGCCGCGAACATGCTCACCGGTGCGGCGCTCGCAACCGCGAACCGGCTGCCTGCGCTGCTGCTGCCGAGCGACACCTTCGCCACCCGGGTCGCCGATCCTGTGCTGCAGCAGTTGGAGCATCCGCATGACCTGGGCGTGCAGGTGACGGATGCCTTCCGCCCGCTCAGCCGCTTCTTCGACCGCGTGCAGCGGCCCGAGCAGCTCTTCTCGATCGCACTCGCCGCGATGCGCGTGCTCACCGACCCCGCCGAGACCGGCGCGGTCACGATCGCCCTCCCGGAGGATGTGCAGGCCGAGGTGATCGCCGTGCCCGAGGAGTTCCTGCAGGACCGCGAGTGGCACATCCGGCGCCCGGTGCCGGAGCGCTGGGCGCTGGATGCCGCGGTGGCCGCGATCGCGGGGGCCGAGCGTCCGTTCATCGTCGCCGGCGGCGGTGTGCTGTACTCCGACGCGGAGGACGAGCTGCGCGCGTTCGTCGAGCGGACCGGCATCCCGGTCGGCACCACGCAGGCCGGCGGCGGCGTGCTCGACTGGGACCACCCGCAGTATCTGGGCGGCGTCGGCGCGACCGGCACCACCGCCGCGAACCGGCTCGCCGCGGAGGCCGACGTCGTGATCGGCATCGGCACCCGGTACAGCGACTTCACCACCGCGAGCCGCACCGCGTTCCAGAACCCCGACGTGCGATTCGTGAACGTCAACGTGGCCTCCTTCGACGCCTACAAGCACGGCACCCAGCTGCCGGTCATCGCCGATGCCCGTGAGACCCTCACGGCGCTCGCCGCCGCATTGCCCGACTACCGCGTACCGGCGGCGCACGCCGAGCGCATCGCGGCCGAGAAGCAAACGTGGGATGCCGCGGTGGATTCCGCACTTGCGCCGACGGACGCCGACCTGCCGGGGCAGCCGGAGATCATCGGCGCCGTGCAGGCTGCATCCGACCCGCGCGACGTCGTGGTGCAGGCGGCCGGGTCGCTGCCCGGGGACCTGCACAAGCTGTGGCGCGTGCGCGACCCGCTCGGCTACCACGTCGAGTACGCGTTCTCGTGCATGGGTTACGAGATCGCGGGCGGCATGGGCGTCAAGCGCGGCCTCGAGGCGCTCGGCGACAACCGCGACGTGATCGTCATGATCGGCGACGGCTCGTACCTGATGCTCCACTCCGAGCTCGCCACCGCCGTCGCGGAGGGCATCAAGATCGTTCTCGTCCTCATCGACAACCGCGGCTACGCGTCGATCGGGCACCTGTCCGAGACCGTCGGCTCGCAGCGCTTCGGTACCCGCTACCGCTACCTCGACCCCGAACACCGCAACTTCGAGACGGGCGACCTGCTCGACGCCGTCGACTTCCCCGTGAACGCGCGCAGCTATGGCCTGCACGTCATCGAGGTCGCCCCGGGCGCGGGAGCCGCAGCGCGGGTGCAGGATGCCGTCGCGGAGGCGAAGGCGCATCCCACGTCGACGCTCGTCTACGTCCCTTCCGATCCGTTCGTGTACGCCCCCGAGGGCGAGGGCTGGTGGGACGTCCCCGTGGCCGCCACCTCCGACCTCGACAGCACCCGGGAGGCCCGGGCCGAATACGAACAGCAGCAGCGCGCCCAGCGCCCCCTGCTCGGCTGACATGCGACCCCCCGCGCTTCGACAGGCTCAGCGCGCCTCCGGGCCCTGAGCCTGTCGAAGGGCAAGAGCCCAGGCCCACACGCCGCATCCTGAACCCCGAAAGAGACCCACATGACCATCGACACCGCCACCGCAGGACTGCGCATCGGCACCGCTCCCGACTCGTGGGGCGTGTGGTTCCCGGAGCATCCGCGGCAGATCCCCTGGCAGCGCTTCCTCGACGAGGTGCAGGCCGCCGGCTACCACTTCATCGAGCTGGGCCCGTACGGGTACCTGCCCACCGACCCCGATCGCCTCTCCGACGAGCTCGCTAAGCGCGACCTGGAGATCTCCGGCGGCACGGTCTTCACCGGCTTCCACAAAGGCGATGACCAGTGGCAGCGCGCGTGGGACCAGGTGCTCCAGGTCGCTACCCTCACCCAGGCGATGGGCGCGGAGCACATCGTCGTCATCCCAGACCTGTGGCGCTCGGACGCCACCGGCGAGGCGCTCGAGGCGCGCACCCTCGACGCCGGCCAGTGGACCCGGCTCGCGGCCGGCCACGATCGGCTCGGCAAAGCACTGCTGGAGGAGTTCGGCCTGAAGCAGCAGTTCCACTCGCATGCCGACAGCCACGTCGGCACGCGGCGCGAGGTGGAGCGTCTGCTGGAGGCCACCGACCCGCGCTACCTCAACCTGTGCCTGGACACCGGCCACTACGCCTACTACGGCGGCGACAGCGTGCAGCTGATCCAGGACCACCCCGACCGCGTCGGGTACCTGCACCTCAAGCAGGTCGACCCGGAGCTGCGGTTCGAGGTGCTCAAGAACGACGTGCCGTTCGCGGATGCCGCCATCGACATCATGGTGGAGCCGCCTGCCGGCATCCCCGACTTCGCCCCGATCATCGAGGCCGTCTCGTCGATCGACCCGGACATCTTCGCGATCGTCGAGCAGGACATGCCGGGCGTCGACATCGACCTGCCCGCCGGCATCGCCACCCGCACCCGCGAGCACATCTTTGGCTGCACGCCCCTGACCCGCACCCGCTGAACATGCGCGCTGAGCCAGTCGGAGCGCAAGACCCGGAGCTTTCGAAGCACCCGGGAATGCCCTTCGACAGGCTCAGGGCACCGAGAAGGAGAACCACATGACCACCACTGCAGAGCTGCGCGTCGGCGTCGTCGGCGCCGGCCAGATGGGCGCGGACCACATCAAGCGCCTCACGCACCGCATCACCGGCGCGCACGTGTCGGCGATCGTCGAGCCGGATGCCGCACGCGCCGCCGCCGCGCAGGAGCTGGCGCCTGGGTCGGTCGCGTTCGGCAGCCTCGAGGAGGCCATCGCCGCCGACGCCCTCGACGCCGTCGTCATCGCGACGCCCGGCAGGTTCCACGAGCCGGTGCTGCTGCCGGCGATCCAGGCCGGTCTTCCGACGCTTTGCGAGAAGCCGCTCACCGAGGACGCGGCATCCTCCTGGCGCGTGCTCGAGGCCGAGATGCAGGGCGGCAGGAAGATCCTGCAGGTCGGGTTCATGCGCCGTTTCGACCCGGAGTACGCGCAGCTGCGCGAGTTCATCGCCGGGAAGGATGCCGGCGAGCTGCTGATGCTGCGCTGCGTGCACCGCAACCCGTCGGTGCTCGACTACTACACGCAGGAGATGCTCATCGCGGACTCGGTGGTGCACGAGTTCGACGTCGTGCCGTGGCTGGTGGGATCGTCGATCCGCTCGGTGCAGGTGCGCCACGGCCGCCGCAACTCCCTGTCGCCGGCCCACCTCGACGAGCCGATCCTCGTGCTCATCGAGCTCGAGAACGGCGTGCTCGCGGACGTCGAGATGAACGTCAGCGTGCAGTTCGGGTACCAGGTCGCGACCGAGGCGGTGTTCGAGAAGGGCATCGCCCGCATCGGCCAGCCAGCCGGCATGCAGGTGTGGGAGGACGGCCGCTTCAGCGTCGGTGAGCACCGCAGTTTCGTCACCCGTTTCGCGCAGGCCTACGACATCGAGGTGCAGGCCTGGGTGGATGCCGCGAAGCAGGACACGATCGCGGGCCCGTCCGCGTGGGACGCCTACCGCGTCTCGGTCGCCGTCGAGGCCGGCGTGCGCGCCCTCCACGAGCCCGGCCCGGTGGAGCTGGACCTCCCCGCCCAGCCCGAGTTCTATAGCTGACATACGCGATGGTCGTCGCGTTTCGTCTCGCTTCGCTCGCTCAACGACCGGTGATGGACATCCCGGCCGTTGAGCGAGGAGCGAAGCGACAAGGCGAAACGCACTGACCCGCCACCCAAGGAGCAACCGACATGGTGAAGATCGCCCTCGACCCGACCCCGTTCCACGACGGGTATGACTTCCTGGACTTCTTCGACCTGGCCGCGCGGGCCGGGTACGAGTGGATTCAGCTGACGCCGCATCCTGACTTCATCCCGTTCTTCTCGCACCCGCGCGTCGACCGGGCGTACCTCGAGACCGTGCGCAAGCGCGCCGCGGATGCCGGCGTCGGCATCTCGTCGCTGCTGCCGGTGCAGCGCTGGTCATGGCCCGACGAGCTTCCCCGGGAGGCGGCGGTGCGCAACTGGAAGCGCATCATCCACATCGCGTCGGAGCTCGAGGTGCCGGTGATCAACACCGAGTTCTCCGGGCGCCCCGAGCGCGCGGAGGAGTCAGAAGCCGGGTTCTACCGGTCGATGGAGGAGCTGCTGCCGGTGATCGAGACGTCCGGCGTGACCGTCAACATCGACCCGCATCCCGACGACTTCGTCGAGGACGGCCAGGAGGCCTGGCGCATCATCCGCGGGCTCGACAGCCCCTCGGTCGGCTTCGTGTACGTCGCCAGCCACACGTTCCACTACGGCGATCGGGCGCAGACCCTGATCCCGGCCCTCGGCACGCGGCTCGGCGCCGTGTACACGGCCGACACGTTCGACCACCGCCGCTCGCACGGTCTGCGGTACATCTCGAACCCGCCCGGCAACGCGGCTCGCATCCACCAGCACCTCCGCATCGGAGACGGCGACGTGGACTGGCAGCAGCTGTTCACGACGCTCGCGGCATCCGGGTTCCTCGACCGGGAGGACGCCATCATCTGCTCGAACGTGTTCGCGGAGGACGAGACCGCCGCCGAGACGTCGGAGTGGCAGCTCGGACGCATCCGGGAGCTCATCGCCGAGGCACGCGGATGACGCGGCTCGGCGTCGGCCTCATCAGCGTCGGCTGGATGGGCCGCGCGCATTCGCGGGCGTACCGGAATGTGCGCGAGCACTTCCCGGAGCTGACCCTGCGGCCGGAGCTCGTCGTCGCTGCCGACCTCGCCGAGCGAGGTCGGGCCGAGGCCGTCGACCTGCTCGGGTACGGCCGGGCGGTGGCCGACTACCGCGAGGTCCTCGCGGACCCCGCCGTCGACGTGGTGTCGATCTGCGCGCCGAACTTCCTGCACCGCGAGATGGCGCTCGCCGCGGCTGAAGCCGGTAAGCCGTTCTGGATCGAGAAGCCGATGGGCCGCGGGCTCGAGGAGAGCTCCGAGATCGCGCAAGCCGCACAGGATGCCGGCATCCTCACCTGCGTCGGCTTCAACTACCGCAACGCTCCCGCGATCGAGGTTGCCCGGCAGCTGGTCGCGGACGGGCGCCTGGGCGCGGTCACGAACGTGCGGGTGTCGTTCCTGGCCGACTATTCGTCCGACCCGGAGGCGCCGCTCATGTGGCGGTTCAACCGTGAGCGGGCGGGGTCGGGCGTGTACGGCGACCTGCTCTCGCACGGCTTCGACCTGGCCTCGTACGTGACCGGGCAGGCCGTGCGCGAGGTGTCGGCGGCACAGGCCACGTACCTCGCGTCGCGGCCCGTGCTGGTCGGCGCGGCCGTCGGGCACAGCGCGATGGGCGGCGACGAGCGCGGTCCGGTCGAGAACGAGGACTACGCCGCGGTCATCGCCCGCCTCGACGGCGGGGCGCTCGCCGTCTTCGAGTCGAGCCGAATCGCGGTCGGCCCGCGCGCCGAGTACGTCATCGACGTCTACGGGACCGGGGGGTCGCTGCGCTGGGACTTCCAGCGGCTGAACGAGCTGCAGGTCGCCTTCCGGTCGGCGCCGCGCGCGGACTACGCCACGTGGTTCATGGGCCCGGGCGACGGCCCGCACGGGCGCTTCCAGCCCGGCGCCGGCACGTCGATGGGCTTCGACGACCTCAAGACCATCGAAGCATCCCTCTTCCTGCGCTCGCTCGAGACCGGCGTCCAGCACGGTCCGTCGGTGGTCGACGGCCTGGCCGCAGCGCGGGTCGCGGACGCCGCCGAACGCTCCGGCGCCTCCGCCCAGTGGGTCCCGGTCCCCGCCTCCGCGCCCTGAGCAGCCCCGCGCCCGTCATTCGGGCCGTGTGAGCAGGAGAGTGAGGGGAGGTCAGCGAGTCGGCCGTCGATGAGCGCGATCTTCTTCGCCCGGCTACAGCCCTGGATCTGCTCCTCGAGCTGGAACGCGTGGGTTGGCGGTCGGTCGCTGCACACCAGACCAGTCGCGCCGGGCGATGCCGGCGGGTGTGTGGTTCGCGCCCCAGTCGTCGTCGTGATTGTGCTGCCATCCGCGGTGCTCGAGGGCGTGCCCGTGCTTCCGGCGTAGAAGCTGCGGTCGCTGCATTCGAGGATGTACACGTACGTCATGTCGGGATCATCGCCCGGAGCCTCCGACATCGCACGCCTCGAGCCTGTCGAAGGGCAGTACCCGAGGCGGGTCTGCGCTTCGACAGGCTCAGCGCGCGGGGGCTCAGCGTACGGGGATCAGGGTGCTGCGAAGGAGGCAGCGAGGGCGGCATCCGCGGCGCGCAGCACCTCGGCCGCCACCGCGACGCCCTCCTCGCGCCCGAGCGAAACGTCCTCGTGCTCGATGTTCACGAGCATGTCGGGGTCGACCTCGTGCAGCGCGCGCAGGAACTCGGTCCAATACTCGACCGGGTGGCCCTTGCCGAGCGCCACGAAGTCCCACGATGAGTCGACGGGCCACTCGTTGGCCCACTCGTCCCCGCCGAGGTTCGTGCGCGGCTCGTCGGACCGGAGCCGCCGGAATCCGTTGTCGAGCACCCCGTTGAGCGCCGCATGCTCGGTGTTCACGCGCACATCCTTCGCGGCCGCGTGGAACACCAGCGGACCCAGGTGCCGAACCACCGCGACCGGGTCCATCTGCTGCCAGAACAGATGCGAGGCATCCAGCTCGACGCCCACGTGCGTGGCGTCTGTGCGCTCCACGAGCTCCTCGACCGTGCGCACGTTGAACACGACGTTCTGCGGGTGGAGCTCCAGCGCTACCTTGACGTCGTGGTCGGCGGCGAACCGGTCCATCTCGCGCCAGAAGTCCGCGGCGAGGGCCAGCTGCTCCTCGACGATCGTCAGCGACGTCGAGTTCCACGCGTTCACGACCCAGTTCGGCCGAGTCGCGCCGGGCTCGCCCCCGGGAAGGCCCGACATCGTGACGACCCGGTGCTGTCCCAGCCGCGACGCGAGCTTGATGCTGCGGCGGACGTCGTTGGCGTGCTTCGGCCCGATGGCGGGGTTCGGATGCAGCGGGTTGCCGTTGCAGTTCAAGCCCGCGATCGACACCCCGGTCCCCTCGAACACGCCGAGAAATTCGTCGCGCGCGGCGTCGCTCGCGAGGATCTCGTCGATGTTCGGCACGTGCACCGGCGGCAGGAACCCGCCCGTGTTGAGTTCGATGCCGGTGAGCCCGTTGTCGGCGATGACCCGCAGCGCATCCGGCAGCGGACGATCGTGCAGGATGGCGTTGTACAGGCCGAGCTTCATGCGGATGCCTCCTCGAGGATCGTGACGGTCGCGCCGCCGGCGAGTGCGGACTGCGCGGCCGCATCCAGCAGTCTCATGTTGCGGAGGGCATCCGCGAAGTCCGCGTTGCGCGGGAGAGAGTCGGATGCGGGGATGCCGGCCACTTCTTCGAGCATGGCGCGGGCCTGGAACACGAAGCCCTCGTTCTGCCCGATCCCGACGCCGGGGGCGTCCATGGGCAGGCCGCCGCGCCAGTACGGGTGGTCCGGCCCGAGCACGATGGTGCGCCATCCCGCGAGGGCGGGGTCGCTGTCGCGCAGGAACAGCTCCACGACGCCGGGGTTGCGGAAATCGAACCGCGCGGCGCCCGCGGAGCCGAACACCTGGACTGCCAGGGAGTTCGGGTGCCCCGCCGCCACCCGCGACACCTGCAGAGTCGCGTTCGCGCCGTTCTCGAGAAGCGCGCTGAAGGTCGCGACGTCGTCGTTCTCGACGCTGTCGAACCGGTCGGTGACGGCGACCTGCCCGCGTCCCGAGACGGCGCCGGCGGGAACCGGGCGCTCGGCGATGAGGGTGTTCAAGATGCCCCCGTGGACTGAGACGATCCGGCTGCCGGCGGCGAACTCGACGAGGTAGCTGAGGTGGCTGCCGACATCCGCCAGAGCGCCGGAGCCGGCAGGTCCCTTGAAGCGCCAGCTGATCGGCACGGCCGGGTCGGCGGCATAGTCGGCCCAGTAGCTCGCGTCGATGTTGTAGATGCGGCCGAGCGTGCCGTCGGCGGCGAGCCTGTTGAGCAGCGCGAACCCGGGGGAGCGGCGGAAGGTCAGTCCGATCCGTGCGATGCCTTTCGCCGCGGCGGCGGCATCCACCATCGCGGCGGCATCCTCGATCGTGTCCGACAGCGGCTTCTCGCAGAGCACGTGCTTGCCCGCGGCCAGCAGCGCTTCGACGATCTCGCGGTGGAGGCGGTTCGCGACGACGACCGAGACCACGTCGATGTCCTCGGCGTCAACGATGGCCTGCCAGGACGTGTCGTGCCGCTCATAGCCGAATCGCTCAGCGGTCTCCTTAGCCGCCGGTTCGTATGCGTCGGCGATCGAGACCAGCCGCACGTTCGGCAGCGCGGCGCTGTAGACGGTGGTCGCGCTGCGGTAGGCGGCGGCGTGCGCCTTGCCGGCCATGCCGGCTCCGATGACGGCGACGCCGATGTCGGTCGTGCTCATGGGTTTCCTTCGAGTGGGGTGGTTCGGGGACAGGATGCCGGATACGCTCGGCTCACACGGTGGAGCGCTCCAACACCTCCACCGTAGACTTGTGCATATGTCCTGTCAATAGGTTTGGAGAGGAGGTCCGTGGCCCGTCCGACGATCTACGACGTGGCCGCCGCGGCGGGCGTCTCGAAGTCGCTCGTGTCGCTCGTGCTGCGCGGCTCGCCACGCGTGAGTGAGGAGTCCCGGCGTGCCGTCGAAGAGGCCGTCCGGCGCCTGGACTACCGACCGAGCCGCGCTGCGAGCTCGCTTGCAGCGGACCGCACGGATGCCGTCGGCCTGCTCATCGACGACTACGCGAATCCGTGGTTCATCGATCTGGTGCGCGGACTGCACGAGGTGCTCGGGCCGGCGGGATACCGGCTGAGCGTGGTCGACGTGGCGACGGTGTCGCCGGCCGAGGATCCGGTGGAGGGACTGCTGTCCAGCCGCGTGGACGGCATCGTCGTGGCGATGGATGTCCCCGGCGCGCTGCGGGGGCCCGGTGCGCCGCCGATCGTCGTCGCGGGGACGCGCGCGCACATCCCCGACGCCGACTCGGTCGCCAACGACGACTGGGCCGGTGCCCGTCTCGCCGTGGAGCACCTGCTGGCCCTCGGCCACTTCCGCATCGCCCACCTGCCCGCGGCGAGCGGGGCCGGTACGGCGCGTGCGGATAGTGCAGCAGCGGTGCTCGCTGCCGCCGGCATCCCGCGCATCGCCGTCACCCCCTCGCCGACGGCGACCGAGGCAGAGGGCTATTGGGCCGCCCTCCACGTGCTGGGGGCCCACCCCGACGTCACCGCGATCTTCGCCTCGAACGACGCGATGGCGATCGGTGCCCTGGGTGCGGCGCGCGAGTTCGGCTACGACGTGCCTGGCCGGCTGTCGGTCGTCGGCTACGACAACTCCGCGCTGGCACGCACGCATCTCGTCGACCTCACGACGATCGACGACCGCAGCGCCGCCGTCGGGCGGGAGACCGGCCGCCTGCTGGCATCCCGCATGCGCGGGTCGGACGCCGCACCGGTGCACCGTACCCTCGAGCCGGCCCTCATCGTGCGCGGCACGACCGCGCCCCCGAAGTGAGCCGCGCGCGCCTGAGCGGGTGCGCGACCGCGAGGCCACGCACCCGACCGGCTATCGCCGCCGCTCGGCCTTCATGTCGGCCTCGAGCGTCTTGATCGCCGACGTCATGCCGCCGAGCTCCTTGAGCTCGTGGCTGAGCTCGGTCAGCTCGTCCCCGCCGGCCATCTGACGGGTCAGCTCGTCGAGTTCCACCTCGTCGCGATGCTTGTCGAGCACCGCCTTGCCGAGCTTGAGGATCACGAAGTGGTCGCCGACCATATATGCGTGGTGCGGGTTGTGCGTGATGAACACCACGCCCAGGCCCGCGTCGCGTGCCGCGGCGACGTACTTCAGCACCACCCCGGACTGCTTCACGCCGAGCGCCGCGGTGGGCTCGTCGAGGATCAGCACCTTGGCGCCGAAGTAGACGGCGCGGGCGATCGCGACGCACTGACGCTGTCCGCCCGACAGGGTGCCGATCGGCTGGTCGATGTCCTTGACGACGACGCCCATCTTGCGCAGCTCGGTGTCGGCGATGTCCTTCATCTCCCGGATCCGCAGACCCGACAGCGGGACCTTGCCGTGGGTCAGCTCGGCGCCGAGGAAGAAGTTGCGCCAGACCTCCATGAGCCCGACCACCGCGAGGTCCTGGTACACGGTCGCGATGCCGGCGGCGAGAGCATCGCGCGGCGAGCTGAACGTCGTGTCGTCGCCACCGACGAGCATTGTTCCCTCGTTGTGGTCGTGCAGGCCCGCCATGATCTTGATAAGCGTCGACTTGCCGGCGCCGTTGTCGCCGAGGACGCATGTGACCTCGCCGGCGTTGACCTTGAGGTTGATGCCGCGCAGCGCTCGGACTGCGCCGTACGTCTTGCCGACGTCGATCATCTGGATCAGCGTCGATCCCTTGCTTGCCGGTTCGGCGGAGTGCAGTGCATCGGACATGGCCGTCATCCCACCTTCCGGGCGGTCGAGAGTTTCTTCACCCACAGGTTCACCAGCACTGCGAGCACGAGCATGACGCCGAGGAACGTGCGGAACCAGTTCGGATCCCAGCCGGCGAAGACGATGCCGAGCGAGGTCATGCCGAAGATGAACGCGCCGATCGCGACGCCGATCGCGTTGCCGTAGCCGCCGGTCATGAGCGTGCCGCCGACGACGGCGGCGATGATGTAGAGGAACTCGTTGCCGACGCCGTTGCCGGCCTGCAGCGTGTTGAACCGGTACAGGGTGTGCATGCCGACGAACCATCCCAGGAACGACACCGTCATGAACAGGCCGATCTTGACGCGCGTGACCGGCACGCCGACCGCGCGGGCGGATGCCGCGTTGCCGCCGACCGCGTAGATCCAGTTGCCGACGCGCGTGCGTTGCAGCACCCAGCCCGAGATCGCGACGAACACGATCCAGAAGATGACGGTATTCCACACGGTCACGCTGCTGACCTGGAACGACCCGGCGAACACGGCTGACATGAAGTCGTAGCCGTCCATCTTCGAGATGTCCGGGCTCGACACCGCGCCCGACACCAGCTTGGTGACGCCCAGGTTGGCGCCCTGAAGCACGAAGAACGAGCCGAGCGTGATGAGGAAGCTCGGGATGCCGGTGCGCATCACGAGGTATCCGTTGAGGAATCCGACCGCGAGGCAGAACACGAGCGACGAGATCGCGCCGATGACGAGATTGATGCCGAGGTAGTAGCTGAAGAGGGCGTTGAACAGGCCGGCGCTCGTCACGATGACGCCGGCGGAGAGGTCGAACTCGCCCCCGATCATGAGCATGCCCACGGCGACGGCGACGATGCCGATCGTCGAGGACTGGTAGAGGACCGTGAAGATGGAGTCCATCGCGCGGAACGACGGTGCGATGACGAGGAAGAAGACCAGGATGACGATGGCAGCCACCGCCGCGCCGAACTCGGGGCGGCCGAGGAGCCGATGCGACCAGCTCAGCGTGACGCGGTTCGACGCTTCCGACGGCGCCCCCGACGGCGCACCCGCCGGTGCCTCTTTGAGCTCCTGACTCATGGCAGCTCTCCTTTTCTGTGAGAGACCGATCGGGCGGGGCCGAACAGCTGACCGGCCCCGCCCGAAGAGGTCAGCGGGTGTTGTTCTTGGCGAACGGGAGGATCGTGTCGATGTTGCCCTTGTCGACGATCGACGGGCCCGTCAGCACCGGGCCGCCACCGCCGATGTCGTTGCCGTTCTTCAGGTAGAGGTACAGCGCCGTCACGGCCATGTAACCCTGGACGTACGGCTGCTGGTCGACGGAGAACTCGATCTTGCCGTCCTTGATGGCCTGCGCAGCATCCGCGTTGAGGTCGAAGGTCACGAGCTTCGCCTTGCTGCTGGCCTGGCTCATGGACTTCAGCGCATCCATCGCAATCGGGGCGCCCAGCGTGACGATCGCGTCGATCGACGGGTCCTGCGTCAGCTTCGCCTGGATGCTGGAAACCACCGAGGAGTCGTCGGCGCCGTTGACCTGCATGTTCTCGGTGCCGGGGTTCTTGGCCTTGACGCCCGCGCAGCGCGCTTCGAGGGCGACCGAGCCGGCCGCCTGGATGACGCACAGCGGATGCTTGATGCCTTCCGACGTGAGACGCTGACCGACGGTCTGGCCGGCAAGGGTCTCGTCGGAGCCGAAGTACATGAGGGCGCCCAGCTGCTTGTACTGGTCGATGCCCGAGTTGAAGCCGACGAGCGGGATGCCGGCGTCTGTCGCCGCTTTCACCGAGCTGGCGAGGGCGTCCGGGGTCACCAGCGTCGTCGCGATGCCGTCCACCTTGGAGTCGACGGCGGTCTGGATGAGCTGCGCCTGCTTGTCGGCCTGCGGGTCGGAGGAGTAGTTGAGCTGGATGCACTCGTTCTTCGCGGCCTGCTGGGCGCCCGCGCGGATCTTGTCCCAGAACGTGTCGCCCGGTGTCTCGTGCGTGATCATCGCGATCTTGTACGTGGTACCGCTGCAGCTGCCGCTGCCGCCCGAGGTCGAAGCGGCCTTCGGGGCGCCGCCGGCGCTGCACGCGGTGAGGGCGAGCGCAAGCGCGGCGGCTGCGGCGCCGATCGCCGTGAGCTTGCGAGGGGAGACCAGGGTCATGTGAGTTCCTTTCGTCGGGGGATGCCACCCCGGATCGGGATGCCGGAGCGGCGGAGGACGATGAGGGGCTCCGGGCCGCATCGCCCGTCTCCAGACCCCATCGTCATGTGACCGTGCCGGTCATTTGAGCTAACAATCTCGCATGATTGGGAGTCTGTCAAGAGAATGTACTGACATAGTGTCAAATCGTGATCTTGCGAGCATGCGAGGCTGACAGGCGCCCCGGCCCAGCGTCGGGCGACACGCCGGGATGCAGCATCCCGCGCCGGCGTGTCGCCCGATCCTCCGACGTTCGGCGCGTGTCGCCCATGACCGCCTCGGCACGTATGGGTCCGACGGCGCCGGGCTCGGCGAGGACTATATTTGTTAGTTTGACAGGACATAATGTCTCTGTCATGCTGGAGGGGAAGAACCCGATCCCAGGGGTCGGCATGACGAAGGAGTCCGCATGTCCCATTCCTCGACGCAGAGCGGTGGCACCGCCTCTGCGCTTCCCTCTCTGACGCCCGGGCCTTATCGCAAGCGCCTGGGCGTCGTCGCACTCATCGCCACCTTCGGCGGGCTGCTGTTCGGCTACGACACCGGCGTCATCAACGGGGCGCTGGGGCCGATGAGCAAGGAGCTGGGTCTGACGCCGTTCACCGAGGGTCTGGTCACGGCATCCCTGCTGCTCGGAGCCGCCATCGGCGCTGTGGCCCTCGGCCGTCTTGCGGATGCCTGGGGCCGCCGCAAGACGATCACCCTGCTGGCTGTCCTCTTCTTCGTGGGCGCTCTCACCTGCGTGCTCTCGCCGAACCTCGGGGTGATGGTGACCGGCCGGTTCATCCTCGGTCTCGCCGTGGGCGGAGCATCCACCGTGGTCCCCGTGTTCCTCGCGGAGCTTGCGCCCTTCGAGATCCGCGGATCGCTCGCCGGTCGCAACGAGCTGGCGATCGTCGTCGGTCAGCTGGCCGCATTCGTCATCAACGCGATCATCGGCATCGTCTGGGGCGAGCAGGGCGGCGTCTGGCGCATCATGCTCTCGATCCAGCTGATCCCCGCCGTCGCGCTGTTCATCGGGATGCTCCGGATGCCGGAATCGCCGCGCTGGCTCGCCGACAACGGGTTCCACGAGAAGGCGCTGCAGGTGCTGTCCGAGTTGCGGCCGGCGAACCGCGCCGAGCCCGAGCTCGCCGAGATCGAGAAGGTCAAGGAAGAGGAAGAGGCCGAGAAGCTCGACTGGAAGAGCATCGTCGAGGACAAGTGGCTGTTCCGCATCCTGCTCGTCGGCATCGGCCTGGGCGTCGCCCAGCAGTTCACCGGCATCAACTCGATCATGTACTACGGCCAGCAGGTGCTCACGGAGTCCGGGTTCTCGTCGAGTGCGGCGCTCATCGCGAACATCGCGCCCGGTGTCATCGCCGTGATCGGCGGCGTCATCGCCGTCAGCATCATGGACCGTTTCAGCCGCCGCAAGACGTTCCTGCTCGGCTTCGCGCTGACGACCGTCTGCCACATCCTGATCGGGGTCGGCTCGATCGTGCTCCCGGTGGGCAACCCGATTCGCCCGTTCGTGATCCTTTTCCTCGTGGTCGCGTTCGTCGGCTCGATGCAGACCTTCCTGAACGTCGCGGTCTGGGTCACCCTGTCGGAGATCTTCCCGCTGAAGATGCGCGCGTTCGGCATGGGCGTCTCGGTGTTCTGCCTGTGGATCGCCAATTTCGTGCTCGGGCTCTACTTCCCGTCGCTGATCGCAGCCGTCGGCATCACCGGCACATTCTTCGTGTTCGCCGCCCTGGGCGCCCTGTCGTGGATCTTCTGCTTCAAGGCGGTGCCCGAGACGCGCGGCCGCACCCTCGAGCAGCTGGAGGAAGAGGTCACGACCGGCGTCATCTACCTGCCGGAGCACATGCGCGGCCAGTAGAGCGTGCGGCCTTCGCGCGCTGAGCCTGTCGGCTTTCGCGCCCCGGGCCTGTCGAAGGGCAAGACCCGCACGGAGACTGCCCTTCGACAGGCTCAGGGCGCGGGGCGGTCGGGGCGCGGGGGCGGGGCTGCTCAGTTGTTGACGAGGGTGACCTCGAACGAGTACAGGTCGGGGCGGTAGCAGTGCCGGCCGAACTCGACCGCGCGGCCGTCGTTGCTGTACGCGGTGCGCTCCATGGTGAGCACGGCGCCGTGCGCGGGGATGTCGAGCAGGCGCCGCTCCTCGGCGGTGGCGGCACGGGCTCCGATGCGCTGATGCGCGACGCTGATCTGCGTGCCGCGGGCCTTCACCAGCTGGTACAGGCCGCGGCCCTGCAGATCGGCCTCGCCGATCGAGGCGTACTCCGGCGGCAGCGAGTTCTCCAGCACCGCGAGCGGCACGCCATCCGCGAAGCGCAGGCGGCGGATGTGCAGCACTTCACTGCCCTCGGGCACCGACAAAGCCTCGGCCGTGGCGGCATCCGCCGGGATCATCTCCCGCGAGAGCAGCTCGGTGGTGGGATGCTTCGCATCGTTCTGCAGGTCCTCGTAGAGGCTCGTCAGCTCCACCTTACGGGTGACGGGCCGCTGCACGACCTGGGTGCCGATGCCGCGCCGGCGCACCAGCATCCCCTTGCCCACGAGCTCCTGGATGGCACGACGCACGGTCGGGCGCGAGATGCCCAGCCGCTCTCCGAGCGACACCTCGTTCTCCAGTCGACTGCCCGGAGGCAGGGTGCCGTCGGCGATGGCCGTCTCGATGATCCCGGCGATCTGGTAGTACAGGGGGATCGGCCCCGAGCGGTCGAGGCTCAGGAACAGGTCGCTCGCGGGGAGAGGACCGCCGACGGCGGTCTCAGTATTGGTGGTCATAGCATCCCCCGGATCATGACAAAGTCTCGTATTTGTCACAATCATAAGACAAAACGACGACCTATCACAGAGGGTCAGTTCTCCAGCATCACGTGTCGCCGCTCCCGGTCGCTGCGCACGATCGCGTCGAGCACCTGCAGCACGGCCACGCCCTCCTCGGCGGGTACCGGGCCGGGCCCTCCGGATGCCGCGGCCCGCGCGAACTCGTCGTAGTAGGTCGTGTAGTCGCCCTGGGCGGAGGGCACGACGGTCTCGCCGCCGTCGGTGCGCAGGATGCCCCACCGGTCCGGCTGTTCGAACCCCCAGGTGCGGCGGTTCTGCCACGGGCGCTCGCCGCGGCGGATGGCGGCGGTCTGCACGTCGGTGTAGTCGGAGACGTACGAGCCGCAGTCGCCGTAGAGGCGCACCTCCTTCGAGACGAGGTGGTTGATCTTGCTGGCGGAGATGTGGGAGAGGGCCCCCGACTCGTGCTCGATCTCGATCGCGAAGCCGGCATTCGTGCGCCCGCTCGCCGTGTCGACGTGCACCATGCGGGCGGTCACGGCGCGGGCCGGTCCGAGCAGATGCAGGGCCTGATCGACGACGTGGGAGCCGAGGTCGCGCAGCAGTCCGCCGTTGAGCCCGGCTTCGAGGGACTCCGGCTCATCGAGGTCGAAGCGCAGATCGGGCCCGCGCACGGTGCCGAGGCGGCCGCTGTCGATCACCTCGAGGGCGGTGACGATGTCGGTGTCGCGCCGGCGGTTGTGGAAGACGTTCAGCAGCACGCCGCGATCTCGGGCGCGGTCGGCCAGCAATCGGCCCTCGGCGGCGGTGGGCGCGAACGGCTTGTCGGCGACCACTGCCGTGTCGTGGCCGATCGCCTCGAGCACGAGATCGCGGCGGGTGTGCGGGGGAGTCGAGATGACCACGGCGTCCACTCCGGCATCCAGCAACGATGTCAGCGACGGATGGATCGCGATACCGGGATCATCGACTCGCGCGCGGCGCACCGCGTCCTCCGACCGCGCGACGACCGCGACCAGGTCGCACTCCTCCGACGCACGCAGATAGGGGGCGTGGAAAAGTCGCCCGCCGATTCCGTATCCGACCAGTCCGATCCGCACGGTCATGCCGTACCTCCCTGGCTCCGATGCCCCAAAATATGTAAGAATGATAGAACAAAGGCGAATCATTTTCACCCCGGGAGGACACATGCCCCTCGTCCGCATCGACCACAGCGACGCCCGCACCAACTCGGCCGAGATCGCCTCTGCCGTCCACGACGCCATCGTCAGCGTCTACGGGATACCGTCGCGCGACCGGTTCCAGGTCGTCACCGCGCGCCCCGCGTCCACGATCGTCGCGCAGGATGCCGGTCTCGGCTTCGAGCGCACCGATCCGGTCGTCATCCAGATCTTCACGCAGCGTGGCCGCAGCGACCAGGCCAAGCAGCGCCTGTATGCGCAGATCGCGCGCAGGCTGGAGGCGGTGGGCGTACCGGGCTCGGATGTGTTCATCGGCTACGTCGAGAACGGGCCGCAGGACTGGTCGTTCGGCTTCGGCCGGGCGCAGTACCTGACGGGGGAGCTGGCCGTTCCGGCCTCCTGAGCGGAGCTCCGCACCCCGCCCTCACTGCGGGGCGTACGTGCGCGCGGCCTTCCTGAGGATGCGCGCCATCTCCACCGCGGCGGGGGCGAGCCGGTCGTGGCGGCGCTGCACCAGGACGACGTGTCGCTCGGGCGGATGCTCCCGCAGGCGCAGCGCGACGACGTCGGGGCGGAGCGTGGCGAGGGAGAGGGCCGGCACGAGTGCGACGCCCATGCCGATCGCGACCATGGCCTGCACTTCCTGGTAGCCGCGAGCCTCGAAGCTCACGACCGGTTCGAAACCCGCCGCGCGGCAGGCGTCCCGGAGGACGGCGAGCACCTGGGCCGAGGTGCGGATGATCCACTGCTCGTGGGCGAAGTCTCCGAGGGTCGCGTCGCGCGCGGATGCCGCCGGGTGGGATGCCGGCACGAGCAGCACGCTGGGGTCGGTGAGCAGCGGTGTGGTCAGGAGCGTGGCATCGGCGTCGAGCGGCTCCCCTTCGCGCTCCCACATCACGGCGAGCTCGACCTCGCGGGCGAGGAACATGCCCCGCAGCTGCGAGATCTGGGCGCTCTGGACGGTCAGCTTCACGTCGGGGTGGGCGCTGCGGAACGTCGAGATCGCATCCGGCAGGAACGACTCGGTCACGGTGGGGATCGTGCCCAGGCGCAGCGTTCCCGAGCGCAGTCCGGCGAGATCCCGCAGCTCCTCTTCTGCGGCGTTGACCAGCATCTTCATCGAGGCGGCATGGTCTGCGACGACACGACCGGACTCCGTGAGGGTGACGCCCCGCGGGCCCCTCCCGATGAGCGGCTGACCGGCTTCGCGTTCGAGCTGGGCGACCTGCTGCGAGACGGCGGAGACGGTCAGGTGGAGCGCGTCCGCGGCCGCGGTGAGCGAGCCGGATTCGGCCACCTGGCCCAGCACGAGCATGCGTCTGACGTCGAGGCTCATGGCGCCCATTCTCCCATGCGATTTGAATTCCGCTTAACTCACCTATAGATCATTCAGCTGGTGCGAAGACGCGAGCGCGACTTAGCTGGCGACATGAGCAGGAATTCGGGCTGGATGGAAGTGCCGGCCGTGTGGATGCGCGGCGGCACCAGCAAGTGCTGGATCTTCGACGCCGACCGTCTCGCCGAGACCGACGAGCCGGTGGAGGCCGTGCTGCAGACGGCCTTCGGCTCCGGGGATGCCCGGCAGATCGACGGTGTCGGCGGCGGGACGTCGACCACGTCGAAGGCGATGATCGTGCGCCGCTCGGGCGCCGCATCCTTCGACGTCAGCTACACGTTCGCGCAGGTGGGCATCGCCGACCGGGTGGTCGAATGGGGATCCAACTGCGGCAACTGCGCGAGTGCCGTCGGCCTGTACGCCGTGCAGGAGGGCCTCGTCCCCCCGGACGGCGACGAGACGACGGTGCGGATGGTCAACACCAACACCGGAGCCCGGCTGGACGCGATCGTCGCGACGCCGGGAGGCCGCATCCCGCACCTCGGCGACGAGATCATTCCCGGGGTGAGCACGGGCGGCGTGCCGGTGCGGCTGCGATTCGCGGCGCCGCTGTCCGGTGCGGGACGCTCATCGCTCCCCGCCGGCGGCACGCGCACCGCCCTCGACGGGGGCGGACGCACGGTCCAGGCCACGATCGTGGATGCCGGTGCGATCTGCAGCCTGGTCGACGCGGCATCCCTGGGCCTGCGCGGCGACGAAGGAGTCGATCGCGTCAGCGAGGTCCTGGACCAGCTCATCGACCTCCGACGCCGGTCGAGCGTGGCGGCGGGCCTCAGCCGCAGCCTCGAGGAGGCGCAGGACGCCGTCCCGAAGATCGGGATCACCGCGGCGCCGGTGGACTACCGCACGACCGACGGGCAGCCCATCTCCGCGGGCTCGTACGACCTCGCGGTGCGCATGGTCTCGATGCATCAGCCGCATCCCGCGATCGGCCTCACCTCGGCCGTCGCGGTCGCCGTCGCGGCGCTGACCCCCGGAACGATCCCGCACGCCCAGCTCGCGCCCGGTGCCCGCGACACCATCCGGCTGGGAACGCCGTCCGGTGTCGTCGCGGTCACCGTCGACGTCGACGAGGACGGGCGCATCACGGGGGTCGGCGTGAACCGGTCCGCGCGGCGGCTGTCCACCGCGCGCCTGGAGATCCCGCGGTCGCCCGTCACCCACGACGTGCCGTCTCGGCCGATCGAGAGCGTCGCTCGGGGCTGAACGCCCGTCGCACGACCCACCCACCCAGCAAACCAGCCCACACTGTCAGAGAGGATAGAAATGCTCACTCAATTCACGGTGGCGGCCCGGCTCGACCGGCTCCCGATCGCCAAGACCCACCGACTCGTCATCGCCACGCTCGCCGTGGTGTTCCTGTTCGAGTTCGGCGACCTCAACACGTTCGCCTATGTCGCCCCGGCGCTGCAGCAGGCGTACGGATTCACGGTCGGGACGATCGCCGTCGTCACGTCCGCCGGGTTCCTCGGCATGTTCTTCGGAGCGACGCTCGGCGGCCGGTTCTCCGACGCCGTCGGCCGCAAGAAGGCGCTGCTCTCCGCCACGATCCTCTTCTCCGCGGGATCCCTCCTGAACGCCTTCGCGTGGAACGAGGCGAGCTTCATGGCGGTCCGGTTCATCACCGGGGTGGGGCTGTCCGCGATGACCGTGGCGGCGACGACCTACGTCTCCGAGACGATGCCGGCGGCACGCCGAGGCCGGATGCAGTCCGCGGTCATGGCCGTGGGGCTGCTCGGCATCCCGATCATCTCGTTCGCCGCCCGCGGCATCATCCCCATCAGCGCGGAGAGCTGGCGGTTCGTGTTCGTCGTGGGCGCTCTCGCGATCGTCGCGATCCCCGGTCTGGTGCGGATCCCGGAGAGCCCGCGCTGGCTGCTGCGGCACGGACACGACCAGAAGGCGGAGCGGGCCCTGCAGCGCTTCGAGAGCCCGGTGGGCGACCTGCCGCCGCTGGCCGAAGCGCCCGTCGCACCCGTCGGAGACGTGACGTCCGCACTCACGACCTCGCGGGTGCGCGGCGGGTACCGCGTGCTCTTCCGCGGGCTCGCCGGCCGCCGGACGCTCTTCCTGTCGGTCGTGTGGATCTTCCAGACCCTCGGCTTCTACGGCTTCACCGCTTTCGTCCCGACGCTGCTCGTGGCGCACGGATTCGACCTGGTGCACTCGATCGGGTTCGCGGCGATGACCTCCCTGGGCGCGGTGCCCGGCGCCCTGCTGGCCTGGCCGATCTCCGACCGGTTCGGCCGCAAGCTGCCTCTGGTGATCGTGTGCATCGCCACCGCGGTCAGCGGCATCCTCTACGGCATCACGTTCAACGCCGTCGCGATCGTGGCCTTCGGATTCTGCGTCAACGTGCTGATCCAGACGTTCGCGGCCCTGCTGTACACCTACACGCCCGAGCTCTTCCCGACCGAGGTGCGGAACTCCGGCAGCGGGTTCACGTACGGGATGGGGCGTCTCGTGAACATCGTCGGCCCGTTCATCGTCGCCGCCCTGTTCGGATCGCTGGGATATCAGTCGGTGTTCATCTACATCGCCGCCTGCTGGCTGGTCGTGGCCGTCACCATCGCGATCTTCGGACCGCGCAGCGGCAAGGTCACGCTGGAGGACCTCAGCGAGCGGCGGGAAGAACCGGCGCGCGGCGCGGCCGTGGTGGCGGTGAAGACCGCATGACCCTCTCGTCGCGACCCGGTGAAGGCCCCGACGTCCTCGTCGTCGGAGCGGGAAACGCCGGCCTCAGCGCCGCCCATGCGGCCCGGCTGGCGGGTGCGAGCGTCCTGGTGCTGGAGCGGGAGCCGCTCGAGCGGAGCGGGGGCAACAGCTACTACACGGCCGGTGCCACGCGCATCGCCCACGGCGGCAAAGACGACGTCGTCGACCTCGTCGAACCCGACGAGCGCATCGATCGATCGGAGATCCCGGAGTACCCCCCGGAGGAGTATGCGGCCGATCTGCAGCGGGTCACCGAGGGGCGAAACGACCCCGAGCTCACACGGGTGCTCACGCACGAGAGCCGGAGCGCCCTCGGCTGGCTGCACGACCTCGGCGTGCGGTACCGCCTGCTCTTCGAACGGCAGGCCTACCTGCGGCCCGACGGCTCCTACCGGTTCTGGGGCGGCCTGCATCTGGGGAACGTCGACGGCGGGGTCGGCCTCATCGCCGACCATCTGCGTATCGCCGCAGAGCTCGGCGAAGACCTCCGGTTCGGCCAGAGAGCCGTCGACCTCGTCGACGAGGGCGGCAGGATCACCGGGGTCGTGGTCGAATCCGACGGCGCACGTCGGGAGTACCGGGCCGGATCAGTGATCCTGGCCGCCGGGGGATTCGAGGCCAGCCCGGGTCTGCGCGAGCGGCACCTCGGCTCCGGATGGCGGCACGCCAAGGTGCGCGGCACTCCCGGCAACACGGGCGACATGCTCACGGCGGCCCTTGCCCGCGGTGCCGCCCGCGGGGGCGACTGGGCGAGCGCGCACAGCGTGCAGTGGGATGCGTCCGCCCCGGACAACGAGAGCAACCGGGAGCTCACCAATCGCCTGACCCGGCAGAGCTACCCGCTGGGCATCATCGTGAACCGTGACGGCCGCCGCTTCGTCGACGAGGGCGCCGACTTCCGCAACTACACCTATGCGAAGTACGGCAGGGCGATCCTCGAGCAGCCGGGCTCCGTCGCCTGGCAGATCTTCGACGCGCGGCTGCGACCGATGCTGCGCACCGAGGAGTACGACATGCCGGGCGTGAGCGTCGTCGCAGCGGACACGATCGAGGGGCTCGCGCAGGCGGCGGGGATCGACCCCGCGGGCCTGCGACGCACGGTGGACGGGTTCAACGCCGCCATCGACGTGTCCCGCGCCTTCGATCCCACTGTGAAGGACGGGCGCCGGGCCGACGTCGTCCCGCCGAAGAGCAACTGGTCGGCTGCGATCGCCCAGGCGCCCTACTACGCGTACGCCGTCACCTGCGGGATCACCTTCACCTTCGGCGGGCTGGGGGCAGACGTCGACGGCGCCGTCCTCGACGAGACGGGCGAGCCCATCCCCGGGCTGTTCACGTGCGGCGAGATGCTCGGCGGGCTGTTCAGCGGGAACTATCCGGGCGGCTCCGGACTCGCTGCCGGGATGGTGTTCGGCCGGCGGGCCGGGCTCGCGGCGGCGACTGCTTCCCGGTGACCGTTCGGCCCCGGCGTCACGTCACCCACCGCGAGTGCGTCCGCGCGAAGGCTTTCGTCGGGCGTGCTCCGGGGGCCGGCATCGTCACGCCGGGGTCACGTCGTCGAGCAGCTGCGCGGCTGTCGCACCGAGGCCGGTGCTGATATGCCGACGCATCACCTCCACAGCGCCCGCGGCGTCGCCGGCGATGACGCACATCATCAACTCGTGGTGCTCGGCGTTCTTCTGCTGGACCTCGTCGTCGCCGCGGCCCTGGCGCAGGGCGGCCACGCGATAGCGATCCGCCTTGTCCCACAGAGAATCCAGCGTCGCGATCAGCGCCTCGTTGTGCGATGCCCGGTAGATCGCCCGGTGGAACCTCCGGTGCTGCGCGAGCTGTTCGAGGGTCGGATGTTCCGGCAGTGCGGTGACCGTCGAGGCATCCCGGATCGCGGCGATGTCGTCGCGGGTACGCCGCTCGGCCGCGAGTCCGGCCGCCAGCGGGTCCAGCGCGAGGCGCAGCTCGAGCAGGTCGCGTGCCTCTTCGACGCTCAGCCGGGTGACCATGGCGTCGCGGTGCGCTCCGAGCTCGACGAGCCCTTCGGAGCTGAGGCGGCGCAGTGCCTCCCGCAGGGGAGTGGTGCTGATTCCGAGCTCGACCGCGAGGGATGCCTGGTTGAACGACGACCCCGGCGGGTATTCGCCGGAGAGGATGCGGTCGCGCACGACCAGGTACGCGAGGTCGCTCTTGACGGCGTACGCGGGGGTCGGTGCGGTCAACGGCATGCCTATCGGTCGGTGGAGGAGCACTCCGTTATAACACGATTCACGAGCCAAGTTCAGTCAGGGCTCACTTTCGGACCAACCGAGCCGCATTGACATCTCGGAGGTTATAACCTTACCGTGGGCACGGAGACGAGCCTCGAGGTCACGAAGGATGCCGCATGAACACCGACAGCCATCGGATCGGCCCGCTGGTCGGAGACGGCATCGGGCCCGAGATCGTCGCCGGACTCGATGCCGCGGGCGCAGGAGCCAGCCGCTGATGCGCATCGGGCGTCGGGGGCTCCTTCTGCTGCTGGTCCACGCCGCCCTGATCCAGATCATCATCTTCGGCATGCGGCCCGCGCTGTCGTACGCCGCCCTCGCGCTCGGCAGCTCCCCGGCATCCCTCGGCGCCCTCTCGGCGTTCTACGCACTGCCCGCACTGCTGCTCGCCCTGCCGGCCGGCCGCGTCGCCGACGTGATCGGCGAACGCCGGGGCATGGTGATCGGCTCGATCGCCGTCGCGGCCGCCGCGGCGCTCGCCGTCGTCACCGGCGGATCGCTGCCGATGCTGATGGCCGCTTCGGTGCTGCTCGGCTGCGGGCAGATGTTCACGGTGCTCGGCGAGCAGTCGTACGTGGGCTCGGTCTCGGTGGCGCACCGGTCGGATTCCGCCTTCGGCGTCTACGGCTTCGCGGTGTCGCTCGGTCAGACCATCGGGCCGCTCATGCTCGTGCTCCCCGGTGGCACCGCCGCGATGCCGCCGGTGACCCTCGTGTTCGGTGTCGCGCTCGGCTGCGCCCTGCTCATGCTCGTCGTGTCGCTGCTCATCCGCAGCCCGGACCGCCCGCCCACCCTGGCACGGGACGGGATGCTGCGCGCCGCCCGCGGCGTGCTCGCCACCCGCGGACTGCCCCATGCGCTCGTCGCCGGCAGCCTGGTGCTGGCATCCGTCGACATCTTCATCGCGTACGCGCCGCTGATCGGCCACGACCGCGGCTTCTCCGCGGTCGTGATCAGCGCCATGCTCGTGGCACGGTCGGGATTCTCGATGGTCTCGCGGCTGTTCCTCGGCAGGCTCACCCGCGCTCTCGGCCGCCGGCGCCTCCTCGTGAGCAGCATCCTGCTCTCGGCCCTCGTGCTCGCCGGCTTCGTCTTCGACCTGCCCGCTGCGGCCCTCGTCGCGCTCGCCGCCGGCTACGGGTTCGCCGTGGGCATCTGCCAGCCCATCACGATGTCGTGGATCTCGCTGATCGCGCCGCCGGGCACGCGCGGCCTGGCCATGTCGATGCGGCTCGCCGCGAACCGGCTCGGCCAGACCCTGCTGCCGGTCACGGTCGGCGCGCTGGCGGCGGTCGCCGGGGCCGCCGGCGTTCTCGGTGCGAGCAGCGTCATGCTGGTCGTCGCCGCCATGTCGGGGGCCGGCGTGCCGGACGACCCGGCGCAGGGCGCGGTGCGGGAGCCGCCGGTGGCCTAGCGTTTGCTCTATGGACTCATCGTCGGCGCGTCGGCGCAGCGGGCGCGTGGGGGTGCGGGAGGTCGCGGCGGCGGCCGGCGTGTCGACGCAGACCGTGTCGCGGGTCATCAACGAGCACCCCGGCATCCGCGACGAGACGCGGCTGCGGGTGCAGGCGGCGATGGAGTCGCTCGGCTACCGGGTGAACAACGCGGCACGGGCCCTCGGCACGAGCCGCAGCCGCACGCTCGGCGTGATCGCGTCGGATGCCACCCTGTACGGTCCGTCGGTCGGCATCGCGGCGCTCGAGTCGGCGGCGCGCGCCGAGGGCCGCTGGATGGCGACCGCGTACGCGGACGCGTCGGATGAGGCATCCGTCGACGCGGCGCTGGAGCACCTGCTCGCGCAGGGCGTCGACGGCGTCATCCTCATCGCCGCGCACGAGCGCACCCTCGAGGCGCTGGCGGAGCGGCGGCCGGGGGTGCCGGTGACCGCGCTGCATTCCGGTGTCGGGGCGGAGCGGCAGGCCGCCGGTGTCGTCCTCGCCGTCGAGCACCTGGTGGCTCTCGGCCACCGGCGGATCGCCCGCATCGGCGGCCCGGCCGATTGGCTCGAGGAGGGTGCGCGCGCTGCCGGCTTCGACCGCGCGCTCGCCGTACACGCAATCGCCCCCGGGCCGCAGTGGGTGGGGGATTGGTCCGCGGCATCCGGCTGGGCACTCGCCCCTGCGCTCGCCGCCGCCGTCCGCCGCCCGGACGGGCCGACGGCGGTCGCGGTCGCGAACGACCAGATGGCGCTCGGGGTGATGGCGGGGCTCGCCGCCGACGGGCTCGATGTGCCTGCCGACGTGAGCGTCGTCGGGTTCGACGACACCCCGGATGCGGCGTTCTACCGGCCCGCGCTCACCACGGTGCGGATCGACCTGGCCGGCGAGGCGCGGCGCTGCGTGGCGCAGGTGCTCGGGCAGGATGCCCCGGTGCCGGCACGGATGCCGGAGCTCATCGTCCGCGCGTCCACGGCCCCGCCCGCGCGCTGACGCCGGGGAGGGGGCGCCTGGCGGTTGTGATCGTGGAATGTTACCGGTAACATCACTCACGACCCGACCGATGGAGGCCCCGTGACCGACGATGAAGTGCAGGCGGCCATCGCCCGCGTGCGCGAGGACGTGACGCGGCTGCACGGCGAACTGGTGCGCTACGGGCTCGTGGTGTGGACCGGCGGCAACGTCTCGGGTCGCGTGCCGGGTGCCGACCTGTTCGTGATCAAGCCGTCCGGTGTCTCCTACGACGACCTCGCGCCGGAGAACATGATCCTGTGCGACCTCGACGGCAACGTCGTCCCGGGCACGTCCGGCAGCGAGCGGGCGCCCTCCAGCGACACCGCCGCGCACGCCTATGTGTACCGGCACATGCCCGAGGTCGGCGGGGTGGTGCACACGCACTCCACCTATGCGGTGGCCTGGGCGGCGCGCGGCGAGGAGATCCCCTGCGTCATCACCGCGATGGCCGACGAGTTCGGGGGTCCGATCCCGGTGGGCCCATTCGCGATCATCGGCGACGACTCGATCGGCCGCGGCATCGTGCAGACCCTCGCCGGCCACCGCAGCCGCGCCGTACTGATGCAGAACCACGGTCCGTTCACGATCGGCGCGGACGCGAAGGATGCCGTGAAGGCCGCCGTCATGCTCGAGGACGTCGCGCGCACCGTGCAGCTGGCGCGGGCCGCCGGACCCCTCGTGCCGCTCCCTCAGGAGGCGATCGACGCGCTCTACACGCGGTACCAGAACGTCTACGGGCAGGCCGCCGACGCCCGCCGGAGCGCCTCGTGAGCGCGTCCGGGCCCGAGCTCCGCGCGTCCGCCGAGGTCATCGCCGGCGGGCGCGCGGTGCTGGGGATCGAGCTGGGGTCGACGCGCATCAAGGCGTGCCTGATCGGCGAGGACCCGCAGCAGATCCTGGCCGTGGGAAGCCACGACTGGGAGAACCGGCTTGTGGACGGCGTCTGGACGTACCCGCTGGATGCCGTCTGGGCGGGGCTCCAGGATGCCTACGCCCGCCTCTCCGCCGACGTGCAGCACCGGTACGGCGTGCCCCTCACGAACCTGCGGGCCGTCGGCGTCTCGGCGATGATGCACGGATATCTCGCGTTCGACGCGGACGGCGGGCTGCTCACCCCGTTCCGCACCTGGCGCAACACGTCCACGGGACCGGCGGCGGCCGAGCTGACCGAGCTGTTCGGGGTGAACATCCCGCTCCGCTGGTCGATCGCGCACCTGCACCAGGCGGTGCGCGATGACGAGCCGCACGTCGGCCGGGTCTGCTTCCTCACGACGCTCGCCGGCTACGTGCACTGGCAGCTCACGGGCCGGCGCGTCCTCGGGGTGGGGGATGCCTCGGGCATGTTCCCCATCGACCCGGAGACAGGCGACTACGACGACGCGCTGCTCGGCCGGTACGACGCCCTGGCCGCGGGCCGGGTGCCGGCGCTTCGCACCCTGCTGCCCGAGACGCTGCCGGCGGGTGCGGTGGCCGGCGAGCTCACCGAGAGCGGCGCCCGGCTGCTCGATCCGACCGGCGCACTGACCTCCGGCATCCCGTTCTGCCCGCCGGAGGGCGACGCCGGCACCGGCATGGTCGCCACGAACGCGGTGGCCCCGCGCACCGGCAACGTGAGTGCGGGCACGAGCATCTTCGCGATGGTGGTGCTGGAGCATCCGCTGCGCGCCGTGCACGAGGAGCTCGACGTGGTGACGACGCCCGCCGGATGCCCCGTCGCGATGGTGCACTGCAACAACGGCGCGAGCGAGCTGGCGGCGTGGGCCGGCCTGTTCGCCCGCTTCGCGGAGGCATCCAGCACGCCGCTCCGCTCGGATGACGTGTTCGACGTGCTGTTCCGCGAGGCGCTGCAGGCCGAGCCGGATGCCGGGGGCCTCGTGGCGTACAACCACCTCGCCGGCGAACCCATCGCCGGGCTGAGCGCCGGGCGGCCGCTGCTCGTGCGCACCCCCGACAGCGTGTTCACGCTCGCCAACGTGATGCGCGCCCAGCTGTACGGCGCGTTCGGCACGCTGGCGCTCGGCATGAGGGTGCTCGCCGACGAGGGCGTGACGCTGGAGCGCATGTTCGCGCACGGCGGCATGTTCCGTACCGCGGGGATCGCCCAGCGGCTGCTGGCGGCGGCGCTGGATGCCCCGGTCGCGGTCGGTGACACCGCTTCCGAGGGCGGCGCGTGGGGCATCGCGGTGCTCGCCGACTTCCTTTCCCACACCGACCTCGACCTCGCCTCCCATCTCGCCGACCGTGTGTTCGCGGAGGCCGCGGTGAGCGTCGCCGACCCCGATCCGGTGGACGTCGCCGGATTCGCCGCCTACCTCGACCGCTACCGGCGCGGCCTCGCCGTCGAAGCCGCCGCCGTCTGCGCCCTGCCCGCCCCCGCTCGTTGAGCGAGGCCCGTGAAGCGGTCCGAGTCGAAACGTCGGAGCCCACTGCGTTTCGACTCGCTTCGCTCGCTCAACGACCGGTGAATCTCCGAGTTCAACGACCGGCGCAAGACTGAAAGGACCCACCCGTGCCCCTCTCCACCTCCTTCGACGGATGCGAAGTCTGGTTCGTCACCGGCAGTCAGTCGCTCTACGGCGACGAGACCCTCCGCCAGGTCGCCGAGCAGGCCCGCGCGGTCGCCGAGGGCCTCGCCGGGCTTCCGGTGAAGGTCGTCTTCAAACCCGTGCTCATCGAGCC
>NZ_DATEJS010000272.1:0-3015 GCF_035277845.1 Microbacterium sp.
GCCGCACCTGCCGGCTGCAGGCGCCGAGCGCCGTGGCCCCCAGAGCGATCACGAGCAGGACGGCGGGGACGGCGACCGCGAACTCCGCGGCCACCGCCCCGCGGTCGTCACGGCCGCGGATCCGGCCCGGCATCCGCATCACGACACCGTGAGGGCGCGCTTGACGAGATCGGTGAGGATGCCGCGCACCTCGCCGGAGCGCATGATGACCACCAGCAGCCCGGCGAACGCCACCGCAGCCATCGTCGTGACGGCGTATTCGGCGGTCGCGGCGCCGGTGTCGTCGCCGTCGAAGAGCATGGCGGCGCGGCGGCGCGTGAGCGGGGGAAGGTCGTGCGCACGGCGGGAACGGAAGAGGACGGTCATGGGATTCTCCTTTTATCTCGGGCACATTCTCGGGGCACGGTTCGGGGGCATATCTGCGGGGTGCTCACAGGGGCAGCACCGTGGTCGTGATGATGCCGAGCAGCATCGGGGCGACGCCGAGCAGCAAGAACGCCGGAAGCGTGCACAGGGCGAGCGGAACCAGCAGTCGCGACGAGAGGCGCGCCGCCGCCATGCGGCCCTCCGTGCGGGCGCGGTGCCGCGCCAGCGAGGCATCGGCCCGCAGCAGATCGGCCGCGGGGACCCCCGCCGTGCGCGAGAGCTCGAGGATCCGGTCGACGTCGGGGTGCGCGGCGCCTCCCGATGGGTCGGCGCGGGCGACGATGGCCTGCGCTCGATCGAGCGACACGCCGCCCGAGACCGCGATCGCGAGCAGGTCGGCGTGGAGGCCCGGGATTCCGACCGGGGGTTCGGCGCGGCGCGCGAGGGTGCGCGACCACAGCTGCGCCGCGACGATCAGCGCGACCCCGGCGACGAGACAGCCGCGCCCGATCGGATTCGTGGTGAGCACGCGCAGCGAGTCGAACCCGAGAGCGATGCCGATGCCGAGTCCGATGACGGGCAGCCAGCTCATCAGGCGGGTGGTCGTCAGGGGCTCGGTGAGCGCGACGCGTACTTCGTCACGGATGTCAGCGGCATCCTGCAGGGTGTCTGCGATGCCCCGGAGGCTCGCGGCCAGCGGCGCTCCGACCGTCGTCGCGACGGTCCAGGCCGCGGCGATCTCGCCCCAGCCCGGTCCCGCCGCGGCGATGGCCCGGGTCAGGGGTACGTCGGCCTCCATCCGCGCCGTCACCGATCGTGCGGGTTCCGCACCGAGGGATGCGAGGTGCCGCCAGGCTCGCTCGGGAGCGATGCCCGCCTGCAGCAGCACGGCGAGCTGCCGCACGGTCGCGGCATCGGGCGCCGCCTGCGCTCGCCTCGTCACGCGCACGGGTGCTCCTCGATGGCGAGGCGTCCGTCGCGCACGACCGGAGTGCCGATGCCCGCGACGGCGCGCGTGCCGCCTCGCCGCTCGATGTGCACGACGGCGTCGATGGCGCTCGCGACCTGCCGGGCGAGCGCACCGTCGTCGAGGCCGGCGAGCGCCCCGAGGGCTTCGAGCCGAGCGGGCACGTCGATCAGCCCGTTCGCATGCAGGGTGCCGGCGCCGCCGTCGTGCCCGGTGTTCAGGGCGGCGAGCAGCTCCCGCACTTCTTCCCCACGGCACTCGCCGATCACGAGCCGGTCGGGTCGCATGCGCAGCGCCTCCCGCACCAGCCGGGCGAGGCCGATGCCGCCGGTGCCCTCCAGGTTCGCCTGCCGCGCCTCGAGCCTCACATGGTGCGGGTGTCGCAGACGCAGTTCGGCGACGTCTTCGATCGTGACGATGCGCTCGACGTGGGGCACACGGTCGAGAAGGGCTGCCAGCAGGGTCGTCTTGCCGCATCCGGCGGATCCGGTGATGAGCAGGTTCGCGCGGTCGGCGACGAGGGCCTCGAGCCGGCCGCGCTGCGCTGCGTCCATCATCCCGCGCTGCTCGAGACCGTCGAGGTCGAGCGTCGCAGCCCGCGCCACGCGCACCGAGATCATCGTGCCGCCGAGTGCCACCGGCGGCAGCACCGCATGGACGCGCAGCCCGCCCGGCAGTCGCACGTCGACGCACGGGTGCGCATGATCGATGTGGCGGCCACCCGCGGCGATGAGCGCCGTCGCGAGTTCGCGGACGTCGTGCTCGGTGGTGCGCCAGCCGGGCTGCCGCTCGGCGCCACGTCCGCGGTCGACGAACAGCCCGTCGGCGCCGTTCACGAACAGGTCGGTGACGTCGGGATCGGCGAGGTACTCCGAGAGCGGGGCGAGGGCGGGATGCCGCAGCCCCTCGCCGCCGGGTGACACGGCCGCGTCGGGGCTCGGCGGCACGTGGCGCGGGGCGACGACGAACGGTTCCGGCATGTCCGCGACGCTACGGGCGGTGGTCGCCGTCGCGCAGACCCGGTCGCGCAGCTGTGGACGGATCATGGCGGCCGCGCGGCTGTGGACACGACGCCGGGACGCGAGGACCGCAGGAAAAGGAAGGGGCGGCATCCCTGGGGGGAAAGGGATGCCGCCCGAGGCGGTGCCCTGATCGGGGGGCGTCGGGCACCGCGAATGCCAGAATCGATGTTCGGCCAGCCAAGAGCATACGCACCATCGCGGGATTGATCAAACGCTGAACGACCCCTTTCAGGGGCCTGCCCGCGAAGTGACGCGGGCAGGCGGACACTAGTATGAGAGCGTTCTCATACTCGCGCACTCCGAGGCGCGCGTCGACCGCCGGCGCCCCGACGGGACGGGCGTTTGTAAGTAATCCTTCGCAATTCGCGAGCGTCTGCGCCGCAGAGTAGATTGAGCGGGAGCGGCCCGACCGAGGGTTGCGCATGCCGACGTTCGATGATGCAACGCAGACGCCGCGAAGGAGCGCAGATGAGCAGCCAGATCGACCACCTGTTGAACGAGGACCGGCGCTTCGCCCCGTCCGCCGGATTCGCAGCACACGCCAACGCGACCGCCGACCTCTACGAACGGGCGGCGGAGGATCGTGAGGGCTTCTGGGCGGATCAGGCGCGGGAGCTGCACTGGCACACCCCGTTCACCGAGGTTCTCGACTGGTCCAAC
>NZ_DATEJS010000273.1:0-10455 GCF_035277845.1 Microbacterium sp.
CGCGATCGGCACCGCGGTGCGCATCGCGAGCACCGGGGTCGGCGGCGTCGAGGCCGTGTTCATCCTGCTGGTGCTCGCCGGTCGTGCGTTCGGCGCCCGGTTCGGGATGCTGCTCGGCGTCGCGACGATCGCCCTGTCGTCCGCGGTGTTCGGCGGCATCGGCCCGTGGACCCCGTTCCAGATGTTCGCGTGCGCGTGGGTCGGCGCCGGTGCCGGGCTGCTGCCCCGGCGCGTGCGCGGGTGGACCGAGATCGGGCTGCTGTGCCTCTACGGCGCGGCGGCCTCCTACGTGTTCGGGCTGCTGCTGAACCTCTGGTTCTGGCCGTTCGCGGTCGGTTCGGGCGCCGCCATCTCCTACGTTCCGGGAGCCCCGCTCGGGCGCAACCTGGTGAGCTTCCTGCTGTACTCGCTGGTGACCTCGACCGCCGGCTGGGACACCCTGCGCGCGGTCACGACGATCGTCGGCGTCGTGCTCATCGGACGCCCGGTGCTCGCCGCCCTGCGCCGCGCCAAGCCGGTGCGGGTGGATGCGACCGGCGGCCGCGCTCAGCGACCGCCGCGGGCGCGGATCTTGGCGAGGTAACGGCCGCGCTGCGAATCGGGGAATCGTGCCACGAGGGCACGGAGCTCGGCGGCATCCACGTCGCCGCCGAAGATCTCGGTGCCCGGCTCGAACCGGATGCCCTCGGCCAGGCCGCCCACGACCACCGGGTCGAACCCGAGGTCGTCGACGAACCGCACGACCTGAGCCACCGCGGCGGGATCGTCGCCCGCCACCGCCACGGCCTTGCGCCCGGTCGCGCCGCGCGGACGCGCCTCGGCCTCCAGGTCGGCGGCACTCATGTGGCCGAGCGACTTCACCACGGACGCTCCGGCCAGGTGCGCCTGCACGATCTCGCTCGTCGAGGTCGCGGGATCGGCGAGGTCGGGCCGCAGCCCGTCGAGCTCCCACCAGTAGTTGGTGGCATCCAGTACGGTGCGGCCGACGAGTGCCGCCACCGGCAGCGTCGGATACGCGGTCAGCGGCATCGCGAGCACCACGAGATCCGCGGATGCCGCCTCCGTCACCGTCGCGGCCGCCGCCCCCGGCGCATGCGACGCGACCACAGGCCCCACCCGGGCAGGGCCCGCCGACCCGGCGACCAGCACGCGGTGTCCGGATGCCACGGCCAGCCGCGCCACGGCGAGTCCGAGCCGACCGGCGCCGACGATCCCGACGGAGCTCACGACGAACCGTCCACCCGGGTCACACCGAGAAGTACTTCGCCTCGGGGTGGTGGAACACGAACGCGTCGGTGGACTGCTCCGGATGCAGCTGCAGCTCGTCGCTGAGCTCGACTCCCATGCGCTCCGGGCGCAGCAGCTCGACCACCTTGCGGCGGTCCTCCATGTCCGGGCAGGCCGGGTAGCCGAGGGAGAACCGCGCGCCCCGATACTCGAGCTTGAACAGCCCTGCCGTGTCGGTGGGATCCTCCGCCGCGAACCCGAGCTCGGACCGGATGCGTGCGTGCCAGAACTCGGCGAGCGCCTCGGTCAGCTGCATGACGAGTCCGTTGAGCTCGTAGTAGTCGCGGTACCTGTTCTCGGCGAACAGCTTCGCGGTGACCTCGTCGATCGCAGCTCCCGCGGTGACCAGCTGAACCGGCAGCACGTCGACCTGCCCGGATTCGCGCGAGCGCACGAAGTCGGCGAGGTCCAGGTGCCGGTCGCGGCGCTGCCGCGGGAACGTGAAGCGCAGCCGGTCGGAAGCGAGCGCGCCGCCCGATCCGCCGTCGGGGGCGAGCAGGCCGGGAACCCCCAGTACTCCGGTCGGGTCGTCGGCGTGGTGCAGCACCACGACGTCGTCGCCCTCGGACACCACCGGGAAGTACCCGTAGGCGACGGAGGCATCCAGCATCCCCTCGCCGAGGATGCGGTCGAGCCAGTACCGCAGGCGCGGGCGACCCTCGGTGTCGACGAGCTCCTCGTACGACTTGCCGTCCTCGCCGCGGCCCGGGCGCAGGCCCCACTGCCCCATGAAGGTGGCGCGCTCGTCGAGGTAGGCGGCGTAGTCGGCCAGGGCGATGCCGCGCACGATCCGAGTGCCCCAGAAGGGCGGCGCCGGCACCGGGTTGTCGGATGCCACGTCCGACCGTCCGGGCATCTCCTCCGGCTCCGTGAGGGTCAGCTGGGCGCCGCGCTTGTGGATCCGCTTCTTGAGCGGCGGCAGGCCGACGGCATCCGGCTCCTCGCCGCGCGCGATGCGCACGAGCGGCTCCATGAGCGCGAGCCCCTCGAAGGCATCCTTCGCGTAGCGCACCTCGCCCTCGAAGAGCCCCGCGAGGTCGTCCTCGACGTACGCGCGCGTGAGCGCCGCGCCACCGAGGATCACCGGCCACTTCTTGGCGAGTCCGCGAGCCTGCAGCTCCTCGAGGTTCTCCTTCATCACGACGGTGGACTTCACGAGCAGCCCGGACATGCCGATGACGTCGGCGTTGTGCTCCTCGGCCGCCGCGATGATGTCGGCGATCGGCTGCTTGATGCCGAGGTTGATGACCTCGTAACCGTTGTTGGTGAGGATGATGTCGACGAGGTTCTTGCCGATGTCGTGCACGTCGCCGCGCACGGTGCCGAGCACGATCCGGCCCTTGCCGGCGGACTCCGTCTTCTCCATGTAGGGCTCGAGCAGCGCCACCGCGGTCTTCATGACCTCGGCGGACTGCAGCACGAACGGCAGCTGCATCTCGCCGGCGCCGAACCGCTCGCCGACGACCTTCATGCCTTCGAGCAGATGGTCGTTGATGATGCCGAGCGCGGTCATCCCCTCGCCGCGGGCGAGCTCCAGGTCGGCTTCGAGGCCCTTGCCCTCGCCGTCGATGATGCGGCGTTCCAGGCGCTCGCCCACCGGCAGCGCGGCGAGTTCGGCCGCGCGCTGGTCGCGCAGCGCCTTGGTGTCGACGCCGGCGAAGAGCTCCAGCATCCGCTGCAGCGGGTCGTAGGCGACCGCGCCGTCGGCGTCGTACTCGCGACGGTCCCACACGAGATCGAGCGCCACCTGGCGCTGCTCGTCGGGGAGGGAGGCCAGCGGCACGATCTTCGCGGCGTCGATGATGCCGGAGCTCAGCCCCGCCTCGGCGGCCTCGTGCAGGAACACCGAGTTCAGCACGATGCGCGCCGCCGGGTTGAGGCCGAACGACACGTTCGAGACGCCGAGCGTGGTGTGGATGCCGGGATACTTCTGCGTGATCTGCCGGATCGCCTCGATGGTCTCGATGCCGTCGCGGCGGGTCTCCTCCTGGCCCGTGGCGATCGGGAAGGTGAGGCAGTCGACGATGATGTCCGAGACCCGCATGCCCCATTCGTCGACGAGCTGGTCGATCAGGCGGGACGCGATCGCGACCTTGCCCTCGGTGGTGCGCGCCTGCCCGTGCTCGTCGATGGTGAGCGCGACGACCGCGGTGCCGTGCTCCTTGACGAGCGGCATGATGCGCCCGAAGCGGGAGTCCGCGCCGGCGCCGTCCTCGTAGTTGACCGAGTTGACGACGGGGCGGCCGCCGATGAGCTCGAGGCCCGCCTGCACGACCGGGGGCTCGGTGGAGTCGATCACGAGCGGCAGCGTCGACTGCGACGCGAACCGCGAGACGACCTCGCGGATGTCGGCGACGCCGTCGCGACCCACGTAGTCGACGCAGACGTCGAGCAGGTGCGCCCCCACGCGGATCTGGTTGCGCGCGATCTCGACGCAGTCGTCCCAGCGCTCCTCGAGCATGGCCTCGCGGAACGCCTTGGAGCCGTTCGCGTTGGTGCGCTCGCCGATCGCGAGGTACGAGGCGTCCTGATCGAACGACACGTGCTGGTACAGGGATGCCACCCCCGGCTCGATCTCGATGACCCGGTCGCCCAGCACTCTCCGGTCGTTGAGCGAGGGAGCGCCGGCGACCGAGACGAAACGCGCTGAGCCGTCCGCGTCGTCGCGTTTCGTCTCGCTTCGCTCGCTCAACGACCGGGGGGTGCGCACCCCGGCGGCGTCCAGTCGCTCGACGACGGCGGCGAGATGCTCCGGCGTGGTGCCGCAGCATCCGCCGACGAGGCCCAGCCCGAACTCCCGCACGAACTGCTCGTGCGCCGTGGCGAGTTCGGCCGGGCTGAGCGGGTAGTGGGCGCCGTCGGCGCCGAGCACCGGGAGTCCGGCGTTGGGCATGCACGCGATCGGCACGGTCGAGTGCTTCGAGAGGTGCCGCAGGTGCTCGCTCATCTCCGCCGGCCCGGTCGCGCAGTTCAAGCCGATCGCGTCGACGCCGAGGGGCTCCAGCGCGGTGAGCGCCGCCCCGATCTCGGACCCCATCAGCATGGTGCCGGTGGTCTCGACGGTCACCTCGACGAAGATGGGGAGGCGGATGCCGCGCGCCACGATCGCCTGGCGGCATCCGTTGACGGCGGCCTTGGTCTGCAGCAGATCCTGGCTGGTCTCGACGAGGAAGGCATCCGCTCCCCCGTCGATGAGCCCCTCCGCCTGCAGGGCGAACGTCTGCTTGAGGTGGTCGTAGGTGGTGTGGCCGAGCGACGGCAGCTTGGTGCCCGGGCCCATCGAGCCGAGCACCCAGCGCATGCGGCCGTCCGCGGCCTCCGCGGCCTCCGCGCGCTCGCGGGCGATGCGGGCGCCCACCTCGGCGAGCTCGGCGATGCGGTCGTCGATGCCGTAGTCCGACAGGTTGGACCAGTTGGCGCCGAACGTGTTGGTCTCGACGGCGTCGATGCCGGCAGCGAAGTAGGCGTCGTGGATGCCGGCGATCACATCCGGGCGCGTGACGTTGAGGATCTCGTTGCAGCCCTCGAGCCCCTGGAAGTCGGTCTCGATCGACAGGTCGTGGCGCTGCAGCATGGTGCCCATGGCGCCGTCGGCGATGACCACGCGCGTGTGCACGGCGTCGAGCAGAGCCTGCGCGCGGGCCGGGCGGGCGAAGGCCTCGACGTCGAGGGGGAAGCGGGGCTCGGTCATGTCTCAGCCGTTCTTCGCGTCGCGCCAGCGCAGCCAGCCGCGCACGAGGTCGTAATCGAAGTCCGGGCCCATGAACGCCACGGTGATGAGCCGCGCGCCGGCGTCGTACAGCGGGTCGGCGAACTCGAGGCTCTGCCGGTGGGCCTCGCTCGAGATGACGAGGTTCGAGACGTCGCGCTGCTCGGTCTCGGCCCAGCGTTCGATCACCGACACCTTGTGCGCGATGTCCTCCGGGCGCACGAAGCTGTGCCAGATGTCGGCGTGGCGGGCGACGAGGCGCAGCGTCTTCTGCTCGCCCTTGCCGCCGATCATCACCGGGATGCGGCGCAGAGGCGCCGGGTTCAGCTTCGCCCAGCGCTCCTCGATGCGGGCGAGCCCGCGGGCCAGATCGTTCAGCCGCGTGCCGGGGGTGCCGAACTCGTAGCCGTACTCGTCGTAGTCGCGCTCGAACCACCCGGCGCCGGTGCCGAAGATGAACCGGCCGCCCGAGATGTGGTCGAGCGTGCGGGCCATGTCCGCCTGCAGGTCGGGGTTGCGGTAGCTGTTGCAGTTGACGAGCGCGCCGAACTCGACGCGCTCGGTCTGCTCGGCCCAGGCGCCCAGCATCGACCACGACTCGAAATGCAGCCCGTCGGGGTCGCCGTGCAGCGGGAAGAAGTGGTCCCAGTTGAAGATGATGTCGACGCCCAGATCCTCGAGGCGCCGCACGGCATCCCGGATGCCGTCGTAGGGCACGTGCTGCGGCTGGATCTGCACGCCGAGGCGCACCGGAGTGTCGAGAAGCGGCATGCCTCCCAGCCTACGGGCGGCGCGGCACCCCGTGCCCTGTGTGACCGAGGGAGTCGGCCTCGTCCGCCCGGATCACCGCGCGAGCGAGCAAGATGGGAGGATGCCGCAGCCGCTCGCCTCGATCGACGACATCCTCTCCACGGCCCGGGTGGTGGCCCTGCCGATGGCCACGCGCTTCCGCGGCGTCGACGTGCGCGAGGCGCTGCTGTTCGAGGGACCGGAGGGGTGGGCGGAATTCTCCCCCTTCACCGAGTACGACGATGCCGAGGCGTCCGCGTGGCTGGCGGCCGCCATCGACTTCGCGTGGCACCCGCAGCCCGCCCCGGTGCGCGACCGCATCCCGGTGAACGCGACGGTGCCGGCCGTGGCCGCGACCGCCGTGCCGGACGTGCTCGCCCGTTTCGACGGATGCCGCACCGCCAAGGTGAAGGTCGCCGAGCGCGGCCAGACTCTCGCCGACGACGTGGCGCGCGTCGCCGCCGTGCGCGGCGTCCTCGGACCCGAGGGACGCATCCGCGTGGATGCCAACGCCGGCTGGAACGTCGACGAGGCCGAGCATGCGATCCGGATGCTGGAGCCCTTCGACCTCGAGTACGTCGAGCAGCCGTGCGAGACGGTTCCGGAGCTCGCCGAAGTGCGCCGGCGCGTGCGCAACCTCGACGTGCTGATCGCCGCCGACGAGAGCGTGCGCAAGGCGTCGGACCCGCTCGCGGTGGCGCGGGCGGAGGCCGCCGACATCCTGATCGTGAAGGCGCAGCCGCTCGGCGGCGTGCGCCGGGCCCTGCAGCTGGTCGCCGAGGCGGGGCTGCCGGCCGTCGTCTCCAGTGCCCTCGACACCTCGGTCGGGCTCGCCATGGGCACGGTGCTCGCCGCGGCGCTGCCCGAACTCGAGTACGACTGCGGCCTGGGCACCTCGTCGCTGTTCGGCGCGGATGTCGCCTCCCCCGCCCTGGCCCCGATCGGCGGATCGCTGCCGGCCGGACGCGTGGCGCCCGACCCCCAGCTGCTCGACGAGCTCGCCGCCCCCGCACCCCGCGCCGCCTGGTGGCGCGAGCGCGTCGCCCGCTGCCACTCCCTGTTGTGAGCTCCGCGCCCCCGGTCGTCGAGCGAGGAGCGCAGCACCCCACTCCCCGGTCGTTGAGCGAGGAGCGCAGCGACGAGACGAAACGCAGACCCCGCGCGACCCACTGCGTTTCGGCTCGCTCCGCTCGCTCAACGACCGGTGGTGGAACACCGCGTTTCGGCTCGCTCCGCTCGCTCAACGACCGGGTGGTGGAACACTGCGTTCCGGCTCGCTCCGCTCGCTCAACGACCGGGGGTGGAACACTGCGGTTCGGCCGCTTCGCTCGCTCAACGACCGGGGAGGGCGGGTCGGAGGACGCGGGTCAGCAGAGGATGAGGTGCGCGACCTCGGCGAGGTGGGCGCCGGTGGCGGCGCGGAGCGCCGCCTCGCCGCCGCGGGACTCGTCGGCGACGCCCTGGATGACGGCGCGTACGGCGGCCGTCTCCCACACGGTGAGCATGAGGTGCGCCGCCTGTGCGGCATCCACCCGGAACTCGATGCCCTTCAGCGCGCTGATGTCGGTGATGATCTGCGCCACATTCCGCTTCATCTCGGCATCCTGCTCGAGGAAGGCCCGTGCGACATCGGGGTCGCGCAGCGCCCGGATGCGGATCTCGCTCATCAGCAGCACGCCCATGCGATCGTCGGCGCCGACGTCGAGCACCTGCTCGAGGATGGCCGAGATCTCACTCTCGTCGAACCCGTCCGGGCCGGCCGCCGCGAGACCGCCGACGCGGCTCTGCACGGCGGCGACGCGCTCGGAGGCGACGCGCGCGGCGAGTTCCAGGAAGAGCTCGTCCTTCGACGCGAAGTTGGAGTAGAACGCCCCGCGCGTGAAGCCGGCGCGCTCGCAGATCGTCTCGACGGATGCCGCATCCAGCCCCACCTCCGCGAACACCGCCATGGCGGCATCCAGCAGTCGCTGCCGCGTGTTCTCGCGACTGCGGGTGGGCATTTTCGCGTCGGTCATCGCACCTGCTCCTCGACTGCGTGATACTCACACCTGCCGTTCAGACTCGGCGGGCGCTCCGGCTCTACGATACACACTTGTATCGGATACATCGCCGTATCGAACCACCGATCCCCTTGCGCACCGGAGGCACCGTGTCCACCCTGCTGTACTCCCTCGGCCGCTGGTCGTACCGGCACCCGTGGCGCGTGCTCGTCGCCTGGCTGCTGCTGCTCGCCCTCGCCGGCGGCGGGGTCGCCCTGTTCGCGAAGGGCACCGACAACTCGTTCTCGATCCCGGGCACCGAGTCGCAGGAGGGAATCGAGCAGCTGAACCGCACCTTCCCGCAGGCGGCCGGCACCAACGCGCAGTTCATCGTCGTCGCGGCGCCCGGCGACAGCGTGAAGGATGCCCCCTACACGACCGACATCGCGAGCACCATCCACCATCTCGGCACCCTCGACGGGGTGCTCGGCGTCACCGACCCGTACAGCACCCACGTCACCGGACTCGTCTCGCACGACGACTCGGCCGCCATCGTGCAGATGCAGTTCAGCGGGCAGGCGACCGACGTCTCCGCCGCGACGAAGAGCGACCTGACTCACGCGACCACCGCCCTGCAGGCCGAACTGCCCGCGGGGTCGAAGGTCTCCCTCGGCGGGGACCTGTTCTCGCAGTCGCTGCCGGCGATCTCGATCATCGAGGCGATCGGCCTCCTCATCGCCCTCGTCGTGCTCGTCGTGACGTTCCGCTCGTTCGTGGTCGCCGGGCTGCCGCTCGCGACCGCGCTGCTCGGCGTCGGCCTGTCGATGGCGCTCATCTTCCTGTCCACGGCCTTCGCGACGATCTCGGCGACCACGCCGATGCTCGCCCTCATGCTGGGCCTCGCCGTCGGCATCGACTACGCGCTGTTCATCATCGCGAGACACCAGGACCAGGTGCGGGCGGGCCTCGAGCCCGAGGAGTCCGCGGCGCGCGCCACGGGCACCGCCGGGTCCGCGGTCGTCTTCGCGGGAGTCACCGTGCTCATCGCCCTCGTCGGCCTCGCGTTCGCCGGCATCCCGTTCCTCACCACGATGGGGATCGCCGCGGCCGCCGCCGTCGCGATCGCGGTGCTCATCGCCGTGACGCTGACCCCGGCGCTCCTCGGGTTCGCGAAGGGCCGCGTGCGCGGCTGGGTCCGGCGGAAGCCGAAGGCCGAGCCCGACGGCGCGCAGCCGCACGTGCGGCGCGGGCTCGCGTCCCGCTGGGTGGGCATGGTCACCAGGCATCCGGTCGTCACCACGATCGCGGTCATCCTCACGCTCGGCGTGGTCGCGCTGCCATCTGCGAGCCTCGCCCTGGCCCTGCCGAACGCGGGGATGCTGCCGAAGCAGAACGAGGCCCGCCAGACGTACGACCTCATCAGCGAGCACTTCGGCGCCGGGTTCAACGGCCCGCTCATCATGACCGGCACGATCGTCACCTCGAACGACCCGCTCACGCTGATGAAGCACCTCAAGGACGAGATCGAGCGCATGCCGGGCGTCAAAGCGGTGCCTGTCTCCACCCCGAACGCCACCGCCGACACCGGGCTCATCCAGATCATCCCGACCACGAGCCCGGACGACCCGAAGACCGCGGCCCTCGTGCGGGAGCTGCGCGCGCAGCACGACCACTTCCAGAGCGCCTACGGCGTCGACCTCAAGGTCACCGGCTTCACCGCGGTCGCGATCGACATCTCCGACCGCCTCGGCGCAGCACTGCTGCCGTTCGGCGTGTTCGTGGTCGGGCTGTCGCTGATCCTGCTGGCGATCGTCTTCCGGTCGATCTGGGTGCCGCTCAAGGCCGCGGCCGGGTACCTGCTGTCGGTGCTCGCCGCGTTCGGCATCGTCTCGGCCGTGTTCGTCCAGGGGTGGGGCGCCGACTTCCTCGGCGTCACCAAGGTCGGACCGGTCATCAGCTTCATGCCGATCATCCTCATGGGCGTGCTCTTCGGCCTGGCGATGGACTACGAGGTGTTCCTGGTCTCGCGCATGCGCGAGGACTTCGTGCACGCCCGCCGCGCAGCCGGCGGTGTCGCGACCCGCGCCCTCGCCGTCGACGCCGTCCGCAGCGGCTTCACGGCATCCGCCCGCGTCGTCACCGCGGCCGCGGTCATCATGTTCGGCGTCTTCGCGGCGTTCGTGCCCGAGGGCGACGTCAACCTCAAGCCGATCGCGCTGGGATTGGCATCCGGCATCGCCATCGATGCGTTCCTCGTCCGGATGACCCTGGTGCCCGCCGTGATGACGCTGCTCGGCCGCGCCGCGTGGTGGATGCCGAAGCGCCTCGGCCGCATCCTCCCCCACTTCGACATCGAGGGCGAGGCCGTCGAGCGCGAACTCGCGCATGCCGACTGGCCGGAGCCGCACACCGCCGCCGTCGTGGCCGCCGATGGGCTGGAGCTCGTCGACCCCGACGAGCTGTGCCTGTACCGCGACGTGACGATGCGCGTCGAGCCGGGTGAGGCGGTGGTGCTCACCGGCGCCGACAGCCGCGCCCCGCGCGCCCTGGCGCTGTCCCTCGCCGGCCGAGTGGCCCCGACCGGTGGCCTGGTCAAGGTCGAGGGGCACCTGCTGCCGGAGCGGGCGCCGTGGGTGCGCCGCCGCGTCGCCCTCGCGCTGCTGACCGAGTCCGCCGATCCGGTCGCCGACC
>NZ_DATEJS010000274.1:0-4782 GCF_035277845.1 Microbacterium sp.
CATCCGCCCCACACCCCGTTGTTCGCCTCGACGAGGCGCGCGAAGTCAGGCCACGTGGCCTCGGTGAGAAGCTGCGTCGTGTACATCCGCTGAACCCCTGAGCCACGATACGCCGCATGCGCCACCGTGCGTTCGGCAATGGGCCGTCGAGTTCGTCTGGAACATCCACGTCGCCGACGTCGTCGACGACACCGTGCCGGCGTCGTGCTCGAGGACACGACCGAGGCGTCGCGCCGCGCACTCGCTCGGGGAACTCGGCGATCAGACGACCGGGATCGCCGGGGCATCCACCGACTCGATCTCATCCAGCGCTATCGGAACAGGGGGACGTCGGAAACCCCGGCTCTTGATCGCGATGTAGATCACGCCGAGCGCGAGCCAGCTCAGGCCGAGCACCTTCGCCTGGACATCGAGGCCGACCCACAGAACGACGCAGATGGCGATTCCCAGGCTCGGCATGACGAGGTATCGCAAGACATTCACTCCCGGCCGCTGCTTTCCCCGGATGAAGTAGTGGCTGATGACCGAGTAGTTCACGAATGCGAAACCGGTGAGGGCCCCGAAGCTGACGAGCGATGTCGCACCGAGCAGATTGTCGGCATAGAAGATCGCAGTGAGTGCCAACGCGGACGTGATGAGGATGTTCCAGGTCGGCGTCTGGAACCGGCGTCCGAGGTGACCGAAGACGCGCCGCGGAAGCACGCCGTCGCGGCCCATTCCGAAGAGGATGCGTGAGACCGCCGCGAGCGCCGCCATGGCGCAGACGATGTTCGAGGCGTTGTCCACGATGAGGAACGGCGTCTGCATCCAGCCGATCCCGAGGTGCTCGAAGAGCGACAGGATGCCGGTGTTCGGGTCTTTGATGTCGTGCCATCCGGCCGGCCAGGCGATCTGCATGATGTACGCGATCAGCGTGAAGGCGAACGCGGCGCCGACGGCGACCAGGATCACCGCTCGCGGGACAGTCTTGCGCGGATCCTTGGTCTCTTCGGCGAACGTCGACACCGCATCGAACCCGAGGAACGAGGTCGCGAGGACGGCCGCGCCGCTGAGCAGGTTCCCGCTGTGGAAGGTCTGCGGGTTCAGGATGGCCACGCTGTCGAACAGAGCGAGCGGGCCCCGCAGCTGAGCGACGATCACGGCGAGCAGCACAGCGATCGTGGCGCTGAGCGCGACCTGCGCGACGACGACCACGAGGTTCACGCGACCGGCCGCGCGGATGCCGAGGATGTTGAATGCCGCGACGAACGCGGCAGCGGCGACCACCCAGACGGCCACCGGGACGTCCGGCAGGACGCTGTTCATGTAGATGCCGAGCAGCAGGTAGCAGATCATCGGCAGCAGGAGGTAGTCGATGAGCATCACCCAGCCGGTGAAGAATCCCAGCCACGGGTTGACCGACCGCTGGACGTACGTATATGCGGAACCGGCTGTCGGGTACGCCTTGACCATCCGGGAGTAGCTGTACGCCGTGAAGAACATCGCGACCCCGGTGATGGCGTAGGCGAGCGCCATCATTCCGCCCGTCTCTTTGCTGATGATGCCGTAGTCGTCGAAGACCACTGTCGGGGCGAGATAGGCGATCCCGAAGACCACCAGGTACCTCAACGTGAGCACGCGCCGCAGCTTCGGCGCTTCTTGGATCGTCGTCATCGCACAATCTCTCTGATCTGAATCGGGTGGTTCGGAGTGGGAAGGGAGCCCGCGACCACGTGGCCCTCGAACATGACGGCTTCTATCGCGATCGCACCGAGTCGATGCGCCGGCGAAGAGAGCGGGTCACCGCCGAGCACGCACAGGTTCGCGGACTTTCCCTCACGCAAGGAGCCCATCTCCCCTTCACGCCGGAGTTGGCGGGCCGCGTCGATGGTGTAGCCACGGAGCAGTCGGTCGGCGGTGAGCCGGGATGAGAGAGGCGGACGCACGCTGCCGGGATAGCGCACCGGGTCGACCGGGTACTCGGGGTCGAAGCGCGTCGCGGCGATCTGCATGCCGTAGAGCGGGGCGCCACGGGACAGTTCGTACTCGGTCACCACGTCGCTGCCGAAGGTGACCGCCGCGCCGGCCTCGGCGATCTCTGTGAAGCGGTACATCCGGTTCCAGCGCTCGTCGCCGAGGTGGTCGCGCGCACCCTCTCCGAAATAGCCTCCCGACCAGTGGGGGGTCCAGTTGACGATGATGCCGAGTTCCGCGGGGCGCGCCAGTCAGCGGGGTCGACGAGCTCGCAGTGGGCGAACGTGACCTGCATCGCCCAGGGGATCCCTTCCGCATCGCACCTGCTGCGGGCTGCCTCGACGGCGTCGCAGGCGATGCGGAACGCCCGGTCGCCGACGAGGTGGATGTGCATGTCCACGCCCGCCTCATTGCACCTGTCGAAGCAGTCGGCGAGTTCCGCCGCATCCATCCCGATCTCTCCGAGCGCGCGCGCCGGGTCGCCCTCGACGAGAGGTGAGAGCACCGCCCCGTTGCCGCTCTCGTTCGTGCCGTCGAGGAAGAGCTTGAGGGTGCGGAAGCGCACCCTCCGCCGACCATGCCGGCTGTCGAAGTCGGCGAGCATCGCGATGGCGGCATCCAGGTCGCCGCGGCGGCGGAAGCGTACAGCGCCTTCGTACGTCAAGCACAGAGCGTCTCGGTCATCGAGTTCGGCCACCGCGCGTGCGGTGTCCTCCCCCTCGACGAGCGCTTCGAAAACGGCCGTCACGCCGTTGGCGGTCATGAACCGGAAGAACGGCGCGATGCGCTCGGGCGTGATCTGCTCGGGCGGATGCCATCCGAGACGTCCGTACATCACGTCCAGGAAGCGCAGGTGGACCATCTCGCGCAGAAGGCCGGTCGGCTCGCCATCGGCATCACGGACGAACATCTCCAGTCCGGGGACGGGATCGGGGGTCTCCTTGGTGATCCCCATGAGCTCCAGCATCCGACTGTTGACCCAGTGCTCGTGCTCGCTGAAGTCCTGGCACAGGACTGGACGATCGGACACGACGGCGTCGAGGAGGCCTTTGGTCGGCTCGGCGTCGCCGAAGACCGCCCGGTCGTAATACTCGAAGTAGAGGAAGGGCATCTCGTCGCGCGGATGGGTCTGTGCGTATTCGGCGATGAACGCCAGGAGTTCGTCGAGGTCGCGGGTGCGGGGAAGCCGGACGTGCCATCCACTCCGGGCCACCATCCCGGGATGGGTGTGGGCGTCGATCAGGCCGGGCACGATGACCCGCCCGCCGAGGTCGATCTCCACATCCTCCGCCGTCTGCTGCCACACCGCCCGCGTGCCGACGAACGCGATACGCCCATCCTCGACGACGACTGTGTCGGCCACGGGTCGCTCGTCGTCGCTGGTGTGGATCACTGCATTGGTCAGGATCATCGCCATCGTCTTCGTCCCTTCACTGAGGAGCCCCGTCGCCGCCTGGTCAACAATCTAGTCAGAAATGACAATAAACTGCAAGGGGCATGATGGGAGTGCGCAGTATGAGAACGATTGGAGCGGGATGGGCAGACCGTCCGTGGCGCCGCAGCGCCGGCGTCAGATCGTCGACGCGACGATCCAGTGCATGGCCTCTCACGGAGTGAGCGGAACCACGCTCGAGCGCATCGCAGACACCGCCGGGATGGCGCGCGGCCACATCCGGCACTTCGCAGGCAACCGCGACGAGCTGTTGATCGACGCCGCCCGTGTCTTCTTCTTCGGCGACGCCGGGTGGGACGAGACAGACATCGCGACCCTGTTCCGCGTCGCCCCGCTCGTCTCCCCTGCAGCCGACATCGCGGGTGCGCTCGACTACCTGTTCGGGGAGTTCGCCGAACCCGGAAGCGAGAATGCGGCCGCCCTCGCGTTCATCGACGCAGGCCGCACGATCCCGGAGATCCATCTGATCGTGCTGCAGGCGTACCGTTCGATCCAGCACGCACTGAATGCGATCTTCACCCGGGAACTGCCGCCCGAGAACGCAGACGCGTTCGATTCCACCGCCTATGCGGTGTTCTCCCTCGCCCTCGGCAACACGTTCACCAATGACCTCGATCCGTCGCCGGAGCGGATCGCACAGGCCCGCCAAAGCGCCGAAGGGCTTATCGCCGCACTCTCATACCCACGGGATGACCGGCCCCGATGAGTCAACGCTCCCGGTTTCCTCGGTGACCGGATCCCGGATCTCGCCGGCGGCGGGCACGGCTCATCAGTTCATCGGATGCGTTTCCAGCCGCGTGGCCGCGTCACTGGCTGCCCTTGAGCGGCCCGCTGCTCGAGGTAGGCCTGGGCAGCCTTGCGGGCGTTTTGCCATGCTTCGTTCGAGAGCCACATCTGTCCTGCCTCACGGAGCACGACTCCCGTGTTCGGGTCCACCTGTACCAGGTCGCCAGAGAAGTCCTCGGCGTCCCCGGGGTAGGAGGTGAAGCGCGGGGCCGGTTCCAGCTTGGTCTTGTGAGCCCGAATGAACCAACAGGTGACGATCGCACACGCCCCCAGCAGCATCAGGGCAACGCAGTACGGAATCAAGAAGCTGAGTCTCGTCCAGTAGAAAACGTATGCCAGGACTACCATCATGAGGCTGGCGAAGACTCGGTTAGCAGATGCCTCTCATCCTAAGCTCGTGGGCTAACCATTTGATGTCAACGTCGACGGGGCGGGGCCTTGCGGAGGATCATCCGAATTGCCGACGTTGTCGAAGATGCTTTGCAGACCCTGCCGATCATGCTCCGACAGGGCAGAGCTCGTGTACTCAATCACCACGACTCCCCGCTGATAGGTGTTCGAGTGCGACTCAGCGAAGGCGTTCGCGTTCC
>NZ_DATEJS010000275.1:0-3174 GCF_035277845.1 Microbacterium sp.
TCCCGTTCCTGTTCGGCGCGAGCGGGTACGCGGTGGCGGTGCGGCTCGCCCACGAGCGGGTCGTCGCGGGCGCGACGGTGGATGCCGACGTGCACGTGCGCAACACCGGAGTGCGCACCGTGCTGCCCGGCCGGCTCGACCTGCCGGTCGGGGCGGGACTCATCGAGATCGGCGTGCCGCTGCTGCGGGGCGGGCACGAGGTGACGCGGCACCTGGAGATCCCCGCCGTGCGGCGCGGGGTCATCCGCATCGGACCGCCCGCCGCGGTGCGCAGCGACCCGGTCGGCATCCTGCGCCGGGAGCGCCGGTGGGAGGCCCGCCGCGAGCTGTTCGTGCACCCGCGCACCGTGCCCGTGCCCGCGGTCTCCGGCGGCCTCATCCGCGACCTCGAAGGCAGCCCGGTGCAGCGGCTCGTCGACGCGGACATGTCCTTCCACGCCATCCGCGAGTATCTGCCCGGCGACGCGCAGCGGCAGATCCACTGGAAGTCGACGGCCAAGACCGGCCGCCTCATGGTGCGCCAGTTCGAGCAGACGCTGCGCTCGCGGCTCGCCGTCGTGCTCAGTCTCGACGAGGGCGACGCCGCGTCGGAGGAGGAGTTCGAGCTCGCGGTCAGCTGTGCGGCATCCCTCGCCGTGCAGGCCGTGCGCGATGGACGGGACGTCGAGGTCGTCACCGGCACCGATCTGCCGCGCACCGAGCGCACGCGCGCGATCGAGGTGCTGCGGGCGCCCGCGCCCCGGCCCCTGCTGGACGGCTTCTCGCGCATCGATCAGGCCGAGAACCCGCTGCCGCTGGAGGAGGTGTGCCGGCTCACCGCCGAAACCGCCGACTCGCTGGCACTGGCGTTCATCGTGTGCGGCTCACCGGTCACGACGGCGCGGCTGCGTCGCGCCGCCCTCGCGTTCCCGCCCGACACCGCGGTGGTCGCGGTGATCGCCGACCCCACCGCACACCCGCGCAGGCAGGTGCTGCCGGATCTCACGGTGCTCACCGTGGGCGTGCTGGTCGACCTTCCCGGCCTCATGTTCCGGGCGGTGCAGTCGTGAGTCGCCGCATCCGTCCGCTGCCCGTCGCCTCGCGCGGCCGGCACGGCGCAGCGGTATCCCGGACCGCGGCGGATGTCGCCCCGTACGGGCGCGAGCGGCGGCTGCGTGCGGCGCAGGAGCGACGCGCGGCCGGCTTGGACGGGCCGCGCGACCCGCACCTGCGTGCCGCGGTGCTCTACGCCGTGAGCCTCGCCGTCGTCGGCGGGTTCGCGACCTGGCCGATCTACGCGTCCCCGGTGTTCGTCATCGCGGTCACCCTCGCGGGTTTCGGTGCCCTCGTGCTCGCCGTGCTCACCGCCTGGCGGGGCTGGGCGTGGCCCGCGGTCGTCGTCGGCGCCGCGCTCATCGTGCTCGTGGTGGGCCTGCTGGCGGCCGCACCCCCGCCGACGCTCCCCGGCATCCTGCTCGGGGTCCGCGACACGGCGACCGGCGTCGTCACCGGCTTCAAGGACCTCGTCACCGTCGACCTGCCGGTCGGTGGCTACCGCAACCTGCTGGTGCCGGCCATCGCCGTGTTCACGATCGCGCCGCTCGGCACCGTGCTGGTGGGCCGCCGCCGAACTCGCGTCGGTTCCTCCGCTGTGGTGTTCGCGTGGCTCATGCCGCTGTTCGGACTGCTGTTCGGCAGGACGGTCACGAGCCTGCCGGTGCAGCTCGGTCCGGTCTCGATCGCCGCGCCGCGGGAGCAGCTCACCGCCGTGCTCGTGCTCGTCTGCTCGCTGGTGTGGCTGGCGTGGCGGGTGTCGGCCTCCCGGCGGAGGGCACTGCAGCGGGCCGCGGAGGCGGGCGGCATCCGCTGGTCCCGTCGTCGCACCGGATCCGACGTCCGGCGCACGCTGCTCGCCGCCGCGATGGTGCTGGTGGCGGTCACGGTGGCATCCGCCGTCGCACCCGCGATCGCGCAGGACCGCACCCGCGACGTGCTGCGCTCGGCGACCGGGCCGCGCATCGACATCGCCCGGGCAGCGACCCCCCTCACCGATTTCCGCACGGACTTCTCCGACGCCGTCGTCGACAGGCCGCTGTTCACCGTCACGGCCCTCGACGGCGCGCTGCCCGACCGCGTGCGGCTGGCCACGCTGTCCTGGTACGACGGCGTCGCGTACCGCGTGGCGGCGCCGGGCGACGCGCAGGCGGAGTTCGTCCGCGTTCCGCAGGCCCTGCCCGCCGGCGGCACCCCGGCCACGCTCCGGATCGCCGTGCAGGGGCTGACCGGCATCTGGATGCCGTCGTTCGGCCAGCTGCAGCAGGTGCAGTTCGACGGGCCGGATGCCGCCTCCCTCGCCGACTCCTTCTACTACGACCCGTCCGCACAAGCCGCCGTCGAGACCGCGCAGGGGGGCCTGCGCCGCGGGGACGCGTACACGATGACCGCCGGGACCGCCCAGGTGCCGGTGCTGTCCTCGGTGCGGTCGCCGCACGCCTCGCCGCAGGTCACGATTCCAGCGAGCGTGAAGGCCTGGGTCGGCAGGCAGGATGCCGGCACCGACGGCGCCGCCCTGCAGACGCTCGTCGACCGCCTCCGCGCCCGCGGCTACCTGAGCCATGCGCTGAGCGTGCCGGCCGGGGGAGCCGCGTGGGAGAAGCCGCTCGGCGCCGGCTACACCTTCCAGCCGAGCGCCGCAGGGCACTCTCTCGGCCGCATCGATGTGCTCTTCCAGCAGCTGCTCGGCCGCGAGCAGCGGGTGGGCGCACGACCGGGTGCGTCGCTCGTGGCCGCGGTCGGCGACGAGGAGCAGTTCGCGGTCGCGACCGCGCTCGTGGCGCAGACCCTCGGGTTCCCGGTGCGCGTGGTGGTGGGAGCGCGCCTGCGCGGCGACGGCGGGCTGCCCTCGTGCGCTCGTGGCGTGTGCCGCGGCGGCGACCTGACGGCGTGGACCGAGGTGCAGGCATCCACCGGGGAGTGGATCCCCGTCGACGTCACCCCCCAGCACACCGTCGGGGTGACCGACGCCACCACGCGGCAGCGCGACCCCGAGAACGCGACCGACGTGCGGCCGAGCACCGCCCAGCAGGTCGTTCCGCCCGACCCGGTGCAGCGGGACGCCGCGCACACGTCCGGGCCGAAGCAGGGCGACACCGGCGCCGCCGCGCTGTGGGCGGCGGCGCGCATCGGCGCGATCGG
>NZ_DATEJS010000276.1:0-4523 GCF_035277845.1 Microbacterium sp.
GGGCGTCCCAGCCGGTGCGCACCATCTCGTCGACCGAATACCGGTTGGCCCAGTCCAGGTCGCGGGCGGCGAGGTCGCCGGTCGCGACGATGCGGTCGGGGTCGCCGGGGCGACGCGGACCGACGACGGGCGTGAACGGGACGCCGGTGACCCGGGCCATCGCGTCCATGATCTGCCGCACGCTCAGGCCGTTCTGCGAGCCGAGGTTGTACGCCGGCTCGATCGGGGCGCCCGAGGCGAGCAGCTGCGCGGCGACGACGTGCGCGGCGGCGATGTCGGTGACGTGCACGTAGTCGCGCACGTTGGTGCCGTCCTCCGTGGCGTAGTCGTCGCCGTTGATCGTCGGCGTCTCGCCGGCGATCAGCTTCTCGAACACGATCGGGAACAGGTTGTGCGGGCTGACGTCGTACACCGCCGCGTCGCCCGAGCCGACCACGTTGAAGTAGCGCAGGGACGTGTGCCGCAGCGGATGCTCCGACGCCGCGGTCGCGGTCGCCTGGTCGCGGATCAGCCACTCGCCGATGAGCTTGGACTCGCCGTAGGGCGACGACGGGCGCTTCGGCAGGTCTTCTGTCACGAGCGGCACCGTCGGGGTGCCGTACACCGCGGCGGACGACGAGAACACGAGGTTCGCGACGCCGGCGGCCTCCATCGCCTCGAGCACCACCCGGGTGCCCTCGACGTTCTGCGCGTACGTGTGCAGCGGGCGCTGCACCGACACCCCGGCGTACTTGAAGCCGGCGACGTGGATGACGCCCACGCAGCCGTGCTCGCGCAGCGCGGCCTCGACGGCATCCCGGTCGAGGATGGATGCCTCGACCAACGGCACGCCCTCGGGCACGAACCCGCGCCGGCCGCTGGAGAGGTCGTCGAGCACCACCGGGGGAAGGCCGGCCGCACTCAGCGCCCGGACGATGTGCGCCCCGATGTATCCGGCCCCGCCGGTCACAAGCCACGTCATGCTTCCACGCTATCGATCGCAGGTGAACGGTCGGAGCGGGCGCCGGCCGACGGGTGCACGGTGAACACGCGCGGCGGTGCGAAGCCGGATGCCGCGAACGCCTGCACGGCGGCATCCGCGACCTGCGACGCACGATCCGCGTCGACGAGCGCGATCGCGCACCCGCCGAATCCTCCTCCGGTCATGCGGGCGCCGAGCGCGCCCGCGGCGAGGGCGGCGTCGACGGCCGTGTCGAGCTCGGGGCACGACACCTCGAAGTCGTCCCGCAGCGACGCGTGCGACGCCGTGAGCAGGTCGCCGATCGCGCGGGCGCCGTCGGCGGCGAGCCGGGCGACGGTGTCGAGCACCCGCTGGTTCTCGGTCACCACGTGCCGCACGCGGCGGAACGTGGTCTCGTCGAGCAGTTCCGCGGCCCGGGGGAGATCGTCCGAGGTCAGGTCCCGCAGCGCCGGCACCCCGAGGGTGGCGGCCCCGCGCTCGCAGGCGGCGCGCCGGTCCGCATATCCGCCGTCGGCGTGGGAGTGCTCCACGCGGGTGTCGATGACGAGCACCTCCAGGCCCGCGGCGGCGAAGCCCAGATCGATCGGGCGCACGTCCAGCGTGCGGCAGTCGAGCAGGATGGCGGCATCCTGCTGTCCGCAGAACGACGCCATCTGGTCCATGATCCCGGTCGGGGCGCCGACGGCCTCGTTCTCGGCGAGCCGGCCGACCCGGGCGAGCTGCACCGGCGTGAGGTCCGCGCGCCAGACGTCGTTCAGCGCGAAGGCGACGGCACCCTCGATCGCCGCCGACGACGACAGCCCCGACCCGACCGGCACGTCAGATGCCAGCGCGATCTCGACGCCGATGCGCGCGGTGGCCGCGGTGCGCCGCAGCGCCCACGCCACCCCGAGCGGGTAACCCGCCCACTCCGGCAGGCCGCGCTCGGCAGGCGGCAGCGCGAACAGTCCGTCGAGGTCGTCGATCGCGACCTCGACGGGGGCGGGTGCGGCGGTGGAGGCGACGCGGATGCGGGCGTCATCCCGCACCCGGACGGCTGCGACGGTGCGGCGGTCGATCGCGAACGGCAGCGCGAAGCCGTCGTTGTAATCGGTGTGCTCGCCGATCAGGTTGGCCCGGCCCGGCGCGGACCACGTGCCGGTGCAGGCGGCGTCGCCGGTGAGTTCCGCGAGCAGCGCCCGCGCATCGGTGGACGCGGTCACAGCGTCACGCTCCCGATCGCCGTGCGGAGGCGGTCCGCGGCCTGCTCGGGCGGGACGTCCCCGATCCACGCGCCCATGGCGGCCTCGGATCCGGCGAGGAACTTGAGCCGGTCGGCGGCGCGCCGCGGGCTCGTCAGCTGCAGGTGCAGCCGTGCGCCGTCGCGGCCCACGTGCACAGGGGCCTGGTGCCAGGCGGCGATGTACGGGGTGGGTGAGGCGTAGACGGCATCCACCCCGCGCAGGAGGCGCAGATAGAGGGTGGCCAGCTCGTCGCGTTCGGCATCGGTCGTCTCGGCGAAGTCGGCGGCGTGCCGGTGGGGCACGAGGTGCACCTCGAGCGGCCAGCGTGCCGCGAACGGCACGAACGCGGTCCAGTGCTCGCCCTGCAGCACGACCCGCGTGGAGGCCTGCTCGAACGCGAGGATGCGGTCGAACAGGTCGGTGCCGACCCGGTCGATGCTCTCCAGCAGACGGGATGTGCGGGGGGTGACGTACGGGTAGGCGTAGATCTGCCCGTGCGGGTGCCGGAGCGTCACGCCGATCGCCTCGCCGCGGTTCTCGAACGGGAAAACCTGCTCGATGCCGGGCAGCGCCGACAGCGCGGCGGTGCGGTCGGCCCACGCCTCGATCACGGTGCGCGCGCGGGTGACGGTCTGCGTGCCGAACGATCCCTCGTGGTCGGGGCTGAAGCACACCACCTCGCACCGGCCGGCGCTCGTGCGGGTGCGGCCGAGGCCGAGGGTCGCGAGATCGTCGAGGCCGGTGGGCGGGTCGACCGCGACGGGCGCGGAGCCGACCGTCTCGGCCAGCGCGGGCCCGAACGAGGGGGAGCGGTTCTCGAACACCGCGACGTCGTACCGGGCCGGGATCTCGCTGGGGTTCGCCGGAGTCTGCGGGGCGAGCGGGTCGAGCTCGGCCGGCGGCAGGAAGGTGCGGTTCTGACGGGCCGCCGCCACGGAGATCCAGTCGCCGGTGAGCACGTCGAGCCGCATCGTGGCGGTGTCCGGCCGCGGGTCGAGGGCACGCGCATCGACGGCACGGTCCGGGCCCAGGGAGGTGCCGGGGTCGTCGTAATACAGCAGCTCGCGGCCGTCGGCCAGCGTCGCGCCTCGACGGACGACGCCGGCGCCGAGGCTGACCGCTTCGGGCGGGGCGACAGGGGTCATGTTCACGTCAACATGCTACGGCGTAGGATATGTTGACGTCAACACAGGAGGTGCATCTTGGCACTCGACGATCTGCCCGCCGTACGGCGCGTCTCGATGGCGGACGTCGCCCGGCTCGCCGGCGTGTCCGGTCAGACGGTCTCGCGCGTCGCCAACGACAGCCCGCGCGTCGACCCCGCCACCCGGGAGCGCGTGCGCGTCGCCATGGCGGAGCTCGGCTACCGACCGCACCGGGCGGCACGCGCTCTGCGCACGGGGCGCACGCACACGCTCGGTCTGATGGTATCGACGCTGGCGTCCGTCGGGAACTCGCGGATGCTGCAGGCCGTCGCGGATGCGGCGGCCTCCCGCGGCTACGCCCTCGTCGTGGTGACCGTCTCCGCAGCGGGCGACGCGCAGGATGCGTTCGCGCAGCTGCGCGACCAGGAGGTCGACGGCGCCATCATCCTGAACGAGGCGACCGCGCTCACCGCGGGCGGGCTGCCCGACGACCTGCCGCTCATGGTCGTCGACGCGTCCGGCGCGGTCGGGCCGCACGCGACGCTGCACACCGATCACGCCGGGGGAGCGGGCGCCGCGGTGCGCCACCTGCTGGAGCTCGGGCACGCGACGGTGCATCACCTGGCGGGCCCGCTCGGCTCGTTCGCGGCGGCCGAGCGCGAGCGCGGCTGGCGCGAGGCGCTGGCCGAGGCATCCGTCCCCGAACCCACGGTGCTGCGCGGCGACTGGACCGCGGCCTCCGGTCACGCGGCGGCGATGACCCTGGCGGCGGATGCCACCGCCCTGTTCGCCGCGAACGACCAGATGGCACTCGGCGCACTGCGCGCCCTCGCCGACGCGCACCGCGACGTGCCGGGTGCGGTCAGCGTGGTCGGCTTCGACGACATCGCGGATGCCGCCGACTTCCGCCCGCCGCTGACCACCGTCCGCCAGGACTTCGACGCGCTCGGCGAGCGGGCGGTCGACACCCTGGTGCGCGGGATCGAGACGGGCGCGCCCAGGGCGGCCGACGTGCTCGAGACCGCGCTCGTCATCCGCGCCTCCACCCGCCCGGCAGCCCGCTGACCCCGAGGGTCGCCCGCCCGGCAGCCGCCCGACGGGTCACTCCTCGCGGGGGCCGAGCTCCGGGGCGGGGAGGAACCGTGCGCGGGCGTCGGTCATGGCCGACAGCTCGAAGACCACCAGCGTGTTGGC
>NZ_DATEJS010000277.1:0-3890 GCF_035277845.1 Microbacterium sp.
AGGCACATCGCCGTAGTCGCGGCCGCGCCCGACGAGGACATGCCGGTCGCCGATCTCGATGTTGTTCGTGGGGTCGAAGCCCTGCCACTCGCCGGCGAACCACTCCACCCACGCGTGCGACTCGCCCGTGACCGGCACGTCGATCGCCGCGTCCGCGCTCGGGTGCAGGTAGCCGGACACGTACCGCGCGGGGATGCCGACCGACCGCAGCGCTCCGACGGCGATGTGGGCCATGTCCTGGCACACGCCCTTGCGGGCCTCCCACGCCTCGGCGGCGGTGGTGTGCACCTTCGTCACGCCGAACTGGTACTCCACGGCGTCCCCCACCGCGATGCAGATGTCCTGCGCGGCGTGCCACGGCTCGTCGCGCCGGGCTGCGATCGACTGCGCGATCTCGGCGACCTCGGGATGCGGCCGGGTGCGGTCGGTCTGCACGAGCTGCTCCACCGTGGAGACCTGGCGCCGGGCGTCGGCGGCGAGCCGGTCCCAGGTGATGCCGGTCGGCTCGATGGGGCGCGGGCGCACCTCGACGAGCGAGCGCGCCGTGATCCGCAGGTCGGAGTGCGACGACAGCACGTCGAACGAGCTCACCCGGGTGCCGAAGTAGTCGACGTACGAGTGCACGGCCGCGGCCGGCTCGATGTCGAGCGACGAGGTCAGCACGAACTGGCTGTCGGTGGTGCCCGGCAGCATCCGCGCCTCGTTGTACGACGCCGCCACGTCGCCCTGATAGCTGAACCCGGTGACGTGCTCGATGCGCAGGCGCTTCATGAGGTCTCTCCGATCCAGCTGGGCTCTGTCTGCGTGGGGAAGAAGCGCTGGCGGATCGCCTCGGACGCCTCGCGGGTGACGAGCTGCACGCTCTCCATGTGGGCCGGCAGCTCGCTCAGGATCTCGCCGATCGGCCGGTACTCCAGCTCGTTGCGGATGCGGCCGAGCGCCCGCAGCACCTGGTTGGAGTGGCCGACCCGATCGACCCGCGGGTCGATCGCACTCATGCACTGCTCCGCCTGCCAGATCGAGTAGATCACCGAGCGCGGGAACAGGCGGTCGAGCAGCAGGAACTCGGCCGCGTTCGCCGCGATCGGCATGCCGCGGTAGGTGCGCACGTACGCCTCGTACGCCCCGCACGAACGCAGGATGGTGGTCCACGACGGGCCGGATGCCTCGGTCAGGGTGCGGGTGGCGAGCAGCCGCGCGGTCATGTCGGCGCGCTCGATCGAACGGCCGAGCGTGAAGAACTGCCAGGCCTCGTCGTGGCTCGTGGAGGTGTCCACGATGCCCACGGCGAGCGCCGCGCGCTCCCGGACCCAGGCGAAGAAGCCGTGCGCCTTGTCGGACTGCAGGCGCCGCGGCATCCGCGCGTTCGTCGTGTTCAGGCACTCCCACAGCTCGGTGGAGACGATCTCGCGGGCGCGGCGGGCGTTCTCACGCGCGGCCCCGAACGATGACACGATCGACGACGGATCGCCGCGGTCGACCCCCAGGCGGCTGAGCACGTCGCCGCGGCGCACCGGGCCGTCGACGGGCGAGCCCATGACGGCGAGCAGCGAACGGCATGCGGTGTCCTCGTCGATCCACGGGTCCTCCAGCAGCAGCTGCAGGTGCACGTCGAGGATGCGGGCGGTGCCGTCGGACCGCTCGATGTACCGGCCGATCCAGAAGAGGGACTCGGCGATGCGGCTCAGCATGTCGGGCCCTCCTGCTGCTGCTGCTCCTCCTGGGCGTGGCGCACCGGGGCAGGGGTGGGGGCATCCTGCGGGGACAGGTCCGGCGGAGGCGCGGCGGTGTCGTAGATGATCGGGATCGCCTGCGTCGCGGCGGACGCCTGATCGGCGACGAGCCCCGCGAGCCCGTAGCCCTGCGCGTACTCGACGTGCGCGGGGGCGGCTCCCCCGACGACCCAGGTGTCCTTCGACCCGCCGCCCTGGCTGGAGTTCACGACCAGCTGCCCCTCGGGCAGGGCGACGCGGGTGAGGCCGCCCGGCAGCACCCAGATGTCGTCGCCGTCGTTGACCGCGAACGGGCGCAGGTCGGCGTGCCGGGGACGCATCCCGTCCTCCACGAGGGTCGGGATGGTCGAGAGCATCACGACGGGCTGCGCGATCCAGCCGCGCGGATCGGTCTGCAGACGCGTGCGCATGGCGTCGAGCTCGGCACGGGAGGCATCCGGACCGACGATCAGGCCCTTGCCGCCGGAGCCGTCCACAGGTTTGACGACGAGCTCGTCGAGCCGGTCGAGCACCTCTTCGAGGGCGCCCGGATCCTCCAGCCGCCAGGTGTCGACGATCGGCAGGATCGGCTCCTCGGACAGGTAGTAGCGGATGAGGTCGGGCGTGTACGTGTAGAGCAGCTTGTCGTCGGCGACGCCGTTGCCCACCGCGTTGGCGATCGTGACGTTGCCGAGACGCGCCGCGAGCATGAGGCCCGGTGCGCCGAGCATGGAGTTCGCGCGGAACTGCAGCGGGTCGAGGAAGTCGTCGTCGACGCGGCGGTAGATCACGTCGACCCGCTTCGGACCGCGGGTGGTGCGCATGAACACCTTGCCGCCCTGGCAGACGAGGTCGCGGCCCTCGACGAGCTCGACGCCCATCAGGCGGGCGAGCAGCGTGTGCTCGTAGTAGGCCGAGTTGTAGACGCCGGGCGTGAGCACGACGATCTCGGGGTCGTCGACGCCGGCCGGGGCGGCGGCGCGCAGCGCGGCGAGGAGGCGGTTCGGGTAGTCGCCCACAGGACGCACCTGCATGGAGACGAACAGCTCCGGCAGGGTCTGCGCCATCACCCGCCGGTTGGAGATGACGTAGCTGACGCCCGACGGAACGCGCACGTTGTCCTCGAGCACGCGCATCTGCCCGTGCTCGTCGCGGATGAGGTCGATGCCCGACACGTGGATGCGCACCCCGTTCGCGGAGTGGATGCCGGACGCCTGCCGGTAGAAGTACTGGCTCGAGGCGATCAGCTGCGCCGGCACCACGCCGTCGCGCACGCAGTTCTGCCGCCCGTACGTGTCGTCGAGGAACGCCTCGAGCGCCTTGACGCGCTGCTTGACACCCGCCTCGACATGCGACCACTCGTCGTACTGGATGATGCGCGGCACCGCGTCGAGCGGGAACGGGCGCTCTTCGCCGGCGAAGTCGAAGGTGACGCCCTGCGCCAGATACGAGCTCGCGAGCGACTCGGTGCGCCCGCGCAGCTCCTCCTGCGTCATCAGGGCGAGCGCCTGATGGAGCTCCTCGTACGCATCACGGGATGCGCCGTCGCCCGCGAACATCTCGTCGAACGCCGGCATCCCCTGCGGGGTCTTCCGTGCCGTGCCGTGCGCGCCGTAGCCGTCGAAGAGGTCGCCCATGCCCACGAGCCTAATGGGGGCCGCGGTCATCCTCGATGCCCGCGGCGTCACGCATGAGCCGACCTGTTTCTGTCACCGATCTGTCATCGGATCCGGGGTCTGGGCGGGCCGGCCGATCGTACGCTGAGCCCATGGCAGGTCGTTCGCGGTATGCGCTCGCCGCCGCAGCCGGGATCGCCGCCGTCGTGCTCGGCGCGGGGATCGGCGAGCTGACGGCGGCCATCGGCGCGTCGGCATCGAGTCCGTTCGCGGCCATCGGCGGCACCCTGATCGACGCGGCGCCGCCGTGGGCGAAGGACGTCGCGATCGGGCTGTTCGGCACCGGCGACAAGGCCGCGCTGCTGACCGGCATCGCGATCGTGCTGCTCGTGGTCGCCGCAGCCGCGGGGATGCTCGAGGCCGGGTTCCCGCCCGTCGGCCGGGTGGTGTGCCTGCTCCTCGGCGTCGTCGGGGTCATCGCCGCCCTGCACCGGCCGGACGCGGATTCCCTCGCATGGGCGCCGTCCACGGCATCCGGGGTGCTGGCCGCGCTCGCGATCGG
>NZ_DATEJS010000278.1:0-2182 GCF_035277845.1 Microbacterium sp.
AGCGTCGCGGCCTCGCCCGCGGGCAGTCCGGCGAGGCCTGCTGCCGCGGCGGCGAGCGCCGCCACGCCCCGCGAGTGCCCGAGCAGGAACGGGCACTTGAGGTCCGCGAAGTCGCCGATCGCGGCGAGGGTCTCGTCGAGGGCGGCATCCTGCAGCACCTCGTCGCGATCCGGTGCACAGTCCAGCGCAGCGGCCCACGCCGCGGACCCGTGCGGGAGGTCGAGCAGCTCCGCGGCATCCGCGACGAACGCGTCCACGACCGCCGGGTCGAACTGCCCGCCCCGTCGCTGGCGCGTCATCGCGGTCGCGCCGTCGACGCCGTGGAGCCGGTGGTGCACCTCGGCGGTGTCGGCGAGCTGCGCGATGCGCATCTCGATCGGGATGGCCGCGCCGGACAGCCCCTGCGGCATCCCGCGCCCGTCGTACCGCTCGAAGGCGGCCGAGACCGCGTCGCCCACGCCCGGAGGCAGGCCGAGCCGGCCGGCGAGCAGCGATGCCGACAGGCAGTGCGAATGCAGCAGCCGCCCGAGGTTGCCGCGGGCGCTCACCATGAGCTCGGCGAACGTCACCGCGCGCTGCGGCAGCGGCCGGCCGCGCGCGACGTTCTCCACGAGGAACCGGGCGAACGGCAGGCCCGACCAGTCCACGAGGTACGACGCGCCCCGCACCGCGATGTCGTCTCCGAACCAGCGGGCGTACTCCTGGGAGTCGGCGGTGCAGCCGATCCACATGAGCAGGGTCGCGTAGTACGCGCCGCCGCGCTGCTTCTCGGTGAGCCCGACGCGCTCGGCGAGACGGCTCGCGAGCGTCGCGGCCCGCAGCATGTGCTCGGCGGGCTGACCGAGTCCCAGGTCGATGGCGACCGACAGCGCCGCGAGCACCTCGGCCCGCGTCGGTGCCGCCGATGACGCGCCCACGGCACCATTGTGTGCCCCGGGATGCGACGGTGCCAGAGGGCGACGTCACCCGGCCGCGACCGGTGCGTCCGCGGGCGCATGCCGCGCCGGGTCGAACGCGTCGAAGCGCGCCTCGCCGACATAGAAGATGCCGCGCTGGGGCATCCAGAAGTCCCCGAGCCGCGTCTGCTGCCCGAGTGCGCGCGGCTCCCCCAGGCCGGCCCCCGCGAGGGTCGCCGTGCTGCCGGCGACCCGCCAGACGCGCAGCGGCACCACCTGGAAGCGCTGCCGGTTCGGGGCGGCTCCGGTCAGCCGCATGCGTCCCGCGCGCAGCATCGGGCGGGAGAGCGGACCCATCGCCCCGAGCAGCGGATCGCTGCGCCGCGCCGCCGGGGGCATCGCCCCGGCCAGGGCCGTCATGGCCCGCGTGGCCGGCGTCGCGCGCAGCGCCACGTCCCACTCGAGCACGCCCGGGATGCGCACCCGCAGGCGCGTCTCGTCCAGCCAGTCGAGGTCGATCGACCCGGCGCGTTCGGAGGTGGCCGCGGTGCTGAAGTACCGCGGGCAGCTGAACTCGGCGGGCGCGGTGGTGACCATGTGCCACCGGCCGTGCGGGTCCCGGTGCCAGACGGCGCGGTACGGGGCGCCGATGGACGTCGCCGTCCAGACGCGCAGCGCCAGGTAGTGGCCGCCGGAGAAGCCGAGGCCCATCACGCCGAACCCGGTGAAGCGCTCGTCGTCGCCGCCCGGCAGCAGCGGGTTCGCGGTGACGTCGGCCGCGGCGGATGCCGGCGTCCCGGATGCGTTCGAGGTGTTCATGCGCCCACTGTCGCGCGCCGCGGGCGGCGGCGCATGGGGCATCCGCCTCATCTTCGCGGCGCCGGCCGTCGCCGCTGCGGCCGCTCCGGACTCGCCCCGGGTGATCGCGGCGATCCGCAGGTATAGATTCCGTGCATGGGGACCGCGCTGGTACTCGGCTCGGGTGGCATCACCGGCATCGCATGGACCCTCGGCGTGCTCTCCACGTGGCCGCACGGACCGTTCGACCTGGTCGTCGGAAGTTCGGCGGGCGCCTTCGCCGGGGCGCTCGACGCGAACCCGCCGGCGTTCGCCCACGCGTGCGACGCGGTGCGGCGAACCGACCCCACGTCCGCCAGGCGCGACCTCGCTCTCGCCCTCGGCAACAGCCTGCCGCACCTGCTCGCGGTGCCCGGCCGGCGCGGCGAAGCCCTGGTGCGGATGTGGATGATCGGGGCCGTCGCGCGCCGGTTCGCCGCCTCCGCGGG
>NZ_DATEJS010000279.1:0-14809 GCF_035277845.1 Microbacterium sp.
GGGCCGGTCGGCCGCGATGCGCCTGTCCGGCACCGCCCTCGTGGTCAAGCGCCTGCGCGCCGGCGAGGGCGTCTCCTACGGGTACCGGCACCGCGCCGCCCGCGACACCCGCATCGCCCTCGTGACGGGAGGCTACGCACAGGGCATCGTGCGCTCGCTCGGCGGCGCCGCCGACGTCGTCATCTCGGGCGTGCGGCGCCCCATCGTCGGCCGGGTGGCCATGGACGTGTGCATGATCGACATCGACGACCTCGACGTGCGGCGCGGCGACGAGGCCGTCTTCTTCGGAGACCCCGCGCTCGGCGAGCCGAGCGTGCGCGACTGGGCCGCGGCCACCGGCCTGCACGAGTCCGAGATCGTGACGGCGGTCGGCCGCCGCGCGCTGCGGGAGGCCGTCGCATGAGCGCGCATCTGGACATCGACCTCGACGTGCTGGACGCGAACCTCGCCGTCATCCGCGAACGGGTCGCCCCCGCGCGGCACATGCTCGTCGTCAAGGACGACGCGTACGGTCACGGCGTCGCGCCCGTCGCGCGCCGCGCGTGGGATGCCGGCGTGCGCTGGTTCGGCACCTTCGACGTCGCGAACGGGATCGTCGTGCGGCAGGAGCTCGGTCCGGACGCCCGGGTGTTCGCGTGGATGATCGGGTCCCGGGAGGACGCCGAACTCGCCGTGGCCGCCGACCTCGATCTCGGCGTCGGCGACCCGGACCTCCTCGAGGATGCCGCCGCGGTGCGCGCGCAGCGCGTGCACCTGAAGATCGACACCGGCCTGCACCGCAACGGGATCAGGCCGGAGGACTGGCCCGCCGTCGTCGCGCGTGCCGCCCGGCTCGAGTCCGACGGCGCCATCCGCGTCGTCGGCGTGTGGAGCCACATCGCCGAGGCATCCGACACGGAGGACGACGCCGCCCGCGCCGTGTTCGACTGGGCGGTCGACGAGGCGCGCGCCGCCGGCCTGGACCCCGGGCTGCGCCATCTGGCGGCCAGCGCGGCGTCCTTCGCCCGCGCGGAGTTCCGATACGACCTGGTGCGCGTCGGCGCGTTCGCGTACGGCATCCACCCCGCCGGCGGCCCGGAGGCCGATGCTCTCGGCATCCGTCCGATCGCGCGGCTGACGGCGCCCGTGCTCGCGGTGACGGACGACACGGTCGAGATCGGGATCGGGATGCTCGACGGCCTGCCGTCCGCACTCGCCGGACGCGTCAGCGTCGGGACGCCGGGCGGCACGCGGCGCCTGGAGCGCATCGATGCGACGCAGTCGCAGGTGCAGGGCTGGCCGGATGCCACGGTCGGCGACGAGGTGACCGTGTACGGACCGGGCGGAAGCGGGGAGTGCACCGCCACCGGTCTCGCCGAGGCGATCGACACGATCGGTGAGGAGATCGCGCTGCGCGTCTCTCCCGCTCTCCCGCGCCGCTACCGGCGGGACGTCAGCGGCTGATCCGGATCAGGCTTCGTCGTTGAGGCGGGCGGTCTCGTCGTGCCACGTCGTCGCGACCGCGCGGAGCTTCGCCTCGTACTTGCGGCCGTGGTGGGCGCAGAAGAGCAGCTCGCTGCCGTTGACCTCGGCGGCGATGTACGCCTGCGCGCCGCACGAGTCGCAGCGGTCGGCAGCGGTGAGTCGGTAGAAGGGGGCCCCGGTGGTCTCGTTGTGGGCCGTGAGCGTGGTCATTTCGGTGCCTCCTCGGTCAGTCGCAACTTCCTCCGTCACTGACATACAACCACGCGCACCCGAGAAGAATGCCCGGAACGCCGTGCGGTTCGCTCACCGCGTAGCGCGGCGTCATCAGAGCGGCCGCAACCGCCGTGTCCGCGGCGGCGGCACCGGGCACGCCCGATAGTCTGGATGATCGTGACAGCCGAGTACTCCGCCCACCACCTGCAGGTGCTTGAGGGCCTCGAAGCCGTGCGGAAACGCCCCGGCATGTACATCGGGTCGACCGACAGCCGCGGCCTCATGCACTGCCTGTGGGAGATCATCGACAACTCGGTCGACGAGGCGCTCGGCGGTTTCGGAACCCGCATCGACGTGGTGCTGCACGCCGACGGCAGCGTCGAGGTGCGCGACCGCGCGCGCGGCATCCCCGTCGACATCGAGCCGCGCACCGGGCTCTCCGGCGTCGAGGTCGTGTTCACCAAGCTGCACGCCGGCGGCAAGTTCGGCGGCGGGTCGTACGCCGCCTCGGGCGGCCTGCACGGCGTCGGCGCCTCCGTCGTGAACGCACTGTCCGAGCGGCTCGACGTCGAAGTCGACCGCGGCGGAAAGACCTGGGCGATGTCGTTCCACCGCGGCGAGCCCGGCGTCTTCGCGAACGGCTCGCCGGAGTCGCGGTTCACCGCGTTCGACGCGGCCAGCGAGCTGCGCACCGTCGGCAAGGTCGCGCGCGGCGTGACCGGCACCCGCATCCGCTACTGGGCGGACCGGCAGATCTTCACGAAGGATGCCTCGTTCGGGCTGGACGAGCTCGTCCAGCGCGCCCGGCAGACCGCGTTCCTCGTGCCCGGGCTCGAGATCGTCATCCGCGACGAGCGGGACGCCGACGCGGGGCCGACGGAGACGTCCTTCAAATACGACGGCGGGATCTCGGAGTTCGCCGAGTTCCTCGCGCCCGACAGCGCCGTCACGGAGGTGTGGCGCCTCCAGGGCACCGGCGGGTTCACCGAGACCGTGCCGGTGCTGCAGGCATCCGGCGCGATGGTGCCGACCGAGGTGGAGCGCCAGTGCGAGGTCGACGTGGCGCTGCGCTGGGGGACCGGCTACGACACCACGGTGCGCTCGTTCGTGAACATCATCGCGACCCCCAAGGGCGGCACGCACCAGCAGGGCTTCGAGCAGGGGCTGCTGAAGTCCGTCCGCGCCCAGGTCGACGCGAACGCCCGCCGGCTCAAGGTGGGCAACGACAAGCTCGAGAAGGACGACATCATGGCGGGCCTCACCGTCGTGCTGAACGTGCGCCTGCCCGAACCCCAGTTCGAGGGGCAGACCAAGGAGGTGCTCGGCACGCCCGCCGTGCGCCAGATCGTGTCCAACGTGGTCTCGCGCGGCATCACCGAGCGACTCACCTCCGCGCGGCGCGACGACAAGCTGCAGTCGGCGCTGCTTCTGGACAAGATCGTCGCGGAGATGAAGGCGCGCATCTCCGCCCGGGCGCACAAGGAGACCCAGCGGCGCAAGAACGCACTGGAGTCCTCGTCGCTGCCGGCCAAGCTCGTCGACTGCCGGTCGAACGACGTCGCGGAGTCGGAGCTGTTCATCGTCGAGGGCGACTCGGCCCTCGGTACGGCGAAACTCGCCCGCGACAGCGAGCACCAGGCGCTGCTGCCCATCCGCGGCAAGATCCTCAACGTCCAGAAGGCGTCCGTCAGCGACATGCTCTCGAACGTCGAATGCGCCTCGATCATCCAGGTCGTCGGCGCCGGATCCGGCCGCACGTTCGATCTGGATGCCGCCCGCTACGGCAAGATCATCCTGATGAGCGACGCCGACGTCGACGGCGCGCACATCCGCACCCTGCTGCTCACGCTCTTCTTCCGGTACATGCGCCCGCTCATCGAGGACGGCCGCGTGTTCGCCGCGGTCCCGCCACTGCACCGGGTCATCGTGAACGGACGCGGGGGCCGCCCGGCCGAGACGCTGTACACCTACAGCGAGCAGGAGCTGCACGGGCTCCTCGCGAAGCTCACCAAGTCCGGAAAGCGCTGGCAGGAACCCATCCAGCGGTACAAGGGCCTCGGCGAGATGGATGCCGAGCAGCTCGCCACCACGACGATGGATCGCGCCGGCCGCACCCTGCGCCGCGTACGGGTGGAGGATGCCGAAGCGGCCACCTCCGTCTTCGAGATGCTCATGGGCAACGACGTCGCACCGCGACGCGAGTTCATCGTCACCTCGTCGGATCGGCTGGGTCGGGAGCGCATCGACGCCTGACGTTGACCGGCGATGCGTGATGCGTGATGATCGACGCATGCGCACCACGCTGAACATCGACGACGATGTGCTCGCCGCCGCGCGCCAGTACGCCGACGCGCGTGGATTGACGCTGGGGGAGGCGCTGTCCCAGCTCGCGCGCGCGACCCTCACCGAGCGGGCCCGCGAGGGAGGCCGCCGCAACGGGATCGTGCTCCTGCCGCGCGCCGCCGGCGCAGGCTCGGCGACACTGGACGACGTCAACCGGCTGCGGGACGACCTGCCATGACCCGGTTCCTCCTCGACGTGAACGTCGTGATCGCGCTGGTCGATCCGCTGCACGTGCACCATGAACGGGCGCACCGCTGGTTCGCCTCCCGATCCGGCACGACGTGGTGCACGTCGCCGGTCGTGCAGAACGGGGCGCTTCGGATCCTCGCACATCCGAAGTACCCGAACCCGCAGTCGATGCCCGCGGTGGTGATGAGCCTCACGAGCCTCGTCGCCCACCCGGAGCACGAGTTCCTCGCGGACTCGGTGAGCCTGCTGACCGGCGACGTGCGGCGCGAGCGGCTGCTCTCCAGCGCGCAGGTCACCGACTCCTACCTGCTCGCGCTGGCGGTGGCATCCGACGCCCGGCTCGTGACGTTCGACACCAAGCTGGTCACCCTCGCGGTGCCGGGCGGCACGGACGCCCTGCTGGCGCTGACCTGACCGCGGACGGTCGGTCCAGGGGCAGGCGATGGCCGGTCAGGCGACGACGGTGCCGACCGCTCCGATGACGGCGTCGAGCGGCGTTCCGGATGCGTCGCGCTTCGCGCCCGCCTCCGGCAGCTGACGCACCGATCCGTCCGGACCGACCGCACGCGGCTCGGTGCCCACCCACGCGAGCGTGAGGGTGTCCTCGCCCTTCAGGAACCGCTGCGCGCGCACGCCGCCCGTCGCGCGGCCCTTCGCCGGGAACTCGGCGAAGTCCGACACCTTCGCGGCGCCGGCATCCGCGCCCGCGAGCGCCTGCGTCGACCCCGCGATGGTCACCACGACGGCATCCTGCGGGTCCGGGATCACGCCGAAGAACACCACGCGCTCGCCCGGCGCCACGCGGACGCCGGCCATGCCGCCGGCGGCGCGGCCCTGCGGCCGGACGGATGCCGCGTCGAAGCGCAGCAGCTGGGCGTCGCTGGTGACGAACACGAGCTCCACGTCGTCGGGGGCGACCGCGGCGCCCACGACCCGGTCACCGGGCTTGAGCGAGATCGCCTCGGCATCGGTCTTGTTCGCGAGCTCCGACGTCGCGACGCGCTTGACGACGCCCTGGGCGGTGCCGAGCGCGATCGCGGGCTGCTCCGCGAGGGGGACGAGGGCGACCACGTGCTCGTCCTTAGAAAGTCCCAGATACTGGTCCACGCGCGTGCCGGCGGCGAGCTGCACGGAGTTCCCGGGCACCGCAGGCAGGTCCACCGGCGAGAACCGGAGCATGCGCCCGAGGGTCGTGACGGCGACCACGTCGCCGCGCGTCGTGGTGTCCACGCTGCTGCGCACGGCGTCGTGCTTCGACCGGCGCGCGGGCGGGACGATGGCCGTGTCCTCGCCGAGGTCGGTGCGCGCCATGCGCCCGGTCGCCGAGAGGTACACGCGGCACGGGGTGTCGGCGATCTGCAGGTCGGCCGGCGCCGCGGCGCGGGAGCGGGGCTGGATCGGGCCGCCGTCCAGCAGCAGCGTGCGCCGCGGAGTGCCGTACGTCTCGGCGGCGGCATCCAGCTCGCGCGCCACCTGGGCGTGCAGCAGCTCCTCGCTGCCGAGCAGCTTCACGAGCTCCTCGATCTGGGCATTCAGCTCGTCGCGCTCGGCCTCGAGCTCGATGCGGGAGAACTTCGTGAGGCGCCGCAGCCGCAGCTCGAGGATGTACTCCGCCTGCACCTCGGAGAGGTCGAAGACGTCCTGGAGGCGCGTGCGGGCCTGTTCGCTGTCGTCCGAGGTGCGGATGACCTGGATGACCTCGTCGATGTCGAGGATCGCGATGAGCAGGCCCTCGACCAGGTGCAGGCGCTCGCGCTTGCGGGCGAGACGGTACTCGCTTCGGCGGGTGACGACGCGGATGCGGTGGTCGAGGTAGACGCGCAGCAGCTCGCGCAGCCCGAGTGTCTGCGGCTGACCTCCGACCAGGGCGACGTTGTTGATGCTGAACGAGTCCTCGAGCGGCGTCAGGCGGTACAGGTGCTCCAGGACGGCCTTCGGATCGAACCCGGTCTTGATCTGGACGATCAGCCGCAGGCCGTTCTTGCGGTCGGTGAGATCGGCGACGTCGGCGATGCCGGTCAGCTTCTTCGCGTTGACGGCATCCTTGATCTTCTCGATCACCCGCTCGGGACCGACGAGGTACGGCAGCTCCGTGATCACGATGCCCGTGCGGCGCGGTCCGAGCGCTTCGATCGACACCTTCGCGCGGGTGCGGAACGTGCCCCGGCCGGTCGCGTAGGCGTCCTTCACGCCGTCGAGGCTCGTGATGATGCCGCCCGACGGCAGGTCGGGGCCGGGCACGAACGCCATCAGCTCCTCGACAGTGGCCTGCGGGTTCTGCAGCAGGTGCACGGCGGCGCCGACGACCTCCACGAGGTTGTGCGGGGCCATGTTCGTGGCCATGCCGACCGCGATGCCGGACGCGCCGTTCACGAGCAGGTTCGGGTACGCGGCCGGCAGCACCTCCGGCTGCTGGAACTGACCGTCGTAGTTGGGGATGAAGTCGACGACGTCCTCGTCGAGGCTCTCGGTCAGGGCCAGCGCCGGCGGCGCCAGCCGCGCCTCCGTGTAGCGGGATGCCGCGGGGCCGTCGTCGAGCGAGCCGAAGTTGCCGTGCCCGTCCACGAGCGGCACCCGCAGGGTGAACGGCTGGGCGAGGCGGACCAGGGCGTCGTAGATCGCCGAGTCGCCGTGCGGATGCAGCTTCCCCATCACCTCGCCGACCACACGGGCGCTCTTCACGTGCCCGCGGTCGGGGCGGAGCCCCATGTCGGCCATCTGGTACAGGATGCGCCGCTGCACCGGCTTCAGGCCGTCGCGGGCGTCCGGCAGGGCGCGGGAGTAGATCACCGAGTACGCGTACTCGAGGTACGAGCCCTGCATCTCGGCGGAGACATCGACGTCTTCGATGCGTTCGCGGCCGGGGGCGGGCGGGGGAGTCTGAGCTGGCATACAGGTGGGGCGATCTTCGAGTTCGGAGCGGGGCCGGCGGTGACGACTGTGCGAGACTTGGCCGGATGAGCCTCAGCCTACCGGGGGAGCCCGCCGACGCCCGGAGCCTCACCGACGTCGTCGTGCAGCTGCAGGCGGCGCTGGACGGTCGCTCCTCGTGGTTCGCCCCGGTGCGCAGCGCCATCGTGTTCGTCGTCGACGGCCTCGGCGCCCGGAACCTCTCGCAGCGTGCGGCCTATGCCCGCACGCTCACCGCCGCGGGCGGGCGCCGCGCGGTCGCGCGCACCGTCTTCCCGTCGACGACCGCGGCGGCCCTCACGAGCCTCCTCACCGGCGCCGACCCGGGCGAGCACGGCATCGTCGGCTACCGGGTGCGGGTTCCGGGCACCGACGTGGTCTCCAATCAGCTCACCGGATGGCAGGACGACGGGCTCGACCCGATGACGTGGCAGCGCTCGGAACCGCTGCTCCAGCGGTGGCAGGCGATCCAGCGCCCCGCGTTCGTCGTCTCCCGGGCCCGTTACCGCGGCACCGGCTTCAGCGTCGCGACGATGCGCGGCGCGGACTTCATCGGAGTGGACGATCTGCGTGAGCGGGCGCTGACCGCGGCCGCGCTCGCGGGGCAGCATCCGGGCTCGCTCATCTATCTGTACGCCCCCGAGCTCGACACGATCGGCCACCGGCACGGCTGGCAGTCCGACCAGTGGGCCGCACAGCTGGAGATGCTCGACGGCGTCGTGCGCTCGTTCAGTGCGGCACTCGGCCCCGGCGTGGGGGCGGTCGTGACCGCCGACCACGGCATGGTCGACGTGCCGCGGCACCGGCAGGTGCTGCTCGAAGACGGCGATGCGCTCGTGGACGGCGTGCGCCAGATCGCCGGAGAGCCGCGCATGCTGCACGTGTACGCGGAGGACGGGGCGAGCGATGCCGTGCTCGCCGCGTGGCGCGAGGCGGAGGCATCCCGTTCCTGGGTGATGTCCCGGGACGAGGCGATCGCCGCGGGCCTGTTCGGCCGGACCACGGATGCCGTGCGTCCGCGCATCGGCGACGTCATCGTCGCGGCGCGCGCCGGCATCGCGTACTACGACGATCGGCTCGCCGACAAGGCGCCGCAACGGATGATCGGCCAGCACGGCTCGCTCACCGACGAGGAGCGCGCTGTGCCCCTGATCAAGCTCGGTGCGCTCGCCGCGCTCTGATCAGGAGTCCTCGCTGCGGGCGCCGAAGACGATCTCGTCCCAGGACGGCATCGACGGGCGGCCTTTGCGCCGGCTGTCGCCCGGCGTCGAGCCGGTGCGGGCGGCGGGTTCCTCCGTGAGGAGGTCGAGCTCGTCGTCGGCGGGCGCCGGGGCAGGCTGGCTGTCGGCGGATCCGAAGGCGTCGAAGATCGAGACGGGAGCCACCGGTGCGGTGGGGACGGTGTCCTGGTCCTCGTCCTCGGGCAGCGGGAGGGGTTCGCGCTGCCCGCGCCGACGGCGCAGCGCTTCGAGCAGATCCGCCGTGTCGCTGGACGTGGTGGCGTCGGCCGGCGCGGATCGCACGGCCGCCTCCTGGACGGATGCCGCGGCGTAGTCGGCCTCGGTGAGGCGACGCAGGCCGGGCTCCGGGGTCGCCGAGGCGTCTGCGACCGGCGGAAGCGGCACCTCGAGCGCGCGCAGCCGCGGGATCAGCCCCTCGGGCAGCGCACCCTGGCGGGACAGCTGGGTGGCGGCCGCGTTCGCGGGCGTCAGCGTGGTGCGTCGCGGGTCGAACGACCAGCGTGCGTCGTGCTCGACCTCGCCCACGGTGAACTCGAGCCTGACGACCCAGCCGCCCTCTTCCTTCCAGCTCGTCCAGCGCTCACCGGAGGCGTGGGCCTCGGCGAGCTTCGCGCGGACGGCGGCGCCGAAGGTGGGGGAGGTGTCGTGCTCGAAGTCGTCGGCGACGAGCACGGGCACGGCCAGCGCCTGGCCGACGATGTGCTCGCGCTCGGCCAGCACAGGGCCCTCGTATCGCGTGACGACGTCGATCGAGATGCCGAACAGCTCGGCGACCTCACGGGCGCCCAGGCCGGCGCGGATCTGCGCCTGGATCTCCCGCGGGCTCGTGCGCGGCCCGCGGTCCTGCTCCTCGTCGCGGTCGCGCCGCGCCTGACGCAGCTGGGCGCGGAGCACGTCGTCGACGGGCAGGGTGAATCGCTCCCCGGATTCGGTCGCGAGCACGAGGGTCTCGCCCTCGGTCCCGATGACTCTCAGCTGTTCCATGCGAACTGCGCCTCCGATCTGCTCGCTCCATGGTCCCACGGGAGGTTCTGCAGGCCGGGAATACCGTGGGCGCGCCGCCGGTTTCGTCCATGCACGTTCCCGGGCGATCGGGCCTCTGACATCGCAGTTGCAAATTCGTTCCGATTCGTGCAAACTGTCGCCGCCCATACGGGCCCGCAGACACACAACCCTCGGAAGTAGGAACGTTCAGGAATGGCCACCGATTACGACGCACCGCGCAAGAACGAAGACGAGAGCGAGTCGATCGAGGCGCTCAAGGAGCGCGTGCCCGACAAGTCGTCGGGGTCGATCGACGTCGAGGACGCGGACAACCCCTCGGGCTTCGAACTGCCGGGTGCCGATCTGTCCGACCTCGAGCTCGACGTCGTCGTGCTGCCCGCGCAGGAGGACGAGTTCACCTGCGTGAGCTGCTTCCTCGTGAAGCACCGCTCGCAGCTCGACCACGAGGACCCGGCCGGGCCGATCTGCAAGGACTGCGCGGCTTAAGCGCCCGTCTGCGAACGCCGGATCGCCGCCGCCAGGCGATCCGGCGTTCGCGTTGAGAGCACCCAGCTCGGCGTCGGGTCGTCCGGGTCCTCGACCGTCACCCGCACCACTCCGTCGATCCCACCGCGGATGACGTGCCAGTCCCGCGGGTCGAGCCCCGGGCCGCGCACCTGACGCGCCTGCAGGGCCTCGTAGGTCGTCGGCCGGCCCAGCAGATGCACGTCGATGTGGGCGCGCCCGGCGTGCAGGACGCCCCCGCGCACGCTGATCACCGGCGCTCCGGCGATCATCAGCACGACGACGAGGACCGCCACGAGCACCCCGATCGCGAGGGCGAGCGTCTGGTTGAGGGGCACGAAGACGAGCGTGGCCATCGGGGCCACCACCGCTGCGGACACGATCGCCCAGAGCGAGGGCGTCAGCCGCTCGCGGTAGTCGTCGCCGGCGCGCGTGCCGCTCGTAGCCATCTGCATTACCCTCGTTGAGTGACCGAAACCGTGGACGTCCCCATTATCGCCCCCGTGCTTCCGGCCTATGCGCACCCGGGTGACGCGGGCGCCGACCTCGTCTCCGCGGAGGCGCTGCGGCTGGAGCCCGGACAGCGCGCACTCGTCGGCACCGGCGTGCGCATCGCGCTGCCGGAGGGATACGCCGCCTTCGTGGTGCCGCGCAGCGGTCTGGCGGCCAAGCACGGCATCACCATCGTCAACTCTCCCGGCACGGTGGATGCCGGATACCGCGGCGAGATCAAGGTCGCCCTGCTGAACACCGACCGCGACAGCGCGTTCGACATCGCCGTGGGCGACCGCATCGCGCAGCTGATCGTCGCGCCCGTCGCCCGCGCCGTCTTCCTGCCGGTCGACGAGCTGGAGGGCAGCATCCGCGGCGCCGGCGGCTTCGGATCCACCGGTGTCAGTACCGAATCGACCCCCCTGACGAGGAGCATGTCGTGAGCGACAGCATGAGCGGCGACGACGCCCTGCCCGAACAGCCCGCACGCAAGTCGGCGCCGGACGACCGCGAGACGGCGGGTCCGTTCGACGAGAGCGAGGCGAACCCGGTCCGCCCCTACATCGACCTCGGCGGCATCAAGGTGCTGCCCCGCGAGGGCCTGAATCTGCGACTGGAGATCGAGGAGCAGACGAACCGCATCGTTGCCGTCGGGCTCGACTACGCCGACTCCACGCTGCAGGTGCAGCCCTTCGCCGCGCCGCGGACGGCGGGCCTCTGGGATGAGACGCGGGAGCAGATCCGCGCGCAGGTGCGCCAGCAGGGCGGCCGGGTCGAGGAGCGCGAGGGACCGCTCGGGCCCGAACTGCTCGCCGAGGTGCCCGTGGCCAACCCCGACGGGACGACCGGCAAGCGCCTGGCGCGATTCGTCGGCATCGACGGTCCGCGCTGGTTCCTGCGCGGCGTCATCGGGGGTGCGGCGACCGGAGACGTCAACGCGGCGGCGAGCGTCGAGGACCTCTTCCGTTCGCTCGTGGTCGTGCGGGGCGGCAACCCGATGCCGCCGCGCGACCTCATCCCGCTGAAGATGCCGACGACCCCGGGCACGGCGTGAGTCCGGACCCGGCAGGAGGAGCATCCGGCGCCGGCGAGGAGGATGCCGCGGCATCCCGCGCGGACGACGGTTCGGCGGTCCCCGCCGCCTCCGAGGTGATCGGCGCGGCGCTCGGCGGCGCCGCACGACGGGCGGGCCTCGACCCCGCTCAGGCCGGCAGCACCGGGCACGTGGTCTGGCACGCCATGGGCGGATGGCGCGGGGTGCTGGAGTCCGTGCTCCCCGGGCTCGCCTTCGTCGTCGCCTACACGATCACGCGGCAGCTGGTGCTGCCGTTGGTGATCTCGCTCGGCATCGCCGTGGCCTTCACGCTCGTCCGGCTGCTGTCCCGGCAGCCGCTCGCGTCGGCCCTGGGCGGACTCGTCGCCACGGCGATCGCCGCCGGGATCGCCCTGTGGACCGGCCGTGCGCAGGACAATTTCCTCTACGGCTTCGTCATCGACGCCGTCTTCGGCGCCGTGCTGCTGATCTCGGTGCTCGTGCGCTGGCCCCTCATCGGCCTCGCCGTGGGCTGGATGATGGACGACGCCACCGCGTGGCGGGCCGACCTCCGCAAGCGCCGGGCGTACCTCTGGCTCACGCTGCTGTGGACGGGCCTGTTCGCGGCTCGACTGATCGTCGAGGTTCCCCTCTATCTCGCCGACGCCGTCACGGCGCTCGGCACCGTCAAGCTGCTGATGGGGCTGCCCCTGTTCGCGCCGCTCGTGGCGGTCACGTGGCTGGCGGTGCGGGCTCTGTATCCGCACGCGGCGCGCGCCACGCGGGACGACTGAGCGCGTTCGTCGGCCCTGCGCGGTGCTACATTTATCTTGACGTCAAGATAAATTGACGGTTGCTGCGTGAGGCACTCCCTACTGGTGGAGCCCGGCGCAGCGCGCAAAGATGGGACGTGCGGGGACCTCCCGCATCCGCCGCCGACGAAGGAGACGAATCGTGTCCACGGTTGACAGCTTCGGTGCGAAGAGCACCCTGACGGTCGGCAGTACCGACTACGAGATCTTCCGCACCGATGCCGTGCCGGGCTACGACAAGCTCCCGTTCAGCCTCAAGGTGCTGCTGGAGAACCTGCTGCGCACCGAGGACGGCGCGAACGTCACCAAGCAGCAGATCGAGGCGCTGGGCTCGTGGGATGCCGAGGCGGAGCCGGACACCGAGATCCAGTTCACGCCGGCACGCGTGATCATGCAGGACTTCACCGGCGTGCCCTGCATCGTCGATCTCGCGACGATGCGCGAGGCCGTCGCCGACCTCGGCGGCGACCCGACCAAGATCAACCCGCTCTCGCCTGCCGAGCTCGTCATCGACCACTCCGTCATCGCCGACCTCTTCGGCCGCGCCGACGCGTTCGAGCGCAACGTCGAGATCGAGTACCAGCGCAACGGCGAGCGCTACCAGTTCCTGCGCTGGGGCCAGACCGCGTTCAACGACTTCAAGGTCGTCCCGCCCGGCACCGGCATCGTGCACCAGGTCAACATCGAGTACCTGGCGCGCGTCACCTACACCCGCGAGGTCGACGGCGTGCTGCGCGCCTACCCCGACACGTGCGTCGGCACCGACTCGCACACCACGATGGTCAACGGACTCGGCGTGCTCGGCTGGGGCGTCGGCGGCATCGAGGCCGAGGCGGCCATGCTCGGCCAGCCCGTCTCCATGCTCATCCCGCGCGTGGTCGGCTTCAAGCTGACCGGCACCATCCCCACCGGCGTCACCGCCACCGACGTCGTGCTCACGATCACCGACATGCTGCGCAAGCACGGCGTGGTCGGCAAGTTCGTCGAGTTCTACGGCGAGGGCGTGGCATCGGTGCCACTCGCCAACCGCGCCACCATCGGCAACATGAGCCCGGAGTTCGGCTCGACCGCCGCGATCTTCCCGATCGACGACGTGACCCTCGACTATCTGCGCCTGACCGGACGCAGCGACGAGCAGGTCGCGCTCGTCGAGGCGTACAGCAAGGCGCAGTCCCTGTGGCACGACCCGTCGGTCGAGCCGGTGTTCAGCGAGTACCTGGAGCTCGACCTCGGCACCGTGGTGCCGTCGATCGCCGGCCCGAAGCGCCCGCAGGACCGCATCATCCTCAGCGACGCGAAGGCGCAGTTCGAGAAGGACCTGCTCAACTACGCCGACGTCGACCACGACCTCGTCGACCTCGAGATCGCCGAGTCGTTCCCGGCCTCCGACCCGCCCTCGAACACCCCCGAGAGCGAGCACAGCACCCACGTGCACCACCACCGCAGCCACGCCCCGGCATCCGCGTCGAAGCCGGCGCATGTCGTGCAGGCGGACGGCACCGAATACACGCTCGACCACGGCGCCGTCACGATCGCCGCGATCACCTCGTGCACGAACACGTCGAACCCCTCCGTCATGCTCGCGGCGGGCCTGCTCGCCCGCAACGCGGCCCGGAAGGGTCTGAAGGCCAAGCCGTGGGTGAAGACCACGATGGCGCCCGGCTCGAAGGTCGTCACCGAGTACTACGAGGAGGCGGGCCTCACCGACGACCTCGAAGCCCTCGGCTTCTACACGGTCGGCTACGGCTGCACCACCTGCATCGGCAACTCCGGTCCGCTCATCGAAGAGGTCTCGGCCGCGGTCAACGAGAACGACCTCGCGGTGACCGCGGTGCTCTCCGGAAACCGCAACTTCGAGGGGCGCATCAACCCCGACGTGAAGATGAACTACCTCGCGTCGCCGCCGCTGGTGATCGCCTACGCCCTCGCCGGCTCGATGAACTTCGACTTCGACGCCGATGCGCTCGGCACCGACACCGACGGCAACGACGTGTTCCTCAAGGACATCTGGCCGGATGCCGCCGAGGTGCAGGCGACGATCGACTCGTCGATCGACACCGAGATGTTCGACCGCGAGTACGCGAGCGTTTTCGCCGGCGACGAGCGCTGGAAGTCGCTGCCGACGCCGACGGGCGCCACGTTCGAGTGGGCGGATGCCTCGACCTATGTGCGCAAGCCCCCGTACTTCGAGGGCATGACGCTGCAGCCTGAGCCCGTCGCCGACATCGCGGGCGCGCGGGTGCTCGCCAAGCTCGGCGATTCGGTCACCACCGACCACATCTCGCCCGCCGGCTCCATCAAGGCGGAGAGCCCCGCCGGTCAGTATCTGACCGAGCACGGCGTCGATCGCAAGGACTTCAACTCCTACGGATCTCGCCGCGGCAACCACGAGGTGATGATCCGCGGCACGTTCGCGAACATCCGCCTGCGCAACCAGCTGCTCGACGGCGTGGAGGGCGGGTACACCCGCGACTTCACCCAGGACGGCGGCCCGCAGTCGTTCATCTACGACGCCGCGCAGAACTACGCGGCCGCGGGCACCCCGCTCGTCGTGCTGGGCGGCAAGGAGTACGGCTCGGGCTCGTCGCGTGACTGGGCGGCCA